>NZ_CP165782.1:2557500-2857500 GCF_000513895.2 Ensifer sp. WSM1721
AATATCGTCGCCAAGCCGGCCGACAAGACGGTCATGGAAGTCTCCACCATGATCCATGACGGCGAGAAGGAGGTGGTCCGCCGCCAGCCCTTCGTTCACGTCAAGATGGCGCTGGCCGCCAACCACCAGACTTCCGAAAGCTATCCGGACTTCGACCCGCTGGCGATCTTTTCCACGGACGAGGCGGACGCGGAAGCACCCGCCGCCAAGACCGGAACGATCTACGGCTCGGACGTCGAGTCCGAGGTGGCACTGAAAACCGTGGATTTTCCAGTGAATGGCGCCGGCCTTGCCTTCGGACCGTCGATGTCGCTCGATGAGGTCGAGGAGAACGTCCGCACCAACGGATCGGTGCTGACGGAGGGCAATACGCAGGTCGCATCGCTCTTCTATGTCGACCCGCAGCGCTTTGCCTCGGACGCCGGCAACCTCGACCTGATGCAGGGGCTTTCTGCCCGCATCGTCGAGGAGAACATGAGCGTCTCCACCTATGAGAACATCACCAAGCAGAGCACCGAATATGCCGACGACGTTATTCCGGTACGCCGGGCGACGCCGATTGCGACGGTGATGATCAGTGCCGGTTACGCCAAGGCTCAGGCCGCGGATGCGGCCGGTTATCTCGAAGAAGCACTCGGGGCCAAGGAGCTTTCCGCCGGCGACGTGCTGCGCATCGGCATCATTCAGAAGGGCGAGGAGGCGCGAATCGTCCGCGCCACGATCTACTCGCGCAACCGGCACGTGCTCACCATGGCGGTGGACGACAGCGGTCGCTTCGTTCCCGGCGCCGAACCGCCGAAGCTCGACGCGGTCGCGACCGCCTTCGACGACACCGGCACGCCGGTGGTCACCAGCGGTCACGACCTGCCCCGCGTCTATGACGGAATCTATCGCGCCGCCCTCTCCTACGGCATGAACGCCGACATGGTCGCGCTCATCGTCAAGCTGCTCGCGAGCAATGTCGATTTCCAGGCCCAGCTCAAGCCGACGGATTCGCTCGAAGCCTTTTTCTCCGTCACCGATGAAAGCGGGCAGGCAACAGAGGAGTCGGAGCTTCTCTACGTCAACGCCAAATTCGGCGATGCGGAAACGCGCTTCTACCGCTTCCAGGATCCGGACGACAATTCGATCGACTATTTCGACAAGGACGGCAAGAGCATCCGCCAGTTCCTGCTGCGCAACCCGGTTCCGAACGGTCATTTCCGTTCCGGCTTCGGCATGCGCCGTCACCCGATCCTCGGTTTCTCGCGCATGCACACGGGCGTCGACTGGTCCGCCCCTCGCGGCACCCCGATCATTGCAGCGGGCAACGGCGTCGTGGAGAAGGCGGGTTGGGATTCCGGAGGCTATGGCAACCAGACGCTGATCCGCCATGCCAACGGCTATGTCTCGTCCTACAACCACCAAAGTGCGATCGCCAAGAGCGTGAAGCCCGGCGCCAAGGTCGTGCAGGGTCAGGTGATCGGCTGGGTCGGAACGACCGGCCTTTCGACCGGTCCGCACCTCCATTACGAATTGATCGTCAACGGCAACAAGGTCGACCCGCTCCGCATCCGCTTGCCAGGAGGAAAGTCGCTTTCCGGCGAGGCGCTGGCAAAGTTCGAGGAAGAGCGCGAGCGCATCGACGAACTCCTCGGCAGGGACGATGCCAGCGAGGTCGCGAGTCAATAACCGCGAAACCGGTTTGATACGAACGCAAGAAGGCCGCCCATGGGCGGCCTTCTCTCTTCGGTGGTGAGGCCGCCTAAAGCGCGGCGCGTTCAATCGAATTCATGCGACGCGCTTTACTGCATGTGTCCTTAAATCGTACCCGATTTAAGGACAAAAACATGCAGCAGTTCAAAGTGCTACAGCGTCCTTTGTGCGTCTGCAAAGACGCACGGCGCTGTAGGTCCCGTGTTTTGTGCATGTCGTTGTCCCAAAGCCGCGGCGCACTTTTGGGCGACATGCATTAGGCGGCTTCCTGCGCGGCGGGCGCACCGCGTTTGAAGTTCAACCGGTCGGACCCGGCCAGCACCTTGATCCCCGAGCCGTCCGGGAACTCGCCCTGCAGCATTTTCTCCGCGAGCGGATCCTGGACATACTTCTGGATCGCGCGCTTCAACGGCCGGGCACCGTAAGCCGGATCGTAGCCTCTTTCCGCGAGGAAGGTCCGCGCTTCGTCCTCGAGTTCGAGCGTGATCTTGCGCTCGGCAAGGAGCTTGCGCAGCCTTTCGAGCTGAATGTCGACGATCGCGCCCATCTGTGCCCGGTGCAGCCGGTGGAACAGGATAATCTCGTCGACACGGTTCAGGAATTCCGGACGGAAAGCGGCTCTCACCACTTCCATGACCTGATCGCGAACCGCGTCGCTGTCCTCGTCCTCACCAAGTGCGGCCAGGTATTCCGCACCAAGATTCGAGGTCATGATGATCATCGTGTTCTTGAAGTCGACGGTACGCCCTTGACCATCGGTCAAGCGCCCATCGTCGAGCACCTGCAGAAGCACGTTGAAGACATCCGGATGCGCTTTCTCGATCTCGTCGAACAGCACGACCTGGTAAGGCCGGCGGCGAACGGATTCGGTCAGCGCCCCGCCTTCTTCATAGCCGACGTAGCCGGGAGGCGCGCCGATCAGCCGGGCGACCGAGTGCTTCTCCATATATTCCGACATGTCGATCCGCATCAACGCGGTCTCGTCATCGAACAGGAAGCGGGCAAGCGCCTTGGTAAGCTCCGTCTTGCCGACCCCGGTGGGGCCGAGGAAGATGAACGACCCGATCGGCCGGTTCGGATCCTGCAGTCCGGCGCGCGCGCGGCGAACGGCCCGTGAGACCGCCTGCACAGCATCGCCCTGGCCGACCACCCATTTCGCCAGTTCGTCTTCCATCCGGAGCAGCTTTTCACGCTCGCCTTCCAGCATCTTGTCGACCGGGATACCGGTCCAGCGCGAAACGACATGGGCGATGTTGTCCGGCGTCACAACCTCCTGCACCATCGGGTTTGCGTTCGCGCCGTCCTGGCTTTCCGCCGCGGCAAGCTCCTTCTCGAGCTTCGGGATCACGCCATAGGCAAGCTCCCCTGCCCGCTGGAATTCACCCTTGCGCTGGACGATCTGAAGCTCGTTGCGTGCTTCGTCGAGCTCTTTCTTGAGATCGGCGGCCCGCCCGAGCTTCTGCTTTTCCGCCTGCCAGCGCGCCGTCAGAGCAGCGGCCTGCTCCTCGAGCGCCGAAAGGTCGAGTTCCAGCTTCGCGAGGCGATCCTTGGAGGACGCATCGGTCTCCTTCTTCAGCGCTTCGCGCTCGATCTTGAGTTGGATCACGCGACGGTCGAGTTCGTCGAGCTCCTCGGGCTTCGAGTCGACCTGCATCCTCAGACGCGAAGCCGACTCGTCCATGAGGTCGATCGCCTTGTCCGGCAGGAAGCGGTCGGTGATGTAACGGTTGGAAAGCGTCGCAGCCGCAACCAGCGCGGAATCCGAGATCCGCACCTTGTGGTGCTGCTCGTATTTTTCCTTCAAACCCCTGAGGATCGAGATCGTATCCTCGACCGTCGGCTCTTCGATGAATACGGGCTGGAACCGGCGGGCAAGCGCGGCATCCTTCTCGACATGCTTGCGGTACTCGTCGAGCGTCGTCGCGCCGACGCAATGCAGCTCGCCGCGGGCAAGCGCGGGCTTCAGGAGGTTCGAGGCATCCATCGCCCCGTCCGCCTTGCCGGCGCCGACCAGCGTGTGCATCTCGTCGATGAACAGGATGATCTCGCCTTCTTCCGAGCGAACCTCGTTGAGTACGGCCTTCAGCCGCTCTTCGAACTCGCCGCGATATTTCGCCCCGGCAATCAGCGCTCCCATGTCGAGCGCCATCAGTCGCTTGTCCTTCAGGCTCTCCGGCACGTCACCATTGACAATCCTCAGCGCCAGGCCTTCGGCGATCGCCGTCTTGCCGACGCCCGGCTCGCCGATCAGCACCGGATTGTTCTTCGTTCGGCGGGACAGCACCTGGATGGTGCGGCGGATTTCCTCGTCGCGGCCGATCACCGGATCGAGTTTGCCCTCCCGCGCTTCAGCGGTGAGATCGCGTGCGTATTTCTTGAGCGAATCGAAGCCCTGCTCCGCGTTCGCGCTGTCGGCGGTCCGGCCCTTGCGGATCTCGTTGATGACCTGGTTGAGCTTGGTCGGCGTCACACCGGCCTTGGAAAGGATCGAAGCGGTTGCGGCAGAGCTTTCGATCGCCAGCGCCAGAAGCAGGCGTTCGACAGTCACGAAACTGTCGCCGGCCTTCTTGGCCGCCTCCTCGGCAGTCGTGAAAACCTTGGCGAGCGGCTGGGAGAGATAGACGGACCCGCTGCCGCCAGTGACCTTCGGGAGCTTTGCCAGCGCCGCAGCCGTGCCGGCGCGCGCCTCACGCGCGTCGCCCCCGGCGCGCTCGATGAGCGAAGCGGCCATGCCCTGGTCGTCGTCGAGCAATATCTTGAGGACGTGTTCCGGCGTGAACTGCTGGTGGCCCTCTGCCAAGGCATAGGTCTGTGCCGATTGAAGGAAGCCGCGAACGCGCTCGGAATATTTTTCGATATTCATTCTTTACCTCCATAAACCGGCGAGCCCATCATCGTGGCACTGGCCGGTGTTTCAGGATCGGCTCCCGCATTCGGCAAGCCTGTCATTATCTCTCGTCCTCGCCTTGCGCGGGATCAGGTGTTCAGGGCGAATATGGGACGGCGCTCTGCGAAATTAAAGGGCGTCGTAACTGCATGTTTCCTTAAATCGTATCCGATTCAAGGATAAAAACATGCGGCAATACAAAAGGGCTACGGCGACCTTTGCGCGTCTGACCAGACGCGCGGCGCTGCAAGCATCGCGGCGAAATGAGGCCAGGAAAAATCGGCCTGGTCGCGGGTGGTACGGAAAACAAAAGGCCCAGCCGGCGACGGCTGGGCCTTCTTTTACATTGGCGCGAGGATGAAGTGCCGAAGCGTTATTCGGAGGCGGCAAGCACCGGTGTGGTGCCGCCGGCGTCGGTCGCCGGCTGTTCGCCGGCCGCCTCCTCCTGCGCGCCGTGGCGCGGCTGGCGGCGGGGCCGGTTTGCGCTACGGCGGCGGGAGTTCCCGCGACCGGACGAAACTGCCGGCGTTTCCTCTTCCATTGCGACCTCGGCTGGCGTGCCCTCGATCACCGGCTGGGGGCCGGAACCGTCGATGATCGGCTGGGGTTCGCTGACGGGTGCCGCGGCTGCGACGCCCGGTGCTTCATCGACGTAGACCTGATCCAGATCGTCCTGGTCGCGGTCGACAACGTCGCGATCCTGGTAGTCCTGGCGCTCTTCCCGCTGGAAACGATCCTGCATCTGCGCCTGCGCTGCCGCGATGATGCGGTTGTAGTGCTCGGCATGCTGCAGGTAGTTTTCCGCCATGACGCGGTCGCCGGAGCTCTGGGCGTCGCGGGCAAGCGCTGCGTATTTCTCAGCGATGTGCTGGGCGGTGCCGCGAATCTTAACGTCGGGGCCGGAGCTATCGTAAGTCCGCGTCAAGGGATTAGATCCCTTGCGGTTGTTTCCATTTCCGTTGTTGTTATTCCGCCCACGGCCGCGCTTGTTTTGCTGTCCAGGCCTCATAGTCCATTCACCCGAATTTTCTTGATAATGATGATCATGTGATTCCGCTCTCGGCACGACTCTCCGCGCCCGAGTAAACACGCGCCACGGCAGACCGCTCGTTCGCGATCTCGGCGCCGGCTGACGTCAAATTAACAGGTACCCGCACAAGGCACTGTCGAACCCTAGCAACTCTTTCTTGAGAGCAATCCCCGTGGCCAGGTCATACTGGAACGAATCTTTGGTCCATGACCTTCTGCCCAGTGCGCGGGGTGAAACTAGCCCGCTTCCTTTGGGATTCCAAGCCCTTTCTTTGCACTTCCAGAAAAGAGAGGCGCTAGTGCAGCATTTTTTCAACGGTCATTGCTGCGTTCAACGTCCTGCTCGAACACGAGGACCCGGTCGTTACCGCCAAGATCCTTCACACCGCTGAGCAAGCGAAATCCTTGCGCTTCGAAAAGCGCAGTCACCGCCTGCTTTTGGTCGAAACCGATTTCCAAGCCAAGTAGGCCGTCCGTTTCAAGATGGCGACTGGCGTGAAGAGCAATGGCACGATAGGCATCCAGCCCTTCGTCTCCGCCGTCAAGTGCGGCAACCGGATCGTGGTATTTCACCTCCGGATCAAGCTCTGCAATGACACTGGACCGTATATACGGCGGATTTGAGACGATGACGTCGAACCGCCCTTCCACAGCCTCGAACCAGTTGCTGCGCAACGTTTCGAAGCGTTCTGCCAAGCCATTCCTGTGAGCGTTTTCTCGTGCCGTCTGCAAGGCGTTGTTCGATATATCGGTACCGAGACCCCGTGCGTCAAGTACCGCGTTGAGAAGAGCGAGACAGATTGCCCCGGTTCCTGTCCCGAGATCGAGGATCCGGCAGCTTCCCTTTCTTGCGGCGATGCGCCGCACATGGGGTATCAGGCAGTCGACCAGCGTTTCGGTATCGGGCCGAGGTTCCAGCGTGTCCTTCGAGAGCTTCAGGTTCAGACCGAAAAACTCGCGCTCGCCGAGGATTCGATGGACGGGCTCATGGGCCGCGCGACGTTCGATGGCGGCCCGTATCCGCGCCGCATCCGCCTCACCGACGGGCTCCCCTCCCCGCGTCACCAATGCGGCGCGCGAAAGGCCGAGCAGGCCGGAAACCAGATGCCGGGCATCGAGCGCTGCCGCTTCGATGCCGGCGGCCTTCAGCTTGTCGCGGCTTTCGGCCAGAAGGCTGTCGAGTGTCTCGGCCATCGTCCTTCAGTTCTGCCTTTCGCCGAGGAGGGCGAGCTGGCTCGCCTGATGGTCGGCCAGCAGCGCATCCACCACCTCGTCGATTTCCCCCTCCATCATGCGGTCGAGCTTGTAGAGGGTAAGATTGATGCGATGGTCGGTTATGCGCCCCTGCGGGAAGTTATAGGTGCGAATGCGCTCCGAGCGGTCGCCGGATCCCACCTGGCTCTTGCGGTCCGCCGAACGCTCGCTGTCGGCGCGCTGGCGCTCCATGTCGTAAAGCCGCGAGCGCAGCACCTGCATCGCCTTGGCACGGTTCTGATGCTGCGACTTCTCCGAGCTGGTGACGACGATGCCGGTCGGGATATGGGTGATGCGCACGGCCGAATCCGTCGTGTTGACGTGCTGACCGCCGGCGCCGGAGGAGCGCATGGTGTCGATGCGGATGTCCTCGGGCCGGACCTCGACATCGATCTCTTCGGCTTCCGGCAGGACGGCGACAGTGGCCGCCGACGTGTGGATGCGGCCGCTCGCCTCCGTTTCCGGAACACGCTGCACCCGGTGGACGCCGGACTCGAACTTCAGCCGCGAAAACACGCCGCGCCCGGAAACGGTCGCGATGATTTCCTTGTAGCCTCCGGCCTCGCCTTCGCTCGCCGAAAGCACTTCGACGCGCCAGCCCTTGGTGGAGGCATAGCGTTCGTACATGCGGAAGAGGTCACCGGCAAAGAGTGCGGCTTCCGAACCGCCGGTGCCGGCACGGATTTCGAGTATGGCGCTCTTTTCGTCGGCCGCATCCTTCGGCAGGAGCAGGATCTGGATCTCCTGCTCGAGCGCTTCTATCCGCTCCTCGACCTCGGGCTTTTCCATCTCCGCGAGGTCGCGCATCTCCTTGTCCGTCGCGCGGTCGGAAAGCATCGTCTCGATATCGGCAAGCTCCCGCTCGGCCTGTTGGTAGGCGCGGATCTTCGTCACCACCGGCTGCAGCTCGGAATATTCCGACGCGAGTTTCACATAGACGTCGGCAGAGGGGCCGGCGGACATGCGAGCTTCGATCTCGCCGAACCGCCTTTCCAGTTCGCGCATCTTTTCAACGGGAAGCTTTGCCAAGTTTTACTCCAAATGCGTTTGGCCCCGTCCGGATGCTGTCCGGACGAAGACACCAGCGCTCTGATTCAGCCTATACCGGTATGCCGTTTGCGGCCGCGAAATCGACCAGGAGCTGCCGGACCGACGTCTCGGCCTTGACGTCGTCGAGCGCAGCATCGAGCACCTCGGCCAGCTTGCCGGCGTCGAGCGCCAAGAGCATGGCCTTGACCGGGCCGACGGCCGTCGGCGACATCGAAACCGACCGGAAGCCGAGCCCGAGCAGTGCCATGGCCGAAAGCGGCTTGCTCGCCATTTCGCCGCAGAGCGTCACCGGCGTGTTATTGCGTTCGCCGGCGCGCACGATGTCGCGGAGAAGGCGCAGGAACGGCCGCCCGAGCGTATCGAAACGATCGGAGACGCGGGCATTGCCGCGGTCGACCGCCATGGCGAATTGGAAGAGATCGTTCGAGCCGACCGAGACGAAATCCACTTCCGCCATCAGTTCGTCGAGCTGCCAGAGCAGAGCCGGCACTTCCAGCATCGCTCCGAATTGCAGCTTGCGCGGCAATTGCTCGCCTATCTTCGATTGGCGCTCGATTTCCTTCTGCAGGAGTTCGCGCGCGGCTCTAAGCTCCGCCACCTCCGTCACCATCGGCAGCATCAGCTTGAGTTCGGCCCCGGCCGTCGCTCTGAGCATTGCCCTGAACTGGGTTCGCAGCAAACCGGGCCGGTCGAGCGACAGCCGAAGGGCGCGCCAGCCGAGCGCTGGGTTCTCCTCCTCGGCGGCACGGAAGTAGGGTACGACCTTGTCTCCGCCGATATCGAGCGTGCGGAAGGTCACCGGCTTGCCTCCCGTCTGCTTCATGACATTGCGATAGAAGTCTTCCTGTTCCTCCGCCTTGGGCATGGTGGAGGCGATCATGAATTGCAGTTCGGTGCGGAAGAGGCCGATGCCCTCCGCTCCTGCCTCGTTCAAATGCGGCAGATCGACGAGCAGACCGGCATTCATCTGCAATGTAATGCGCTTGCCGTCCTTCGTCAGCGGCTCGACGTCCTTCAGTGCACGGAACTGTGCCTGGCGGCGGGCACGGAAACGAACCTTTTCCTCGTAGGCGCGCTGCAGGTCGGTCAACGGCCGCAGATGGACCTTCGCATCGTCACCGTCGACGATGATGGCGTCACGGTTTTCGGCAAGCGCCACGGCCCCTGCCGCCTGCCCGACCACCGGAATGCCCATCGCGCGGGCGACGATCACCACGTGACTGGTGACCGCTCCCTCCTCAAGGACCAGGCCGCGCACGTTCTCGCGCGGGTAATCGAGCAGTTCGGCGGCACCCATGGCGCGCGCGACGATGATCGCGTCGTTCGGGAAATCGGCCGCCGACAGTTTGGCGCCATAGCCGGAAAGCTGGCGCAAGAGCCGGTTGGCGAGATCATCGAAATCGTGCATGCGCTCGCGCAGGTAAGGGTCCGTGAGGCGCATCATCCGCGCCTTGGTCTCGCTCTGCACCCGCTCCACCGCCGCTTCGGCCGTGAGGCCGTTGCGAATTGCTTCCTCAAGCTTTCTCACCCAGCCGCGGTCATGGGCGAACATGCGATAGGTTTCGAGCACGGCGCGGTGCTCGCCCTCCATCGACACGTCACGGCGTGACAGCATGTCGTCGATCGAGATGCGGAGCGACCCGAGCGCCTCAGCAAGCCGCTGCAGCTCCTGGTCGGTATCCTCGTTGAGCAGATTGGTGACGACGATTCTCGGCTCGTGCAGCACGACGTAGCCGAGCCCGATGCCCTCGCCGTAACTGTTGCCCTCTATGGTCACGGGCCGCGAGAGATCGAGTTCCAAGCCGGGCTTTGTGATCTTCTTGAGCTCGCCCGTCGCCACCATTTCGGCGAGCACCATCGCGGTCGTCTCGAGAGCCTCGACCTCGTCCTCACGATAGTTGCGCATCGCCTTGTTCTGCACGACGAGCACGCCGAGCGCGCGGCCGGTGCGGAGAATCGGCACGCCGAGGAACGAGTGGTATATCTCTTCGCCCGTTTCCGGCAGGTAAGTGAAGGCCGGATGCGACTGCGCATCGGAGAGATTGAGCGGCCGCGCCGAAGCGGCGATCGTGCCGACGAGGCCCTGCCCCATCTTCAATTGCGCCAGGTGCACGGCGGTCTTGTTTAGACCTTCGGTGGCGTAGAGTTCGAGCACGCCGTCGGAGCGCAGCACATAGACGGAGCACACTTCCGCGACCATGTTCTGCGCGATCTGGCGCACGATCCGGTCAAGGCGCTCCTGCGGCTCGAGCGGTTCCGCCATGAGCTCGCGCAACCGCTTGAGGAGAACGCGCGGACCCGCGGAAAGGTCTCTCATCGCGTAGGGTCTCCACAATCAAGAATAAACCACGGCATGTGACAGGATATCGCGGCCGTGACCAGCCGCGAATCCCAAATCGAACGCCTGCTGTTTAACTCTTATCCAGACCGTAAGCGGAATGCAAAGTGCGAACCGCCAATTCGGCATATGGTCCGTCGATCAGGATGGAAATCTTGATCTCGGAGGTGGTGATCGCCTTGATGTTGATGCCCTTCTCGGCGAGCGCCCGGAAAGCGGAAGCGGCAACGCCCGCATGGCTGCGCATGCCGATGCCGATGACCGAGACCTTGACGAGGCCGGATTCCGACTGGGCGACATCGTAGCCGATCTTCTCCTTGTTTTCCGAAAGCACCCTCAGCGCCTTGTTGACGTCGCCGGACGGCACGGTGAAGGTCATGTCGGTCTTGGAGCCGTCCTCCGAAATGTTCTGCACGATCATGTCGACGTTGATATGAGCCTCGGCGAGCGGCCCGAAGATCGCGGCGGAAACGCCGGGCCGGTCGGCCAGGCGGCGCAGCGAGATCTGGGCTTCATCCTTGGCATAGGCAATGCCGGTTACGACTTCCTGTTCCACGATCTCATCCTCATCACAAATCAGCGTTCCGGGCGGGTTCAGAAGGTCACCCATGCCCGGCGCATCGGGATCCTCGAAAGACGAGCGCACGAAGGTACGCACCTTGTGCACCATGGCGAGCTCGACCGAGCGCACCTGCAGCACCTTCGCGCCGAGGGAGGCCATTTCCAGCATTTCCTCGAAGGCGATCTTCTTCAGCCGCCGCGCCTTCGGCTCGATGCGTGGGTCGGTCGTGTAGACGCCATCGACGTCCGTGTAGATGTCGCAGCGGTCGGCCTTGACGGCGGCGGCGATCGCGACCGCCGACGTATCCGAACCGCCGCGGCCGAGCGTCGCCACGCGATTGTCCGGGCCGAGACCCTGGAAGCCGGCGACGACGGCTACCTGGCCCTCGCCCATGCGGCGGATGATATCGGCGCCGTCGATATCGAGGATGCGGGCCGCTCCATGGGCGTTGTCGGTCTTGACCGGAAGCTGCCAGCCCTGCCACGAGCGTGCGTTGATGCCCATCGACTGCAGCGCGATCGCGAGCAAGCCGGAGGTCACCTGTTCGCCGGAGGCGACGACGGCGTCATATTCGCGCGCGTCGTAGAAAGGCGCATTCGAGCCTGCGACCTTCGGCATGTTCTCGACCCAGCCGACCAGCTCGTTGGTCTTGCCGGACATGGCGGAGACGACAACGGCAACCTCGTGGCCGGCATCGACTTCGCGTTTCACATGGCGCGCGACATTGTGGATGCGGTTCAAATCTGCGACGGAGGTTCCGCCGAATTTCATCACGATGCGTGCCATTTCGCCTCTACCGTACCAACATGTTTTCCGCGCGTACGCGTGAACAGCGCTCCCCATCGGCGCCTGACGATCAAAAAGCTTGGAGAGACTTCTCGGACATCGGCCAGTCACCGCTTCCGCGAGAGCGGAAAGTCGCGGCGTCTCTTAGCGGATCAGGGGGCAGCGTGCAATGGGAAGGGGTCCATGACTTGTCAACGCGGTGCCGCCTCCAGAATGGAGACCGATGATGCGGTCGGGCTGACCTTCACCAGGTCGAAGCCTGTCTCGGCAAGCAATCCGCCGTATTCGCCCTGCGTCCGTTCACGCGCCCGGCCGAACATGGCCATCATCTGCATGTCGATCAGATATTCCGTTCTTGACCCGACCGACGGATCCGGCTCCATCAGAGCCTCGACGATCAGCAGGCGGCTGTCATCCGACATTGCGGCGCGACAGGACTGAAGAATTCGGCGCGCGTCCTCGTCCGGCCAGTCGTGCAGGACCCGGATCAGCATGTAGCGGTCCGCTCCCGGCGGAAGGCCGTCGAAGAAACTGCCGGCCTGCGTGGTTATTCGGCCGCCCGCGAGCATCTCGGAAGGAATGGCTGCGATAACATCGGGGCGATCGAAGACGATACCACGCACGCCGGCATGTCGCGCGATGATGCGGCGCAGAGATTCGCCATTGCCGCCACCGACATCCACGATGAGGCCCACATTGGAGAAGTCATAGGCGGCAGCGAGAGCGTTGTGCCGGTCGTCGGGAAAGTTGGCCATGAAGGCATCGAACAGGCGGCCTTCCGCCGGATTGTCGCTGAGATAGCCGAAGCGATCCGTTCCCCAGGCCTCTTCATGCGGCACCTTGCCGTGGAGGGCTGCTTCCAGAAACTCCCATGCACGCCACGAACCCCTCGTGGTCCAGAAGCGCGCACTGTGGTGAAGGCTGTCTGGCGCGTCGGTGCGCAAGAGCAGCGAGCGAGGCGTATGGCTAACCCTTCCTTCCGCGTCGACCCGAAATATCCCGAAGGCCGCAAGCGCACGCAGGGCACGCAATAGCGGTTCGGCAAGGACGCCACACGCATCTGCAAGCCCTGCAATATTCGCCGGCCTCTCGGGATCTATCCGGTCGCCGATCTCGAGATCGGCAACGAGACGAATGATCCGCGACACCTGAAAGCCGCGAATGAGAAGGTCGAGTTCCAGCCGGTCGTCGTCATCGCCACCTGGCATCTCTGTCGCGCCCCTCCTGGAATGCCGGCAACGGGGGAGGATAAGGCAACCCGGCAGGAAAAGCCACGGCGGCGAAACGCCTCCGCCTCCCGTGCCACAGATCCGACAGGTGGTTTAGAAACAAAACCGCTTGCAACTTGAAACCAGTCATGGCAATCTCATGCCATAAGCACGGCAGCGGCTGCCCAGCGGGAGGAAGACAATGCCCAAGATCATCATGTGGGACATGGTCAGCGTCGACGGTTTCTTCGAAGCGCCCGGCCACGACATCAGTTGGTTCGTCTTCGAGGACGAGCTGGCGGCCTATATCGGCGAGACGCAACGCGACGCCGGTACGCTGCTCTTCGGGCGCGTGACCTATGAGATGATGGCGGCCTACTGGCCCGCGGCCGAGGGCGAGATCGCGACTTTCATGTACGGTATCGAGAAATACGTCTTCTCGAGGACGCTCGCGACCGCCGACTGGAACAACACGACGCTCGTTACGGGCGATCCGGTCGCGGAGGTCGAGCGGCTGAAGCGGCTCGAAGGCGGCACGATCTTCGTCTTCGGCAGCGCCGACTTCGCCGCGGCGCTGACCGCCAGGGGACTGGTCGACGAATACCGCCTCGGTATCAATCCGGTGCTGCTCGGCAAGGGGACGCCGCTCTTTCAGAATATCCCTGAGCGGACGAAGCTGGAACTCACGCATGTCCGGCCGCTCAAATCCGGCGTGGTCATCCTGCACTACCAGCCTGTCGCGGATTGAGGGCTTCGGGCGCCCGCCCCTTGACATCGCCCGTCGATCGGCCGACTCCACGAGAGAAAGGACGGCGATCGGTCGATCAACGGCCAGGTTCCGCCCGGACCCGAGAACCCGAGGAGGCTCTGATGAGCGAGACGGCACGCACGACGATCGACCAGGGCGAAGTGGACCGCTTTTCGGCCATGGCTGCCGAATGGTGGGACCCGACCGGCAAGTTCCGCCCGCTGCACAAGTTCAATCCGGTGCGGCTTGCCTATATCCGCGACAAGGTTTCGGAGCATCTCGGACGCGACCCTAAGGGCCCGCAACCGCTCAAGGGCCTGCGTCTTCTCGACATAGGCTGCGGTGGCGGGCTTCTGTCCGAACCGATGACCCGGATGGGAGCCGAGGTTGTGGGGGCCGACGCTTCGGAAAAGAACATCGGCATCGCCAAGGCGCATGCGGCGGGAAGCGGCGTTGCCGTCGACTATCGCGCGGTGACGGCCGAGGCGCTCGCCGAAGCCGGCGAAAGCTTCGACGTCGTTCTCAACATGGAGGTCGTCGAGCACGTCGCCGATGTCGACTTCTTCATGACGACCTGTGCGCATATGGTCAGGCCCGGCGGGCTGATGTTCGTCGCCACCATCAACCGCACGCTGAAGGCCGCGGCACTCGCCATCTTCGCCGCCGAGAACGTGCTGCGCTGGCTGCCGCGCGGCACGCACCAATATGACAAGCTGGTTCGGCCGGAAGAACTGGAAAAGCCGCTTGAGGCGAGCGGCATGCAGATCACCGATCGCACCGGCGTCTTCTTCAATCCCCTCGCCAATCAATGGAACCTGTCGAGGGACATGGACGTCAACTACATGATCGTCGCCAAGCGACCGGTCTGAGGCGGAGCAAGCGAAAAGCCCGATTCAGTTCGTGTCGTCCGGCAGCACCGGCAGCGGTGCGATCTCGATGCCCTCTTCGAGCAACGCGATCGCCTCGTCGGCGGTCGCCTTGCCGATCAGGCCGCGCTGGTCGGCCTCGCCATAATGGATCTTACGCGCCTCTTCCGGAAAGCGCTCGCCGACGTCTTCGGCGTTTGCACGGATCGAATTTACGATTTCCCGGAGTTTGGCGATCGTCTCCTTCTGCGCCTTGTCCATCACCAGTGCCTGACGCGCTTCCTTCTTTCGCGCGGTCGCGACGGCGGGTGCCATCAATTGCTTGCTGACGGAGGCTGAACCGCAGGTGGGACAGGTGATGAGCTGGCCTTCGGCCTGGCGGTCGAAGTCGTCGCTCGACGAGAACCAGCCTTCGAAACCGTGACCATTGTCACAGGAAAGATTGTAGTGGATCAAGCCGCCACGCCTCCTTTCCCCTCCGGGACCACTTCATCCAGCACAAAATTCCGCGCGTTCCTGAGATTGGGAATCCGCGCCCGCGCACCATGCGTCACGGCCACGTCGATTTCGGCCAGGATAACCTCTTCGCCGGCGGGGCCGGCCTCGGCCAGCACCCTGCCCCAGGGATCGATGATCATCGAGTGGCCGAAAGTCTCCCTGCCGTCCTCGTGCTTGCCTCCTTGGGCGGCGGCGATGACGAACAGGCCGTTTTCGATGGCGCGGGCGCGCAGCAGGATCTCCCAATGCGCCTCGCCCGTCTGGCGCGTGAACGCTGCGGGCACCGACATGATCTCGGCCCCGGCGACCGCCTGCTGACGGTAAAGCTCGGGGAAACGGACATCATAGCAAATGGAAAAGCCGAGCTTGCCGAAAGGAAGACCAACGACACGGGCGGTGGCGCCCGGGTGATAGGCGGCGCTCTCGCGCCAGCTTTCGCCATTCTCCAGATCCACGTCGAACATATGGATCTTGTCATAATCGCAGATCTTGGCGCCGTCGGGTCCGAACAGCAAGCCGCGATTGGCGATCTTGCCGTCGGGACGGGCGATCGGCGTCGAGCCCACGTGAAGATAGATGCCGAGTTCGCCGGCAAGACGCGCGGCCTCCTTGACGATGAGATCGTTCGCCTCGTCTTTCAACACCATGCGCAGCCCCGCCCGATCGCGCTGGATCGCGCCGGTCATCTCCGGCGTCTGGATATAGGTTGCCCCCTGCGACGCAGCCTCGCGCACCAGCGTCGCCATTCTTTCCGCATTCCTTGCCGGATCGACGCCGGAGCACATCTGGATGGCTGCAGCCTTGAATGTCATCGCTCTCTTTCTCCCGAGCAGAAGCTTTGGATCAGGCGATCCGAAAATCCTACAAATCAACTCTCTTCGGATGGGCAGGCCGGCCGCGGCTGCGCGTCCGCCTCTTCACTCCACCTCAGGCCGCGAGCATCTCGTCGAGCCTGCCGGCGCGATCGAGCGCGTGCAGATCGTCGCAACCGCCGACAGGAACATCGTTGATGATGATTTGCGGGAATGTCCTGCCGCCTTTGGACTTTTCGATCATCTCCTGGCGAAGCCCCGGATCAAAGGTTGCATCGTGCTCGATGAAATCGACGCCCTTGCTTTCCAGAAGTCTCTTCGCTCGCGTGCAATAGCCGCAGAACTGACGCGTATAAATGACGACCGAAGCCATTCTCTCCAACTGCCCCTTTACCGACATAGATGCCGGACATCTCTTTGTCATATAGGACCGGGCATGGCTCTTGCAAAGGTCAAAACCGTAACGTCTCCGGCCCCTGCCCGCTTCAACGCACGCGTCGCAGCGGAAACGGTTGCGCCGGTCGTATAGACATCGTCGACAAGCACGATGCGTTTGCCCACAAGGCCCTGCCTGACGCCTTCCGGGACAGCGAAGGCGCCGCGTACATTCTCCTCGCGCGCTCGCGCAGCAAGGCCCACCTGCCGGCTCGTGCGCTTGACGCGGCGCAGCGCATCCGGCCTAAAGGGCTTTGCGGAGCCTTGGGCGATGGAGCGCGCAAGCTCTGCAGCCTGGTTGAACTTTCGTGTCCATAAACGGAATGCGTGGAGGGGCACCGGCACGATCATGTCGGCCGAAGCAACGGCGCCGTCGCTGGCTCGGATCATCCATTCGGCCATCATCGGCGCAAGATCCGTGCGGTCGCGGTATTTCAAGCCGTGCACCAGATCGCGCACGATGCCGTCGTGAGCAGCGACGGAGCGCAGCCTGTCGAAAACAGGCGGATTCGCGATCGCCTCGGGCGAAACCACGCCCGTCCCCGGGTCGAAGGCGAAAGGCAGTCCCAGGACCTCGCAATAGGGCCGTTCGATCAGCCGCATGCCGCCCCAACAGGAGGGGCAGATAGCACGCGCGTCGCCGGTCAGACGGCCGCAGCCGCAGCAGACCGGCGGAAAGACGAGATCGATCGCGTCCGCTCCGAGCCGGCGGAGCAGCGCCGCCCAGCGCCTGGCTCGATTTCTCCATTCGTCCTGTTCCATGAGGTTGACTTTGTCCGCGTCAGGGTTTCTCTCGCATCCGTAATTGCGGAGAGAGTATCGTGGAAATCATCTTTGACCAGAGCCTCGTCGAGGCGCATCGCCGCCGCGCGCTTCGCCAGGGCGATCAGAAGGCAACTTTCCTTCTCGATATCGTCGCACAGGAGCTGGCTGACCGCGTGAGCGTGGTCGAACGGCAATTCGACAAGGCCATGGAACTGCACGGCTATACCGGGATTGCCGCGCGCTGTCTTGCCGAGACCGGCAAGGTCGGAACCATCGAACGGGTGGAGACGGATCGCGCCTTCGGCTCTGCCGACGAGCCGGTCACGATCGCGCCTCTGGAACGCATCCCCGCAGAACCGGAATCGCTCAACCTGCTGGTCTCTCCGCTGTCGCTGCACCTCACGAACGACACGCCCGGCGTCTTCATTCAGGCACGCCGCGTCCTGAGGCCCGATGGCCTGTTCCTCGCCGCCATTCCCGGCAGCGGCACGCTGCAGGAACTTCGCGAAGCGCTCCTCGCCGCGGAAGCGGAACTCACGGGCGGAGCGAGCCCCAGAGTTATCCCTTTTGCCGACGTGCGCGACATCGGCGCCCTTCTGCAGCGGGCCGGCTTCGCCTTGCCCGTGGCCGATGCCGAAACCTACACGGTCCGTTATGATTCGCTGTTCGATTTGATCAGGGACCTGCGGGCGATGGGCATGACCAACCCGCTCGCCTCGCGCAACCGCAAGCCCATGCCGAAACGATTTTTTCTCAAGGCGGCCGAGATCTACGCGGAACGCTTCTCCGATCCGGATGGCCGCGTTCGCGCCACCTTCTCCATCATCTATGTCTCCGGCTGGGCGCCGCATGAAAGCCAGCAGAAACCGCTGAAGCCCGGTTCGGCGAAACAGCGACTGTCCGATGCGCTGGGGGCCAGAGAGCACAAGCTCAAAGATCGCGGAGACGAGTCGTGATTCGGCCGCCTCAGCGACCTTTGCGCGGCCGCTACTGCATGTCTCCTTGAATCGACCTCGATTTAAGGACAAAGACATGCAGCAATTCAAAGTGCTACAGCGACCTTTGCGCGTCTGGTAGGACGCGCGGCGCTGCAGTGTCGCTGCTGAGGCACGGCCGGCCGCTCGGGCTTACGCCCAGGCTCCCTCGAGCGTATCGGTGATGAAGGTCAGCATGTCGAGCAGCGCACCAGAGAAATTCTGCAGCCCGATTAGGAGTCCGACGGAAATCAGTGCGGCGAGGAGGCCGTATTCGACGACGGTGGCGCCATCACGGCTGCGAACCAGGCATCTTAGCATGCGCATTCGTCCTCCAGTCCGCCTGCAGCGCCGCGGTTAGGATTTAAGAAAAGATCCGTAACGCCACGCATCTATCACCCGTGCTGCGCTCAGCATCCGCTCTTGCTGCCATCGGCATCGATAATGCAGACGGCGCCCGGCATTTCCTGCAGCACGCTGCGGCGGACCGTGTAGCGCTTGGCCGTGCCGCCGGAGGGAATCGAGCCGGTCGAGATATTGTCGTAGTCGATCGGCGTGTTCGCGAGCATCCGCTTGTCGTTCTTCGCCGACAGCATCGGCGTCAGGATCAGCGTCAATGCGATCACCGCTGTTCCGAACAGCAGCGACAGATTGAGCACACCTGTTCGGCGGGACTGGCTCGTCGCCAGATCCTTGTCCTGAACCGTCCTCCAGAAATCCTCGTCCACCATTCCAGCCTCATGAAACACGAAGAGCGGCGGGGCAAAAGCACCCTTCCCAAGCCTCGACCCGACCACACCTGCTCGAAAACGGCGCCGTCGAACTCGACAGGCACCGAAACTGATAGGTTCGATTTTGCCCGCGGGTGATAAACTTTCGATTAATGAATTTCGGAATTTAAGGGGAGTTGAAATTCCGCCATGGCCGTTTCTCGCTGCAACGCAGAAGACGGCAAAAAAGGATAGCGGAATGCAGGCGGAAAACCGCGCACACTTTTCCTCTTCCCGCGCTAAAGCAGATCCATCAGGAACGGAATCAGCGGTTCATCCGCCGGCGGCATGGGATAGTCGCGCAGTGCCTTTGGTCGCACCCATTTGATCGCCTGGCCTTCACGACCTTCGGCAAAACCCTCGTAGCGACGGCATATATAGAGTGGCATCAGGAGGTGGAAGTCGTCATAGCTGTGGCTCGCAAAGGTCAGCGGAGCGAGGCAGGCCACCTTGGTGCGGATGCCGAGCTCTTCATCGAGCTCGCGGATCAGCGTGTCCTCCGGCGTTTCGCCGGGCTCTACCTTGCCGCCGGGGAACTCCCACAGCCCAGCCAGTGGCTTTCCTTCCGGCCGTTGCGCCAAAAGGATGCGCCCGTCGGAATCGACCAGAGCGCAGGCGGCGACGAGCACGATCTTCTTCCCCTGCATTGCCATCAGACCTTCGGCATTCGATAAAGATAACGATAGACCTCTGTGAAGCCGGCATCGCGATAAAGCGCAACCGCCGGCTCGTTTGCCGCCTCCACCTGCAGCCACGCCTTCTTCGCGCCCTTGAGCCGCGCCCAGCGCAGCGAAGCATCCAGAAGCGCCCTGCCGACACCCTGCCGGCGCACCGCCTCGGCCACCGCGAACTGCATGATGCCGGCAAGATCGTTGTCATGCACGACGAGCGACACCGCCGTCGGACCGATCTTCCGGTCCTCGAACAGGAACAGGCCGCATTCGGGCTTGATGGCGTTGATGATTTCGGTCAGCGCCGGCTTGGTCTCCGCAGCCTCCCCGCCGATCAGGATACGGGCATCCACAAAACGGCCGACATCCTTGATCGGTAGATGGTCGATGCCTTCCCCGAAATCCCGTTCGGCGAGGTCGAGTGCCAACACCAGACTGTGGGCGAACGAGGTCCAGCCTTGCTCGTCCATATAAGCAATCATCTGCGACGGCGTCAGCGGCGTCTGGCGGACCGTAAGCGGACGGTCGAGTTCCGCGAAGCGCCTGCCCGCCTTCTCGAGTCGAATGGCGATGTCACGATAGTCGGACGGATCGAGCGGATTGATGGAATTCAGCCGCTTGGACGGGTGCCCGGCGGTAAGCCGGATGAGCCAGCTGCCGTCATATTGTACCGAGGCCGCCGGCCAGGCCCGGAAGCCCACGGCTTCCAGCCGCCGCACGCTCGGAAGATCGATCGCTGCGGGATACCCGTCCATCGCCCCCTCGGTCGGGGGCTTTCTGTCGTTCGATGTCATGTCCATCGCCTTGAATGCTGCGCGTTAGCGGAATGAGGAGCGATGATTGCGCCGCCATGCCGCGTATCGACGCAATCTCCAAACGCATCAGCTTCTGTAGTCGCCGTTGATCTCGACATATTCCTTGGTGAGATCGCAGGTATAGACGGTGGCACGACCGGAACCGAGGCCGATATCGACACGGATCGGAATGGTCTCGCCCTTCATGACCGCCGTCGCGGCCGCTTCCGAATAGGAAGGATCGCGCTCGCCCTCGACGGCAACGCGCACATCGCCAAACCAGATTGCCAGCCGATCGCGCTCCGCCATCTCTCCGGACTTGCCAACGGCCATGACCACGCGACCCCAATTGGCGTCCTCGCCGGCGATCGCCGTCTTGACGAGTGGCGAATTGGCGATCGACAGCGCGATGCGCTTGGCCGCGGCGTCGTTCTCGGCTCCCTCCACGGTCACTTCCACCATCTTGCGTGCGCCTTCACCGTCGCGCACCACCTGAAGGGCGAGGTCGCGCAGCAGGTCGTTGAGGCCGGCGCGGAAACCGCCGAGGCGCGGGTCGGCCGCGTCTTCGACCTTTGCCTGGCCGTCCTTCGCCGCAGCACCCGTCGCAAAGAGCATCAGCGTGTCGGAGGTGGAGGTGTCGCTGTCGACCGTCACCGAATTGAAGCTCGGACCGACGCCGGCCGAAAGCAACGCCTGTAACGCAGCCGGCGCAATGTCAGCATCGGTGACGACGAAGGAGAGCATGGTCGCCATGTCGGGCGCGATCATGCCGGCGCCTTTGGCGATGCCGTTGATGACGACCTTGACGCCGCCGATCTCGGCGCTGCGGGTGGCAACCTTCGGATAGGTGTCCGTCGTCATGATCGCCTTGGCCGCCTCGAACCAGAAATCCTCCGTGCCCGACGCAGCGAGACGATCGAGCACCCTGGCAAACTTGGTGGCGTCCAGCGGCTCGCCGATCACGCCGGTCGATGCCAGGAAGACTTCGCCTTCGCTGCAGCCGACAGCCTTGGCCGCGGCCTCAGCAGTAAGCTCCGTTGCGTCCCTGCCCTTCTTACCGGTGAAGGCGTTGGCGTTGCCGGAATTGACGACGACGGCGCGCGCAATGCCGCCGGGCAGATTCTTACGGCAGAAATCGACCGGGGCGGAGGGGCACTTCGACCGCGTGAAAACACCGGCGACCGCCGCCGGCTGGTCAAAGACCATCATCAGCACATCCGTGCGGTTCTTGTACTTGATCCCGGCAGCGGCGGTGGCCATACGTACGCCGCGGAGGGCCGGCATTTCAGCAAAGGTTTTCGGAGCAAGCGGGGAAACGGAGCCGGACATGGGAGAAACCTGCTTTTGAGAAGCCTCGGATGGTGCGACAAATGCCCGAACGGCATTCAGCCGCCGGGCATTCTGATCTGTTGAGGGCAGAGCGGAATGCGGGCAAGTCAAGCTTGCCCTTTTCCTGCTCGGCGCGATGCGTCTTCCCGAAGGATCGCGCAGCCGGAAAACTACTTGCTACTTGCTCTCCTGCGCCTTACCGGCCTCGTCATAGGCCTTCTTCAGCGCCGGGTCGGAGATCTCAACCGCGGTCGCCTTCTTCGCGGAAGCGAGAAGCTCAAGATATTTGTCGCGCATTACAAGCTGACGAACCTGCGGCTCGACCTGCTCGAGCGTCGGCGGAGCCTGCGGACGCTTGTCCTCGACGAGGATCACATGGAAGCCGAACTGCGTCTTGACCGGCGTCTTTGTATAGGCCCCCTTTTCCAGCGCGAAAGCGGCCGTCTCGAATTCCGGCACCATGCGGCCCTTGGTGAAATAGCCGAGGTCGCCGCCTTCTTCCTTGTTGGGATCGGTAGACTTGGCCTTGGCGAGCTCGACGAAGCTCTTGCCCGCATCGAGCTCCTTGATGACCTCCTTGGCCTCGTCCTCGGTCTTGACGAGGATATGGCGCGCCTTCACCTCTTCCTGCGGCGGGATGGCAGCGATTTCCTTGTCGTAGCGTGCCTTCACCTCTTCCTGCGTTACGGCGTCGACGACATGCTTTTTGAAGAAGGCGTTATGCAGTTCGCGCTCAGTCAGGAAGGCGACGCGCTGCTTGAACGCGGCATCGTTCTGGAGCCCTTCCTTTTCGGCGTCCTTTACCAGGAGCTTGACGTCGATGACCGCGGAAAGTGCTGCTGCACGCTTCTGTTCATCGGGCATCCGCTGAAGCTGCGGATCGAGGCTCATGATGGCGAGATCAAGCTCCGACTGGTGGATCTCCTGATCGCCCACCCTCGCAATCACGGGATCGGTACCTTCGGCGCGCGCAGCACCGCCTGCGGCGATAATCGCGACCAGCGCCGCGGCTGCCAGAGTCTTGTATTTAGCCATGATACTAACCTTTCACCATTGACCGCCAGCGCGATTGTCCTCGGCCTTCGAGCGGCTGCACAACACCAGAATGTGGCGGTTCTGCAGCCATCCAGCTGTGCAAGTGCGTTGACATAATCCGACCCCCCTCTTATCTGTCACGCAACCTCGCGTCCAGAACAGTTTCCGGGGTTTCACGGCATTGCGCGGTTTTGTGACCGGGAAGCTGGAACCCCAGGGCGACACATAAGGAAAGGACCATTCGTATGGTCAGTCTCGGCGGCCTTGCCCGCAAGTTGTTTGGTTCGGCCAACGATCGCCGCGTCCGCGGCTACAATGGCCGCGTGGATGCCATCAACGCTCTCGAATCCGAAATGAAAGCGCTGAGCGATGAAGCGCTGGCGGCAAAAACGGTGGAATTCCGTCAGCAGCTCGCCGAAGGCAAGACATTGGACGACATCCTCGTGCCGGCCTTCGCCGTCGTGCGGGAGGCCGCGCGCCGCGTTCTCGGCCTGCGCCCCTTCGACGTCCAGCTCATCGGCGGCATGATCCTGCACGAGCGCGCCATCTCCGAAATGAAGACTGGCGAAGGCAAGACGCTCGTCGCGACGCTACCCGTCTATCTCAACGCGCTCGCCGGCAAGGGCGTGCATGTCGTCACCGTCAACGACTATCTCGCCCAGCGCGACGCCAGCATGATGGGTCGCGTCTACGGCTTTCTCGGTCTGACAACGGGCGTCATCATCCACGGGCTCTCCGACGAGCAGCGCCGCGACGCCTATGCCTGCGACGTGACCTACGCGACCAACAACGAACTCGGCTTCGATTATCTGCGCGACAACATGAAGTACGAACGCGCGCAGATGGTGCAGCGCGGTCATTTCTTCGCGATCGTCGACGAAGTAGATTCGATTCTGGTCGACGAAGCGCGCACGCCCCTGATCATCTCCGGCCCGCTCGACGACCGCTCCGATCTTTACAACACCATCAACGACTTCATTCCGCTCCTGTCGCCGGAAGATTACGAGATCGACGAAAAGCAGCGCTCGGCCAATTTCTCGGAGGAAGGCACCGAGAAGATAGAGAACCTGCTGCGCGAGGCCGGCCTCTTGAAGGGCGAGTCGCTTTACGACATCGAGAACGTCGCGATCGTCCACCACGTCAACAACGCGCTGAAGGCCCACAAGCTCTTCCAGCGCGACAAAGACTACATCGTACGCAACGGCGAGATCGTCATCATCGACGAGTTCACCGGCCGCATGATGCCAGGTCGCCGCTATTCCGAAGGCCAGCACCAGGCGCTCGAAGCCAAGGAAAAGGTGCAGATCCAGCCTGAGAACCAGACGCTCGCTTCGATCACCTTCCAGAATTATTTCCGCATGTACGAGAAGCTTGCGGGCATGACCGGTACCGCGGCGACGGAAGCCGAGGAATTCGGCAATATCTATGGCCTTGAAGTGGTGGAAGTTCCGACGAACCTGCCGATCAAGCGCGTCGATGAGGACGACGAGGTCTATCGGACGGCCGCCGAGAAGTACAAGGCGATCATCGAAGAAATCAAGGCGGCGCATGAGCGCGATCAGCCGATGCTCGTCGGCACGACCTCGATCGAAAAGTCCGAGTTGCTCGCCGAGATGCTGAAGAAGAGCGGTTTCTCGAAATTCCAGGTACTGAACGCCCGCTATCACGAGCAGGAAGCCTATATCGTCGCCCAGGCCGGCGTTCCGGGCGCGGTTACGATCGCCACCAACATGGCCGGCCGCGGCACCGACATCCAGCTCGGCGGCAACCCGGACATGCGCATCCAGCAGGAACTGGCCGAGGTCGAGCCGGGTCCCGAGCGCGAAGCGCGCGAAAAGGCGATCCGTGAAGAAGTCCAGAAGCTCAAGGACAAGGCGCTCGCCGCCGGCGGTCTCTATGTTCTCGCCACCGAGCGGCATGAAAGCCGCCGCATCGACAACCAGTTGCGCGGCCGTTCGGGCCGCCAGGGCGACCCCGGCCGCTCGAAGTTCTTCCTGTCGATACAGGACGACCTGATGCGCATCTTCGGCTCCGACCGGATGGACGGCATGCTGCAGAAGCTGGGATTGAAGGAAGGCGAGGCGATCGTCCATCCCTGGATCAACAAGGCGCTCGAACGCGCCCAGAAGAAGGTCGAGGCGCGCAACTTCGACATCCGCAAGAACCTCTTGAAATATGACGACGTGCTCAACGATCAGCGCAAGGTCATCTTCGAACAGCGCATCGAACTGATGGACGCGGAGAGCGTCACCGAGACGGTCACCGACATGCGCAACGAAGTGATCGAGGACATCGTCTCGAAGCGCATCCCCGAGCGCGCCTATGCCGAGCAATGGGATGTCGAGGGGCTCAAGGCGGACGTCCAGCAACACCTCAACCTCGATTTACCGATCGCCGAATGGGCGGCGGAAGACGGCATCGCCGAGGACGATATCCGCGAGCGCATTACCGCCGCGGCGGACAAGGCGGCCGCCGAACGCGCCGAGCGTTTCGGGCCCGACATCATGCAATATGTCGAGCGCTCGGTCGTTCTCCAGACGCTCGACCACCTCTGGCGCGAGCACATCGTCAATCTCGACCACCTGCGTTCGGTCATCGGCTTCCGCGGCTATGCCCAGCGTGATCCGCTGCAGGAATACAAGTCCGAGGCCTTCGAACTCTTCCAGGCCCTGCTCTCGAACCTCCGTCAGGCTGTCACGGCGCAGATGATGCGCGTCGAACTGGTGCGCGAGGCGCCCGAACCGCCGCAGCAACTGCCGCCGATGGAAGCACATCACATCGATCCGCTGACCGGCGAGGACGACTTTGCGCCGGCTGCACCCATGCTGGCTGCCGCTCAGGCGGACCGCAATCCGGCCGATCCTTCGACCTGGGGCAAGGTCGCTCGCAACGAGCCCTGCCCCTGCGGCTCCGGGAAGAAATACAAGCATTGCCACGGCATGTACGTGGCATGATTTCGGGAGCTGATAGCTGAGGTCGGGATGCGGGCAAAAAACCGCTCCACATTTCCCTCATTTTGGATGCCGCCCTCCGGGCGGCATTTTCATGTCTATTGGATCAGCGTTCGGTTTGCGCGGCGCGAACTCGGCTGCGGCCGCGACGTCTTCGAGATACGACCGGACGGAACTGTTTGTTAACGCTGATCTGACAGAAGTGAAGCCCTGTATTGCGTAATCTCAGGGTGTCCTCGTGTTCATGGCGGTATGTCAATCAGCCGGACGAATGTTGCCGTCGGCGCTGAGGCATCGCCTGTACTCCTTGCTAAGGCGGCTCGCGCCCGTTCTGTCCAGCGCCGATCCCCGCAGTCGGGCGCAGCGAATGGCCCTCATCGCCTTTGCCATCCGCATTCTCAGCGCAGCCATCGCGTTCGTTTCGCAGATCGTCCTCGCACGCCTGATGGGTGAATTCGAATACGGCATCTTCATCTTCGTCTGGGTGCTGGCGGTGCTCTTCGGCAATCTGTCGTGCCTTGGTTTCCATGCCGCGATCATCCGCTTCCTGCCGGAATACAATACGGCCGCCGCCCTTGCCGAAATCCGCGGTCTCACGATGACGGCACGCATCTTCGCCATGCTCTCGGCGACGGCACTCGCTATGGTCGGCGGGGCCGGCCTCTGGCTCTTCGGCTCCATGGTCGAAGGCTATTACATCATTCCGCTCTATCTTGGCCTCACCACCCTGCCGATGATCGCGCTCGGCGACGTGATGGAAGGCACCGCGCGCGCCCATAGCTGGGCGATCGCCGCCATGAGCCCGACCTACATCGCGCGCCCACTGCTCATTCTCGCTTTCATGCTGCTCGCAAGTTCGGCCGGGATGCCCCACGACGCGACGACGGCCGTGGCCGCCGCATTGGCGGCCACCTATGTGACAACGCTTGGACAGTTCCTTGCCATGATATGGCGGCTCGGCAAGCATTACGTTCGCGGGCCGATGAAGGTCGAGCTCTGGCGCTGGCTGCGTGTTTCGGTGCCCATCTTTCTCGTCGACGGCTTCGGTTTCCTGCTCACCAATTCCGATGTCGTGATCGTCGGGCTTTATCTCAAACCCGGCGATGTAGCGATCTACTTCGCGGCAGCGAAGACCATGGCGCTCGTTCATTTCGTCATGTTCGCGGTGAAGGCGGCGGCAGGCCCGCGTTTTTCCGCGGCGATGGCCCTGCGTGACCGCAAGCAATTGGCGGAGATCGCCGTCGAGAGTGCGCGCTGGTCCTTCTGGCCGTCGCTCGCGATCGGCGGCACCGTGCTCGCGGCCGGCGACTTCCTGCTTTCGCTCTTCGGCCCGGCCTTCATCGCGGGCACCCCTTTGATGGCGATCCTGCTTGCCGGCATTCTGGCCAAGGCCTTCGTCGGCCCCGCCGAAACGCTGCTCACCATGGCCGGGCGTCAGAAGCTCTGCGTGATCCTCTATGCAGGCGCACTCGCCACGAACATCGCACTGAATGTAACGCTTATCCCGCTTTTCGGTCTGACCGGCGCGGCCGCTGCGACGGCCGGTGCCATGTTTGCGGAGGCGGCGATCCTGCACGTCGCCGTCAGACACACGTTCGGCTTCGCGCTGCTGGCGCTTGCGGGCGCCATGAGCGGCAATGACAAGAACGAGGCGATTTGAGCCATGAGCGGCAATGTCCATCTTCCCGGAGACGTAAACAGCAGTGCGACCCGCCTGCTCGGCGGCCTGGCGCACCCCGGCTTCGACACTTCGCAGGCCGAAAGGACCCTGCCGGTCGGGCGTCCCGGACGGCACCTGGCGGTCTATCCGGCGAGAGCCGGCTACGAGCTGCAGCGGGAACTCGACTTCCTCTCCAACCGCGCGATCGAGCCGAACGTCTTCTTCACCGGGCGTTTCCTCGCCCCGGCAATGCCGCGGCTCGAGGACCGGGTCATCCGGCTCGCGGTGGTCCGCGACAACAACGAAGAGCGCAGCCGCATCCGATTCCTCATGCCGTTTTCCATCGAGAAGCCGGGCTTCTCGATCGGTGCGACCATCATTCGCGCCTGGTCCAACCCGTTCGGCCCCTTGGGCACGCCGCTTCTGGATGCGGAGGACGCGGCCGAAACGATCAGCAACCTTTACGAGGCGCTGGCCGCCCCCTCCTCCGGCCTGCCGCCCATCCTCGTGCTTCCGGACCTAAGGCTCAAAGGCAAATTCGCGCAGCTCACCCGTGCCGTCGCCATCAGCGAGAACCTGCCGTTGACGGTGACCGATACCTTCAGCCGACCGATGCTCGAAAGCCTGCTCGACGGCCCAACCTATCTGCGCAAGGCGATCAGCCCCGCGCATCTTAAGGAACTGAGGCGGCAATGGAACAATCTCGGCAAGGAGGGAACCCTCGCCTACAATGTCGCACGCCGGCCGGACGAGATCCGATTGCGATTGGAGGAATTCCTGGCGCTTGAGGCATCCGGCTGGAAGGGCCGCGAACGCAGCGCCATGATCATGGACCGCTTTCGCGCCGCCTTCGCGAGGGAGGCGGTGACCAATCTCGCCGAGGCGGACAGCGTGCGCATCCACACGCTCGACCTCAACGGCAGGGCGATCGCGGCGATCGTCGTGCTGCTGATGGCGGGCGAGGCCTATGCGTGGAAGACGGCCTATGACGAGCGCTATGCGAAGTTCTCGCCGGGCAAGCTCCTGGTGGCGGAACTCACCGAATGGCACCTGGACGACGCAAATATCGTCCGCTCCGATTCCTGCGCGGTGCCCGATCATCCGGTGATGAGCCGCTTGTGGCAGGAGCGCGAGGAGATGGGCACACTCGTTGTCGGCCTCGAGCAGAACCGTGACCGGGACGTGCGCCAGGTCGCCGCTCAGCTCCACCTCTATCGCAACACCCGCAACATGGCCCGCCTGCTGCGGGAAAAAATACGCGCGCTCGCCGGCCGGTGACCGGCCGGGCAATTATTCCCAGCCGGATTGCGCCCGCGCCTCCGCGGCCGCCCTCTCGCGCAACAACCGGCGGATGACCTTGCCCGAGGTCGTGAGCGGCAGGCTATCGACGAACTCGATCTCGCGCGGATATTCGTGCATGGAAAGCCTGGTCTTCACCCAGTCGCGAATATCCGCTGCAACCTCTTCGTTGGCGGCGGCGCCCGGCTTCAGGACCACATAGGCTTTGACGATCTCGGTGCGGACCGCGTCCGGCTTGCCGACAGCCGCCGCAAGCTGCACGTCCGGGTGCCCCGCGAGGCAATCCTCGATCTCGCCGGGGCCGATGCGATAGCCGGACGAGGTGATGACGTCGTCGTCACGGCCGAAGAAGGTGAAGTAGCCCTCGTCGTCCATGACGCCCTGGTCGCCGGTCGTCATCCAATCGCCGATGAACTTCGCCTCGGTCGCCTTCTCATTGCGCCAATAGCCGAGAAACATCACCGGATCCGGGCGCTTGATCGCAACCTGCCCCACCGTCCCGGGCGGCAGCACGCGTCCATCACCGTCGATGATCGCGACCTGATGCCCGGGCGCGGCCTTACCCATCGAGCCGGGTTTCAACACGCCGAGATCGGCCGCCGAGGAGATGACGATGTTGCATTCCGTCTGGCCATAGAACTCGCTCACCTCCATGCCGAGCGCCGCTTTGCCCCATTCGAAGGTCTCGCGCCCGAGCGCCTCTCCCGCCGACCCGATCGTCCGCAAGTTGAGCCTGTACCGGTCGCGCGGGCGCTCGACGGATTTCAAGAGCCTGAGCGCGGTCGGCGGAATGAAGGCATTGCGTACGTCCATCTCTTCCATGATCCGGAAAGCCATATGGGCGTCGAATTTCTGCGCCGGCGAGGAAACCACAGGCACGCCGAAGAAGAGCGCTGGCAAGAGCGCGTTCAGGAGGCCGCCGGCCCAGGCCCAGTCGGCCGGGGTCCACATCCGGTCGCCCGGCTGCGGCAGGAAATGATGATGGAACTGAAATCCCGGCAGGTGGCCGAGCAGAACGCGATGACCATGCAAGGCCCCCTTCGGCGGTCCCGTCGTTCCGGAAGTATAGATCATCAGTGCCGGATCATCCGGCGTCGTGTCAGCAGCATCGAAGCGGCCCTCCCGTGACACTAGTTCACGAAAACGCAGGGTGCCGGGCTCTTCATCCGCTTCCGCAAGCACGACCAGCCGAAGTGCTGTCAGTTCGCCCCGGATCGCCGCAATCCGCTCGTAGCCGAAACGATTGGTCACGATCGCACTCACCTCCGCATCCTGCAACCGGTAGGCGAGCGCCTCGACGCCGAAGAGAAGCGCAAGCGGCAGGGCGACGGCGCCGAGCTTATAGATCGCCGCATGGGCGATTGCCGCCTCGAAGCCCTGCGGCAGGAGAATGGCGACGCGATCGCCGGGCCGGACCCCCTGCGCCGCGAGCCCTCCTGCGAATGCGGACGAGCGCGTCGCGAAGGCACCGTAGGTGAGCGACAGATGCGCGCCTTCTGGGCTGAAATGCTGCAGACAGATCCGCTCTGGATCGCGCGCCGCCCAGGCGTCGCTGACGGCGACGCCGATATTGAACTT
Organism: Ensifer sp. WSM1721; assembly: GCF_000513895.2. GTDB lineage: Bacteria > Pseudomonadota > Alphaproteobacteria > Rhizobiales > Rhizobiaceae > Sinorhizobium. Next base: position 2,587,495 of record NZ_CP165782.1, read on the forward strand.
CTCCGGTATCCGCCAGCGGAATTCGCGATAGAGTTCGTCGTAATCGTCGATCTTCGGTAGCATGACTCGTCACAACAGAAATGTTGCAACGCAGCTAACATCGCTGCCCCTTGAAATTCAATGGGTGGCGAGCCCGGTCGCAGCCATGAGGACCTTGTCATGCACCAGACCAGCAGATTTCCTTATTCCGGCACCGGCTTTGAAGAACTCTGGAACAAAGCTTGAGCTGCTCGGTTCGCCGCTTGAAGGGACGATGCATTATTGGAGAACATCTAATGACAAGTATCGTCATAAAAAGCGCTATTGCTCTAGGCCTCGGAATGGCTTGCGGGCCGGTGCTTGCACAGACGGAGCAACCGGCCCAGGGACAATCCACCGAATGTCCCGCCGGTCAAGAATGCCCGCAACCGCAAGAGGGCCAGCCCGACGCCCAAGGCGGAGCGCAGCAACAAGAACAGCCGACGGAGGGCCAACAACAAGACCAGACAACAGGAGGCCAGCAACAAGACCAAACCACGGGCGACCAGCAGCAAGGCCAGCCGGAAGGACAAACCGGCACGGAGACGCAGCAACAACAGCCCGATGCCGCCCAACAGCCTGACGCCCAGCCTGACACTCAGCAGCAAGGCACTCAGCAGCAGGACACTGAGCAACAGCAGGATCAGCCTGCCCAAACCGACTCGCAGCAGTCACAGGAGCAGACTTCAGGATCCTCCACCAGTGTGGAAGTGACGACAGAGCAGAAGACGGAGATCACCCAGATCATCCGCGAAGAGAAGGTGGAGCCCGTAGAGATTGACGTCGACGTCTCGGTCGGCGTGGTGGTACCCGAGCCCGTCAGGGTCAAGCTGAGGCCACTGCCGCCGCGCATCGTAAAGATAGTGCCGAGATACGAGGGCTATCTGTTCTTCGTGCTGGCGGATGGCCGGATCGTCATCATTGAACCGTCGACCTATAAGATCGTCGTGATCCTGGCATAAGAATACCGAGCGGCAGGGTCCGCCCGATTAACGGCGGGCCCCCCTCTTCTATGAGAGTAGCGGCAATGCCCATCAACGATTCGGCCATTGCGAGGGGAAAAAAGCAGCCGAAAAGATCGAATCGACGGCTGTTGCAGTTGGTGCCCCATGCCGGAGTCGAACCAGCACTCCTTTTGGGAACTCGATTTTGAGTCGAGCGCGTCTACCAATTCCGCCAATGGGGCTTAAGGCTACGTGATATCAGCGGCTTGGGGTTTACACGATCGTTTTCGCGGCGGTCAACCGCGAAGTTGCGATTTTCGCAACGGCAATCACAAAAGCGTGCTGACAAGGAAAAGCAGGGGGCGATTTACAGCGAGGTCGATCCTACATAATAAGGCGGCATCGTTTGAACATGTGGTGCCGGCGCCGTTTGCGCAGCCTGCTATGAGGGATTTGATGATCGACGCTTCCGTTGCACAACGCCAGCAACTGGTTTTTGCCGGGCTCGTCACGCTCGGCATGGCGGTGACCGTCGGCGGCGCGCTTGGTTTCGAGCACATCGGCGGCTACATCCCCTGCGCGCTCTGCCTCATGCAGCGCGATCCCTATTACTACGGCATTCCGCTCGGCATCATGGCTATTCTTTCAAGCGCCCTGAAGCTGCCGGCCTGGATCACGCGGACGCTGCTTCTTCTTGTCGCAATCCTGATGCTCGTCGGCGCGGGCATCGGCGTCTATCACGCCGGCGCCGAGTGGCATTTCTGGGAAGGGCCTTCGACCTGCGCGACGACGGCACAGGGCATTTCGTCCGATGTCGGTGATCTGCTCGGCGACCTCGACGCCAAGCACGCCCCTTCTTGCACCGATGCGGCGCTGCGCATCTTCGGTCTGTCCTTTGCCGGCTGGAACGTGATCGCGAGCCTCATTCTCGCGGCAATCGCCCTGCGCGGAGCCGCCAAGGCGTAATCCGATGAAAGCGACGGCGTCGCCGCAAGTTCAAACGGGTGCGTAGCCTTACGGCTGCAGCTCGACGTCCCAGTAGAGATAGTCCATCCAGCTTTCATGCAGATGGTTCGGCGGGAAAAGCCGGCCGTTGTTGTGGAGATCCTGTACCGTCGGCTGGTAAGGCTTCTGGTGCGGGAACATGCCCGCCTGCTTCGGCAGCTTGCTGCCCTTGCGCAGGTTGCACGGCGAGCAGGCGGCGACGACATTTTGCCAGGTGGTCTGACCGCCATGGGCACGCGGGATGACGTGATCGAAGGTCAGATCATCCGGCGATCCGCAATACTGGCACTCGAATTTGTCGCGCAGGAACACGTTGAACCGGGTGAAGGCCGGGTGGCGCGACGGTTGAACGTAGCTCTTCAGGCAAACAACGCTCGGCAGCCGCATGGAGAAGCTTGGCGACGAGACGGAATGTTCGTATTCGGCAAGGATTGTCACACGGTCGAGAAAGACCGCCTTGATCGCGTCCTGCCAGGACCAAAGCGACAAGGGATAATAACTCAGCGGCCGATAGTCGGCGTTCAATACAAGCGCCGGCAGGGCCTGAGGTGAGACTGCAATCGTCAAGCGTACTCTCCTGAGCGATTCGGCATCTGCATCTTCTATATTAGGCGCGTTGCGACAGGATTGTGAAGCCACAAAGAAAAACGGAACAAAGGTTTCGCTTTTTTCTTCAAGGCGTCACAGGCAGCGCGTCGCGTCGCATTTCCTGTGCGTAATAGGCCCAGAAGAGCCGCGCGGCGACGCTGCGCCAGGGGGACCAGGAGGCCGCGAGCGAATCGATTTCGCTTGCCGTCGGGCGGATCTCGAGACCGAGCGCATGGCCGACTGCGTTCTGCAGGGCGACGTCGCCTGCGGGAAACACGTCCGGATTGCCGGCGCAGAAGAGCAGATAGACCTCCGCGGTCCAGCGGCCGATGCCTTTGATCGCCGTCAGCTCGTGGATCGCCGCCGTCGCCTCGACGTTGCAGATGGCATCGAGATCGATCTCGCCGGCGGCCGCCGCCGCGGCAACCCGCCTCAGCGTATCCGCCTTGGCACGCGAAAGACCGAAGCGTCGGCAATCGTCGTCGCCGAGCGAAAGCACCGCGTCTACGGTGATTTTACCGAGCGACGTTTCCATCCGTTCCCAGATTGCCGCCGCACTCGCTTTTGAGACCATCTGCGAGACGATGATATTTGCAAGGCCGCGATAGCCCGGGTCGGTGCGTCTGAGCGGCACTGGGCCCGCCTTGTCGATGACGTGCTCGAGGCGTGCGTCGAGCATTATCAGACCGGCGAGGCCGGCCTCGATATCCTCGTGTGTCCGGATGATCCGCATGCGCCCTCCACTGGATTCGTTAAATCGCAGCCGACAAAAACATGCAGCAACCCAAAGTGCTACAGCATCCTTTGTGCATCTGCAAAGACGCATGGCGCCGTAGAAAGCGGATGACGTTATATCGCTTCCATGCCAAAGGAAAACGATGCCGTCACCGCCAGCACAACCCGTTTTCCGCTTCGCGCCGAGTCCCAACGGTCTGTTGCATCTCGGCCATGCCCTCTCCGCGATCATCAATTACGAAATGGCGACGGCGGCAGGCGGCCGCTTTCTGCTGAGGATCGAGGACATCGACCGGACGCGCTGCCGGCCCGAGTTCGAGAGAGCGATCTTCGAGGATCTCGCCTGGCTCGGACTCCACTGGGAAGAGCCTGTGCGGCGCCAATCAGAGCACCTTGACGTCTATGCGGCGGCGCTCGAGCGCTTCAAGGTGATGGGTCTCGTCTATCCTTCCGTAATGACCCGCGGCGAGATCAGGGCGGCGGTGGCCGCAGCGGAGGCGGAAGGCGAGCCCTGGCCCCGCGATCCGGACGGAACGCCGCTCTATCCCGGTCGCGAGCGCGATCTGTCGCCCGACGAGCAAGCGGCGCTCATTGCAAGCGGACGAGCCTATGCCTGGCGCCTCGACATGGAAAAGGCGGTAAAGCATGCCGACGGTTCGCTCACTTGGCGGGAAACGGGGCGGGGTCCAGCGCACGAAACGAGCGTCGTCGCCGCCGATCCAGCCGCCTGGGGCGATGTCATCCTGTCGCGTTCGGACGCACCCTCGAGCTACCATCTATCCGTCGTCGTCGACGATGCCGAGCAAGGCGTTACCCATGTCATACGGGGCCGTGACCTCTACCATGCGACATCCGTTCACCGGTTGCTGCAGAGGCTTCTCTCCCTGCCGGAGCCGATCTATCACCATCACCGTCTGATTCTCGGTCCGGACGGCCGGAAGTTGTCGAAGAGCAGCGAAGACACAGGGATCGCCACCTTCCGCGCCGCGGGATACACGCCGGCGGATGTCCGGGCGATGATCCTTTGATGGCACGACGTGTGCAGCTCAATCGTCCCGCGTCGGCTGGAAGCTGCGCATCACCATGCGCTTCACCCTGTATTTCAGGATCGCCGCATTGATCTCGGCACCTATGATGAAAATTGCGCCGAGCATATAGAGGAAAACCAGCACGATCATGATCGAAGCGAGCCCGGCATAGGTTGCGACATAGTTGGAGAAGTTCGCAATATAGGTGGCGAAGGCGTAAGCGCCAACGGACCACAGCACGAGCGTGATCATGATGCCGGGCAGGACGTCCATCACTTTGCGGTGGCCGGCCGGCAACCACAGATGCGAGACGAGCAATCCTGCCGTCAGCATCACCAGCGTCAACGTCAGCCCCCAGCTCTCAACCGCTGCCAGCAGCGCATCGAGCCAGGGAAGCCACTCGTCCGCATTGCGCACGGCAAGCGGTACGGCGACCAGGAGAATGCTGAGGGCGGCGAGAATGAGCACTGCAGCCAGCACGAAGCCGAGGCTAGCTAGCCGGGTCACATACCAGGAGCGGCTTTCGGCGACCCTGTAGGCTCGATTGAGCGCGATCCTCAGCGCTTCGACGCCGTTCGAAGCGAAATAGGCAGCCGCGAGCACGGAAATCGTCAGCAAACTTCCCCGCGGAATGGTCAATACGCGGACGACCTCGTCCGCCACCGGCTTCGCGATCGATTCCGGCCAGGTATCGAAGATCAGGTGGACCGCCGTCTCGGCGAAGCGGTCAGCACCGAGAAAGCTTGCAAGCGCGGTGCCGAAGATCAGGAATGGGAAAACGGCCATCAGTGACGATAGTGCCACATGGCTCGCCATCGCCCAGCCATCGTCCTCGCTGAAATGCCAGAGCGCATCGAACACGACCTTCCAGATGATGCGAACGAATGCCGGCATTCCGTCTCCGATTCCTCCACCTGTCCCGCTTTTCGCCAGGACCAGCCGGCGTGGCGCCTGCGGCGGCTCGTAACCTCGATTCCGGTCCCGGCCGCCGCACATGCAATTCCATTGTAACCCAACGATGAATATGGGAAACGGGGCTTGAATTTCTACAGGAATCGCGCGGATGTCCGATCGTCCAACCATCATCGTCACCGGCTGCTCGTCCGGCATCGGAGCCCATTGCGCCCGCGCGCTGAAGAACGACGGCTGGCGCGTGTTCGCAACCGTGCGCCGGCCCGAAGATCAGGCGGTCTTGGCGGCCGAAGGCATCGAGACCTTCATCATGGACTATACCCGTCCGGAGACGATCGCCGCGCTCGTCGAGGCCGTGATGGCGTTGACCGGCGGGCGGATCGATGCGCTTTTCAACAACGGCGCCTATGGTCAGGCCGGTGCGGTCGAGGATCTGCCGACCGAAGCCTTGCGGCTGCAGCTTGAAACCAACGTCATCGGCTGGCACGACCTGACGCGGCGCGTCATACCGGCGATGCGCGCCCGGGGACACGGCCGCATCGTCCAATGCTCGTCCATTCTCGGCATCGTGCCCTATCGCTGGCGCGGCGCCTACAACGCCTCGAAATTCGCGCTCGAGGCGCTCTCGCTCACGTTGCGAATGGAACTCGCCGGCAGCGGCATCGAGGTGAGCCTGATCGAGCCTGGCCCCATCGCATCGAAATTCACGACCAATGCTGTCGCCTATGTCGAGCGGTTCATCGATCTCAAGAATTCCGTCCATCGGGTGGAATACGAGCGCCAGATGAAACGCCTGCGCGGCGAGAACAGGCCGGCCTCCGGCAAGCTCGGCCCGGATGCCGTTTACGCCGTTTTGAAACACGCTTTGACGGCACGTAGGCCAAGGCCGCATTATATAGTGACAACGCCGGCCAAGCAGGGCGCGCTTTTGAAGAAGCTCCTGCCGGCGGCATTGTTCTATCGCATCATCGGTCGGCTCGGCTGACCGAACCACAAGGGAATTACGCCATGCCCAGTTTCTTAACCGGCCTGACCCTGATTGCCATGGGCCTGGTCGCGATCGTGCTTGTCCGCGGCCTGTTGAACATGGCGCGGCGCGGCAGCGGCAATACTTCCAACAAGCTGATGCAGGCGCGCATATTGTTCCAGGCGATCGCTCTCGTGCTGATCATGCTGACGCTGTGGGTCACCGGTGGCGGCCGGCCGACCTGAGGATAGCGACAGCACGATGGTCAGATTGAACAAGATTTATACCCGGACCGGCGACAACGGCACGACCGGCCTCGTCTCCGGTCCGCGCCGCCTGAAGAACGATCTCAGGGTCGAAGCCTACGGCGCCGTAGACGAGGCGAACGCTTTTGTGGGCCTCGCACGCCAGCACACGTGTGATATTCCCGAGCTCGACGCGATGCTCATGCGCGTTCAGAACGATCTCTTCGATCTTGGTGCCGACCTTGCGACGCCGGACACGGGCGAGAAGCCGGACTACGAGCCGCTGCGGATTGTTTCCGCCCAGGTCGAGCGCCTGGAGGGCGAGATCGACCGGCTGAATGCCGACCTCGAACCTTTGCACTCCTTCGTCCTGCCGGCCGGCAGCACCGCTTCCGCGGCCCTCCACGTCGCCCGCACCGTCGCCCGGCGCGCCGAACGGCAGATGGTCGCGCTTAACGAGACCGAGAGCGAAATCGTCAGCCGCGAGGCGCTCGCCTATATCAACCGGCTTTCCGACTTCTTCTTCGTCGCGGCCCGCTGGGCAAACGAAAAGGGCCGTGCCGACGTCCTCTGGGTTCCCGGCAAGAACAGATAAGTTTCAGGCGTCGACCTTGGGGATCGCATGTTCATACCGCTGCACGACAGAAACGATCTGAAGCACATAGACATGCAATATGTGACGATCACGCTGATCGTCATCAACATCGCCGTATGGCTCGTCACCGGACCTGTCGCGACGGAGGAATTCGCCAACGCCACCGTGCTCGGGCTCGGCTACATTCCAGCGCTTGTCTTCGATTACGCCGAACTCGATCCCTCTCTGGTAGTCGTTCCCGACGAGTTCACCTTCGTCACCTATTCCTTTCTGCATGGCGACTTCACGCACCTGGCGATGAACATGCTGTTCCTCTGGGTCTTCGGCGACAATGTCGAGGATGCGCTCGGGCACTTCCGCTTTCTGGTCTTCTACCTCCTCTGCGCGGCGGCCGGCGCGCTGGCGCATGGGCTGCTCGATCCTGCCTCGGAAGCGCCGCTGATCGGCGCCTCCGGCGCGATCTCCGGTGTCGTCGCCGCCTATTTCCTGCTGCATCCGAAGGTCAGGGTCTGGGTGCTCGTACTCTTCCGCATCCCCCTGCCGCTGCCCGCGGCCATCCCGCTCGCCTTCTGGATCGGCCAGCAATTCTTCATGTTCGTAGTCGATTCCGGCGGCAGTGTTTCCTGGAGCGCACATGTCGGCGGCATCCTCGCCGGACTTCTGCTCGTTGTCGTTTTGCGACGTCGCGAAGTGCCGCTTTTCGATCGCACGATCGTCACTCCACGTGCCGTGGAACATCGGACGAGGACGCCGGAGGAGACGGCTCCGCCCACCCCCGGCGCTGCGAAACCCTCCCCACATTGGGGTCGCCCGAGCTGAAACGCCGGTCGCGACTGCCCCGCTTCCGAAGCGATAAGGCTTGAATTTCAATGGATTGCCCGTGCGGCGACGGCCGCACCGATCATCCGGAACGCTCCCGTCTTGTCAGAGCTTTTTATTACCTGTACGTAAACGTAAATATCATAGCGCGCGGTCATCGCGATTTGGCCTCAGGTCATCTCGATTTAACCTCAAGAACGGCTTGTGTATGGAGCAAAAACGCGTATCGATGTCGCCAACCGACAATCAGGCCGCCCTGTTAAGGCGCATTTTCCTGCGAACGCTCTTGGAGGGAATGAATCCATGAAAATACTTGTGACGGTGAAGCGGGTCGTCGACTTCAACGTGAAGATCCGCGTGAAGGCGGACGGCACGGGCGTCGAGCTTGCCAACGTGAAGATGTCGATGAACCCGTTCGACGAGATCTCGGTCGAAGAGGCGCTGAGGCTGAAAGAGGCCGGCAAGGCGAGCGAAGTCGTCGTCGTCTCGATCGGACCGGCCAAGGCGGAAGAGACGCTCCGCACCGCGCTCGCGATGGGCGCCGATCGGGCGATCCTCGTCGAGACCGAGGACCAGGTCGAGCCGCTCGCCGTCGCCAAGATCGTCAAGGGTGTGGCCGAGGCCGAACAGCCGGGGCTGATCATTGTCGGCAAGCAGGCGATCGACGACGATTCCAACCAGACCGGTCAGATGCTCTCGGCGCTGTTGGGCTGGCCGCAGGGCACCTTCGCCTCCAAGGTCGAGATCGGTGACGGCAAGGTCAATGTCACCCGCGAGGTCGACGGCGGGCTGCAGACGGTGGAACTGAAGCTGCCGGCCGTGGTCACCACCGACTTGCGCCTGAACGAGCCGCGCTACGCCTCGCTGCCGAACATCATGAAGGCGAAGAAGAAGCCGCTCGACAAGAAGACGCCGGCCGATTTCGGCGTCGACACGAGCCCGCGGCTCAAAGTTCTGAAGACGGAAGAGCCGTCGGGCCGCAAGGCCGGCATCAAGGTGAAGTCGGTCGCCGAGCTCGTCGAGAAGCTCAAGACCGAAGCCGGCGTCCTCTAAGGTTCAAGGAAAGGGAGATTCCATCATGGCCATTCTGCTTCTGGCTGACCACGACAACACCCACCTTTCCGACCAGACGGCGAAGGCGCTGACGGCGGCGACCAAGATCGGCGGCGACGTGCATGTGCTCGTTGCGGGTTCCGGCGTCGAGGCCGTCGCCCAGCAGGCGGCGAAGCTCTCGGGCGTCGCCAAGGTGCTCGTCGCCGAGGATGCCTCACTCGCCCACAATCTCGCCGAGCCGCTGGCGGCCCTCATCGTCTCGCTCGCCGGCAACTATGATACGCTTGTTGCCGCCGCCACCTCGGTCGGCAAGAACGTCATGCCGCGGGTTGCCGCGCTCATCGACGTGGCGCAGGTCTCCGAGATCATCGAGGTCGTTTCTTCCGACACCTTCAAGCGGCCGATCTATGCCGGCAACGCCATTCAGACGGTGCAGACGACGGAGCCGAAGCGCGTGATCACCGTGCGCACCGCCTCTTTTGCCGCGGCTCCTGAAGGCGGTTCGGCAGCGATCGAGACGGTTGCGGCCGCCGCCGATCCGGGGCTTTCGAGCCACGTTTCCGACGCCCTCTCCTCCTCAGACCGGCCGGAGCTGACCTCCGCGAAGATCATCATCTCGGGCGGCCGCGCGCTCGGCTCCTCCGAGAAGTTCAAGGAAGTCATCCTGCCGGTCGCCGACAAGCTCGGTGCCGCCGTCGGCGCCAGCCGTGCCGCCGTCGATGCCGGCTACGCGCCGAACGACTGGCAGGTCGGCCAGACCGGCAAGGTAGTCGCGCCCGATCTCTACATCGCTTGCGGCATCTCCGGTGCCATCCAGCACCTCGCCGGCATGAAAGATTCCAAGGTGATCGTCGCCATCAACAAGGATGAGGAGGCGCCGATCTTTCAGGTCGCCGACTACGGCCTCGTCGCTGATCTTTTCGACGTGTTGCCGGAGCTCGAGAAGGCGCTTTGAGGGACCGGCCGCTGATACGAAAAAGGCTGGAAAAAACCCCGGCATGGCATTAACAATCGTACCGGGTCGGCCCTGCCGATCCGGTATTTTCGCATCTGCGGCCAGCATCGCTGGCGCAACCTGTTGAACATGGGTGTTCACTTCAATGATCAAGACGGTCGGAATTATCGGCGCAGGTCAGATGGGCTGCGGAATTGCGCATGTTTCGGCAGCCGCCGGCTATAAGGTGCAGCTCTACGATATCGCTGCGGATCGCATCGAGGCGGGGCTCGCCACCATCAACGGCAATCTCGCCCGTCAGGTCTCCTCCGGCAAGATGAGCGACGAGGACCGCAAGCGGGCGCTTTCCCTGATCAAGGGTTCCGTAGACATCAACGATCTCTCGCAAGCCGACCTCGTCATCGAGGCGGTCACCGAGGACGAAACCGTCAAGCGCAAAATCTACGGCCAGGTGTGTCCAATCATGAAGCCGGATGCGATTCTGGCGACGAACACATCGTCACTCTCGATCACCAGGCTCGCCTCCGCGACCGATCGCCCCGAACACTTCATGGGCATCCACTTCATGAACCCGGTTCCGGTGATGAAACTCGTCGAGCTGGTGCGGGGCATTGCCACCGACGAGGAGACGTTCCGGACGGCCAAGGAATTCGTCGCGCACCTCGACAAGACCGTCACGGTTGCGGAAGATTTCCCCGCCTTCATCGTCAACCGCATCCTGCTGCCGATGATCAACGAGGCGATCTACACGCTTTACGAAGGCGTCGGCACGGTCGATGCCATCGATACGGCGATGCGGCTCGGCGCCAACCATCCGATGGGGCCGCTGCAGCTTGCTGACTTCATCGGTCTCGACACCTGCCTGTCGATCATGCAGGTGCTGCACGACGGCTTGGCGGATTCGAAATATCGGCCCTGCCCGCTGCTCGTCAAATATGTTGAGGCAGGCTGGCTCGGCCGCAAATCCGGCCGCGGCTTCTATGATTATCGCGGCGACGTCCCCGTCCCGACGCGCTGATCTGTTTCAGCCGTCTCGCGCTTTCCCCTTCAACTGCCTGCATGCGGAGGCAGCGCCGCCTGGATCAGGCTTTTGGCATCTTCGCTGTCCCACGCGGCCGGGCCGTTCATCGAGCCGATCAGGCAGCCCTTTTCGTCGAGAAGCAACGTAGCGGGGAGGCCGAAGGCGAGGCCCTCCTTCTTCAGCGTGTTGAAGACGCCCATCGAGGCATCGCGATAGTAGCCGAGCTCGTGCACGCCGACCTCATCGAGAAAGGTCTTGGGCTTGTCGTCACCGCCGGTGTCGATATTGATCGCGACCACCTCGAAACGATCGCCCCCGAGCGCCATCTGCAGGGCATTGAGCGCCGGCATCTCCTCCCGGCACGGCACGCACCAGGTCGCCCAGAGATTGACGAGGACGGTCTTCCCGGCAAAGGCGGCCAGCGTCAGCGGCTTGCCGTCCGGGCCGGCGAAATCGAGGCCGGCTATCGGGCGCGGATTGGCCGCCGGCGTCATCGCCGCGACCTGGCCGCGCATCAGCGGCGTCAGCGTAGCGACCTTCTCCGCCGCGAGCGGGCAGCTCGCATCGGCCGCCGGCGTGACGCCGCCATTGCCAGACCCGGTCTCCTTCACGTATACCGCAGCCGCACCGGCGATCACCCCGAGAAGGGCGGCGAGCGCGAACAATTTCACGGCCGGAGGACGTTTCTTCTGGTCTGGCATTTCATTCTCCAAGGCGGGCATCCTCATGGCTGACGGCAGTTCCGAGACGAAATCCTCCAACCAGATGTGGGGCGGGCGCTTCGCCTCGGGCCCGGACGCGATCATGGAGGAGATAAATGCCTCGATCGACTTCGACAAGAAGCTCTATGCCCAGGATATCCGCGGCTCAATAGCGCATGCTACCATGCTGGCGCAGCAGGGCATCATTTCCGCCGAGGATAAAGACAAGATCGTTCACGGCCTCAACACGATCCTGTCAGAAATCGAAAGCGGCGCCTTCGAGTTCTCGCGCCGCCTCGAAGACATCCACATGAACGTCGAGGCGCGGCTGGCAGCGCTGATCGGCGCCGCCGCCGGCCGCCTGCACACGGCGCGCTCGCGCAACGATCAGGTCGCGCTCGATTTCCGCCTCTGGGTGAAGGAAGAGCTGCAGAAGACGGAAAAGGCGCTAACCGCGCTGATCGCCGCTTTCCTCGATCGAGCGGAAGAACATGCCGACACGGTGATGCCGGGCTTCACGCACCTGCAAACGGCGCAGCCAGTGACCTTCGGCCATCATTGCATGGCCTATGTCGAAATGTTCGGCCGCGACCGCTCGCGCGTCCGCCACGCCATCGAGCACATGGATGAAAGCCCAATCGGCGCCGCCGCGCTTGCCGGTACCGGCTTCTCCATCGACCGCCACATGACCGCGAAGGCGCTCGGCTTCCGCGAGCCGACCCGCAACTCAATCGACACGGTCTCCGACCGAGACTTCGCGCTCGAATTCCTTTCCATCGCGGCGATCGCCGCGACGCACCTTTCGCGGCTCGCGGAAGAGATCGTCATCTGGTCCACGCCGCAATTCGGCTTCATCCGCCTGTCGGATGCTTTTTCGACCGGCTCGTCGATCATGCCGCAGAAGAAGAACCCGGACGCCGCCGAGCTCGTGCGGGCGAAGACCGGCCGCATCAACGGTTCGCTGATCGCGCTTCTGACGGTAATGAAGGGTCTGCCGCTAGCCTATTCCAAGGACATGCAGGAAGACAAGGAACAGGTCTTCGATGCAGCCGAAAGCCTGGAGCTGGCGATCGCAGCGATGACCGGCATGGTGCGTGACATGACCGTGCGCGCCGACCGGATGAAGGCGGCCGCCGGTTCCGGCTACGCGACGGCGACCGACCTCGCCGACTGGCTTGTGCGCGAGGCGGGGCTGCCCTTCCGCGACGCCCATCACGTGACCGGCCGCGCGGTGGCCCTCGCCGAACAGAAGGGCTGCGACCTCGCCGAGCTCTCGCTTGCCGAGCTTCAAGCGATCAATCCAGCGATCACCGACAAGGTCTTCGACGTGCTGACCGTGGAGGCTTCGGTGGCGAGCCGCACCAGCTTCGGCGGCACGGCCCCGGCCGAGGTCCGCAAGCAGATCGCCTGGTGGCGGGGGCGCAACTAGCGCGGGTTGCCGGCAACGCAGAAACAGGGTGCACAAGCTGCTGAAAAATCGATAAGACGTCGCACCAGAGCGGAGACAGGAATGGGCGGGCTCCATTGCGCCCCGGCGACGCTCTTGAGATCAATCGCTTCAGCTTCGGCGAAGGAAAAAATGACGATGACATTCTCGAAGGCCGCCCGGTTCGCGCTCCTGCTGGTTATTCCCGGACTGGTCCTCGCCGGCTGCGGACGCAAGGGCGATCTCGACCGGCCGGGGGCCAACACGCCGATCAACACGAAAACGCCCACCGGGACAGCCGAACCGAGGCAGACGGTCGAGGACCGGCCCTTCCTGCTTGACCCCCTGCTCTAAGGAACAGCCGTGAACCATTTCCAATATCGCGATGGAATTCTTTACGCCGAAGACGTTCCCGTAACGGACATCGCGCGTGCCGTCGGCACACCCTTCTACTGCTATTCCACCGCGACGCTCGAGCGCCATTACCGCGTCTTCGCGCAAGCCTTTGCCGACGTCGACGCCATGGTCTGCTACGCGATGAAGGCCAATTCCAACCAAGCGGTGCTGAAGACACTTGGCCGCCTCGGCGCGGGCGTGGACGTCGTCTCAGAAGGTGAACTGCGGCGCGCGCTCGCTGCCGGCATTCCCGCGAGCCGGATCATGTTCTCCGGCGTTGGCAAGACCGCGCGCGAGATGGATTTTGCCATCGAAGCGGGCATCTACTGTTTCAATGTCGAATCCGAGCCGGAACTGGAGGCCCTGAACCAGCGGGCCGTGCACGCCGGCAAGCAGGCGCATGTCTCTTTCCGCATCAACCCGGACGTCGACGCCCGCACGCATGCGAAGATCTCGACCGGCAAGAAGGAAAACAAGTTCGGCATCTCCTGGGAGCGGGCCCGCGGCGTCTACGCCCACGCCGCGACGCTTCCCGGCATCAAGGTGACCGGCATCGACATGCATATCGGCAGCCAGATTACCGAGCTGCAGCCCTTCGACGACGCTTTCAAGCTGCTGCGCGAACTGGTCGACACCTTGCGCTCCGACGGTCACGTCATCGACCACGTCGATATCGGAGGGGGCCTCGGCATTCCCTACCGGGAAGACAACAATCCGCCGCCGCTGCCCGACGCCTATGCCGACATCGTCAAAACCCAGCTCAAGGGCCTCGACTGCAAGATCGTCACCGAGCCCGGGCGGCTGATCGTCGGCAATGCCGGCATTCTGGTCACCGAAGTGATCTATGTGAAGGATGGCGGCGACAAGACCTTCGTCATCGTCGACGGTGCGATGAATGACCTGATCCGCCCGACGCTCTACGAGGCCTATCACGAGATCAGACCGATCAGAATTTCCGCCGCGAACGCCCCGCGCATCAAGGCGGATGTCGTCGGTCCGGTCTGCGAGACCGGCGACTACCTGGCGCTCGACCGTGAGATGGCGATGCCCAAACCGGGCGACCTTTTCGCAATCGGCTCGGCCGGCGCCTACGGCGCGGTCCAGTCGGGGACCTACAACAGCCGCCTTCTGGTGCCAGAAGTGCTCGTCAAGGACGATCGCTTCCATGTGATCCGCCCACGCAAGGACTACGATGCGTTAATCGGTCTCGACTCGATGCCGGATTGGCTCGACTGATCCGGTTGCCGCTCTCCAGGAGCGGACCGGAATCGGCGATCACGTTTTGTTTTTTGCCGCCGCCCTCGCCTTCGCCACAAAGGATGTTATCCTGAGCGAGGATCGCTGGAGCGGCATTAAAGGAAAAGTGTGAGCGGTTTTTTTGCCCGCATCCCGCTCTGACCTTGAATCGGTTGCGACTGTGATCCAAAGCCGTCTACGGGATGGAAAGGGAATTTGGTCGGATGACGCAGTTCCGGCAGGATGAAACGCCAAGACCGCAGTCCTTCGCCAGGATGCTGGCGGCCAAGCGGTTCTTCGCTCGCCTGGTCCTTTTGGCCGAAGAGGTTCTGCCGCGCATCCTGCTCCCGGCGTCGCTCATTCTCCTCTTTCTCTCCGCCGGCTGGCTCGGCTTCTTCCGGGTCGCGCCGTTCTGGCTGCATGCCGGGGTTCTTCTCGCCTTCATTGCCGGGCTGTTCTTCTCGCTCTTGCCGCTCACCCGCATCCGCTGGCCGGAAACGGCCGAGGCCGACCGGATGCTGGAAGACCGTAACCGGCTGCCCCATCAGGCGATCCGCGTGCAGGATGACGTGCCGGCGACGGAAGGCGCATTCGGTGCCGCCCTATGGCGCGAGCATCAGGCCCGCATGGCACGGATGGTCCGCGGACTGGATACCGGCCTGCCGCGTCCGGACATCGCTCGGCACGATCGGTTCGCGCTGAGGGCGATCCCCGTCCTCATTGCCTTCATCGCCTTCGCCTATTCCTACTCGAACCGCGCGGGACTGGTGACGGATGCGCTCCGTCTGCCCGAGCAGCAGACGCTTTCTTCCGATATCCGCATCGACGCCTGGGTAACGCCGCCCGCTTATACCGGGCGCGCGCCGATTTTCCTGACTGGCCGACCGGACACGGCGGCGGAAGAAGACAAGGGGCCGATCACGATACCGCAGTTCAGCGATCTCACGGTGCGGATAACCGGTGGCGGCGCCGAGGAGACGGTCAGCTATGCCGAGTCGGGCGGCGCCGAGCCGGCGATCATCCCGATGTCGGAGGCCAAGGCAGGAGCGCCACCGAAGACGGAAACGGCGGAGCCAGCGCCGAATGCCGTGCGCAACCATCTCTATCGGATCACCAAGGACGGAACGCTGTCTGTCGGCGGCCAGAGCTGGACCTTCAAGATCACCCCGGACAGCGTCCCGGCGATCGCCTTCGACGGTGCACCGCGGCCTACAGCCAATTCCTCGCTTGAGATCAGTTTTCTCGCCCAGGACGACTACGGCATCGCCCAGGCCTGGGCCGAGATCAAGCCGCTCGAAGAGCCGGCGGCCAACACACGGCCGCTCTATGCCCCTCCCGAATACCGCCTCGATCTTCCGCGCCGCAACGCCCGCGAAGCCAAGGCCACGACGAGCCGGAATTTGAGCGAGCATCCGCTTTCCGGAAAGCGCGTGCGCATCACGCTCGTCGCCCGCGATGCCGCCGGTCAGGAAGGCCGAAGCGTGCCGCAGGAAATGGTCCTTCCGGCGCGCCGGTTCTTCGAACCGCTCGCCGCCGCCGTCGCCGAGGAGCGGCAGGTCTTCTCGCTCGATGCCAACCAGTTGCCCCACGCGATCGACCTTAATGACGCGTTGACGCTCTATCCCGAGCAGACGATCCCCAACCTCACGCATTTCCTTTTGCTGAAATCGGCCCGCTCGCGCATGCAGCTCGCCCACAACGACGACATGCTGCGCGATGCCGCCGACCATTTGTGGGAGATCGCGCTCGGCATCGAGGATGGCGACCTGTCGCTCGCCGAGCGCCGGTTGCGCGATGCGCAGCAGGCGCTCTCCGACGCTCTCGAGCGCAATGCCTCGGATGAGGAAATCGCGAAACTGATGCAGGAACTGCGCCAGGCCATGCAGGAATACATGCAGGCACTCGCGGAACAGGCTGCGAAAAACCCCGCGATGGCCGCGAATCCCGATATGAACAATGTGCTGCGCCAGCAGGATCTGGAAAAGATGATGGACCAGATCGAGAATCTCGCACGCTCCGGCGCGCGCGACCAGGCGCGGCAAATGCTCTCCGAGCTGCAGCGGATGATGAACAATCTCCAGGCCGGCCGCATGCAGCAGATGGGCGAGCAGAACAGCGCCATGCGCCAGCAGATGGATAAGCTCGGCCAGCTGATGCAGCAGCAACAGCAGCTCATGGACGAGACCTTCAAACTGGACCAGGCACTGCGCGACCGGATGCAGCGCGGCGACCCGCTCGACGGCGAGGACAATGAGCTCTTCGGCCAGGACATGCCTCAGGACCCCGGACAGCAGGGCGATCCAAACGGCGAGCCCAGCCCGCTCGATGACATGACGGCCGAACAGTTGAAGGAAGCCTTGAAGCAGCTCAAGCAGCAGCAGGAGGCACTCGGCAAGCAATTGGGCGAGCTGCAAAAAGGCCTTCAGGAGCTCGGCGTTCAGCCCGGCAAAGGCTTCGGCCAGGCTCAGCGCGAAATGGAAGGCGCGGCCGATGCTCTCGGCAAGGGCCAGGGCGAACAAGCCGTCGGCAACCAGGGCCGCGCACTGCAGGCACTGCGCGAAGGCGCGCAGGAGATGATGAACCAGATGCAGGCCCAGCAGGGACAGGGGCCGGGGCAAGGCGTTCCGCAATACGGCCAGAACGGGCGCGACCCGCTCGGACGGCGCCAGCAGAATATCGGCCCCGATTTCGGACAGAGCGTGAAAGTGCCGGACGAGATCGACACGCAACGGGCGCGTCAGATTCTCGAACAGATCCGCCGCAAGCTCGGCGACAACCTGTCGCCGGAGGCGGAGCGGCAATATCTCGAACGATTGCTCGACATGCGGTGATGACCTTGGCGGAGGTGCGAGTTGAGGATGCGCCTTTTCCGCCCAGTGAGGCCCTTCTCCCCCAAACGGGGCGAGGAGAACCGCGGCACCGCTTAGTCCTCCCTCTCCCCGTGTGCGGGAAGAGGGTTAGAGTGAGGGCAAAGCGCCGCTACGCGCGTTAAATTCGCGCGAAAGCGCCGTCAGGCGGCGAGCGCCAAGGCAACGGCCTTGCGGATGTCCGGCAGCGAAAAGGGTTTGGCGATCACGTCGACAACTTTGCCGGAGAGGTCGTCGGCACGCTCGCGCTGCTCGGCATAGCCGGTCATCAGCAGAATCTTCAACGCCGGAAATGCGGCCGATGCCTGGTGCACAAGCTCGATGCCGTCCATGACCGGCATGCGAATATCGGACAATAGCAGATCGAACGGCTGATCGCGAAGGCAGGCGAGCCCGTCGGCTCCATCGCCGGCTTCCACGGTTTCGTGCCCATCGAGTCGCAACGCCCGCGCCACAAATGAGCGCAGGGCATCCTCATCCTCGGTAATCAGGATTCTCGCCATCATGGCCTCCCGTGCTCGCTCTCACGGAGCGCTGGCGTCCCTGCATACCAAGGACGCTCCTTCATTGAACCTAAGCGCCGGACCATTGATCTACCTGGTCGCGGTACCTCTTCAAACAAACAGCTTTTCGTTTGCTTTCGGTAAACACGATCGGAAGCATTTTACGGATGGAGTTGTATTCGACAGAGGATGCCCGCACAGGGCGGGTCGTTACGGCTGACTTGCGTAGATCGGGACAACCGCCGAGAGGCGCTATTCCGCGTCGCCCGTCACCACGCCCACGAACGGCAGTTCCCGGAAGGCATAGGCGACATCCATCCCGTAGCCCACGACGAAATGGTCCGGGCATTCGAAGCCGACATAGTCCGCTTCCAGATCGACACGGCGCTTTTCACGCTTGTCGAGCAACACCGCGATCGTGACGTGTCGCGCGCCGCGCTCCAGGAGCAGATCCTTGGCGAAGCGGAGCGTCCGGCCGGATTCGAGAATGTCGTCGATCAGCAGCACGTCGCGGTCGTGCACGTCGCTATCGATATCCTTGGTAATCCCGACCCCCATGGATTCGGTGCCCTTGCCGTAGCTCGACAGGGTAATAAACTCGACCTCCGGTGCCAGTCCCGCCGCATGCATGGCACGGATCAGATCGGCTGCGAAGATGAAGGAGCCTTTCAGGATCGAGATGACGAGGAGATCCTTGTGCGGCCCGCGAACGATCTCCTCGGCCATTTCCCGATTTCGCGCAGCGATCGTTTCGGCGCTGTAAAGGACTTCGATATTCTTACCGCGGACGACGGGCATGCGGGTTTCTCCATTTCGCCAGGAAGAACGCCGGCCCTCCCTTCGCACTGCACGATTCCTTCGATCGGAACCGATTCAGGAATAAAATCATGCAGTAGCACAATCAGTGATCGGAAACACTGTTTTCGGCGAAGGAAACCGCTACGTCCGGCTCTTTTCCACCCGCATAAGGAAGCCGCGTCACGAAATGGCGGCTCTCGCCGGGCGCGATCGGCGCCGCCTCAAGCGTCAGCCGCGTCGATGTCACCTTGCGTCCATTGCTGGTCACGTCGACGACAACCGGCGGCAGACGTTGCTCGGTCGCTGAACGGTTGTCGATCCTGCCGTAGACGGCGAGAACCCGCATCGCGCCGGAATAATCCATCGACGCGCTGATGCCCTCGATCGCGAGCGGATGCATGTCGGCCTGCCCCTCACCGCTGAATCCGGCGACGAGTAGGAAGGCGG
The DNA here is from genome assembly GCF_000513895.2 of Ensifer sp. WSM1721. Lineage (GTDB taxonomy): Bacteria > Pseudomonadota > Alphaproteobacteria > Rhizobiales > Rhizobiaceae > Sinorhizobium. The sequence continues at coordinate 2,606,754 of NZ_CP165782.1, forward strand.
AGAGCGCAAGGCCCGCGACCAAACCGGCAAAACGCCGCGACGGCATGACGCTGAGCCTCGCCTCGACTGCCGCGAGGACCCGCTCGGCCACGCCCTCGTTCCCGCGCACCGTCGTGCGGCGCAGGACTGCCCTGCCGGCGGATCGCCGATTGTCGTTGAAGACCGGATAAGGGCTGCGGCGGACAGTGGCGGCGATGGTCTCGAACTCGACGTCGATATAGTCGAGAGGTCTAACCGCGGCGGTGTTTGAACGCGGCCGCCGCTCCGGCGGAATGAGGTCAATGCCCGTGGTTCTTGCGCGAAAAGCCTGCATGGGCGGTCTCCCGTCGCGGCCGTGCGAGTTCTTTTGCCCACATGCAAGCTCGCCATGGCACTTCTGCTTTCTTGCAATGCCGCGCCCCACCCCTGCAAGAAAGAGGGCATTGCATCAAATCCTGACGACACGTAAACCAAAATGGTTAATGTTTCGGAAAGGGGCCGCGAAAGCGGCGTCTTTTCATGGAAAATTAACCCTTGCTTAACCATAGTGTCGTGCGGCTTTGCATTGGCAGGCGCGCCGCCCTACTGCGTGTATCCTTAAATCGGCGCCGATTTAAGGATAGGAGCGTGCCGCGATTCAAATGCTGCAGCGATCCTTGCGCGTCTGATAGGAGCGCGGCGCTGCATGTGGCGATCGGGTTGCCGCAAATGTCGAGGGCGTGACGAGAGACTGGGCTGTCCCATTGATTCACTTTGAGAATGTCGGATTGCGCTATGGCATGGGACCGGAAATCCTCCGGGACCTTACGTTCGACATCCCGCGGCGTTCCTTCCAGTTCCTCACCGGTCCTTCGGGCGCCGGCAAGACGACACTGCTGAGGCTGCTTTTCCTGTCGCTCCGGCCGACGCGCGGACTGATCCGGATGTTCGATCGCAACATTTCCTCCATCCCGCGCGAGGAATTCCCGATGCTGCGCCGCCGCGTCGGCATCGTCTTCCAGGACTTCCGCCTGCTCGACCATCTGACGACCTACGAAAACGTCGCGCTGCCACTTCGGGTCCGGGGCAAGGAAGAGGCGAGCTACCGCTCGGATGTGCTCGAGCTTCTGAAGTGGGTCGGGCTCGGCGAGCGCATTAACGTGCTCCCGCCGGTCCTGTCGGGCGGAGAAAAGCAGCGCGCCGCAATCGCGCGGGCACTCATCGATCGGCCGGAAATTTTGCTCGCCGATGAGCCTACCGGCAATGTCGACCCGCCGATGGCGCGCCGCCTCCTCAACCTTTTCCTGGAATTGAACCGGCTTGGAACAGCCGTGGTGATCGCCACGCACGACCTGTCGCTCATGGATCAGGTCGAGGCGCGCCGGATGATCCTGTCACAGGGGCGGCTTGACATCTATGAATGAGAATCGCGTCCCACGCCGCGACCCTGCCCCGCCGCCGCAGCAGCAGCGCCGCACCGAGATGCGCGTGCGCCCGACCGGGCCGATCGTGCCGTCGGCCAACGTGTCCGGCAACGCGCTGATGTGCGTCATCGCCATCATGTCCTTCCTCGCTTGCTTGACGCTCGGTGGCGTCAGCATGGTGCGGGCGACGGCACAAAGCTGGCAATCGCAGATTTCGCGGGAGATCACCATTCAGATTAAGCCCGACGACAACCTCGATATGGAGAAGGCGCTCGCGGATGCGCGCGACCTGGCGCTGACCTTCAGCGGGACGACGGGCGGCACCATCATCGACCGCGAGGCGACGGCGCGCCTCCTGGAACCTTGGCTCGGGGGTGGATTGGACCTCAACGAACTGCCCGTGCCGCGACTTGTCGTCATAACGATCGACGAGAACAACCCTCCCGATTTCGTGGCGATGCGCCAAGCGCTGACGGAAACCATTCCGCAGGCTTTTCTCGACGACCACCGCACCTGGGTCGATCGCTTGGTAGCAATGGCGGACACGACCACGATGATCGGAACCGGCGTCCTGGTGCTGGTCTTCTCCGCCATGGTGCTCACGGTCGTCTTCGCGACCCGCGGCGCGCTCTCCGGCAACCGTCACATCGTCGAGGTGCTGCACTTCGTCGGCGCGGAGGCGGGCTTCGTCGCTTCCGAATTTCAAAAGCATTTCCTCCGAATCAGCTTGAAGGGCGCCGGCGCGGGCGGGCTTCTTGCGGCGTTGTGCTTTGCCATGGCCAGCTTCTGGCAATCGCAAACGCTTGCGACCCCGGAGACGGACCAGGCGACGGCGCTGTTCGGCACCTTCGCGATCGGCTACACCGGCTATTTCGGCATACTCGCGATCATCGTCGTCATCGCGCTGTTGACGACGATGACGGCGCGCCTGACCGTCATGCGGACCATCTACGAGATCGATCTCATCCGGTCGGATCCCGGCCGAACAGACACTTACCAGGGCTAGGGCCCTCAACGACGAAGCGGGGACGGTTCTAACGCCATGAATCGCCCGCAATCGATCTATTCCCTGCCGCAATCTGCGGCTATGTGAAGAGAATCATGATGGCGCAAGAGCTACGCGAGAGCGGAATGATCGAAAGGGGCAAATGGCAGGAGAAGGCCGCGCGCCGCCGTCGGTCCCGCAGCTTGCTGCGCAAGATTCTCCGCCGCGGCTTTTTCGTGCTGCTCGCCTTCCTCGCCGTCTTCATTGCCGGCTTCCTGCAGTTCGCCGACACGGTCGCCTCGCTGCGGCCTCCGGTGACACCCAGGGCGGATGCGATCGTCGTCCTCACGGGCGGCTTCCAGCGGATCGACCAGGCGGTGGACCTGCTCAAGACCGGAGCCGGCAAGCGGCTGCTGATCTCCGGCGTGCATCCGACGACGACCGGGAGCCAGATCCGCCGCAATACCCAGAGCTCACCCGACCTCTTCAAATGCTGTGTCGACATCGGACACGAAGCGATCGACACGATCGGCAATGCGACCGAGGCCTCGCAGTGGATCCATGACCGCGGCTACAGGACCATCCTCGTCGTCACCAACAACTATCACATGCCGCGCAGCCTGCTCGAATTGCGTCGCGCGAGGCCGGAAGCGCAGTTCATCGCCTATCCCGTCGTCAATTCCGACCTCAAGACGACCAATTGGCTGCGCAATCCGCTCGTGCTGAAGGCCATTCTGCTCGAATACGGCAAATACTCGATCGCCTCCATTCGCGAGATGGTGGGCGCGCGTTCGACGAACGGGCTCAGGACCGAGCCCTCGCGGGTGACTCCCGCCGAAGAGTAGCTGCGGGAGATGGTGACCGGCGTGGCGGATGAGCGAAGCTTCCCACTCTTCTCATGCTCTCTGGCGCGAGACTGTTTTCCTCGATTGCATATTCGTGTAGGCAGCGAAGCAATCGGCTGATCGGCCGAAGTCTTTGCACCCCATCGAGAGCCTGCCAGATGATCATCCTGCGTTCGATCCTCTTCAATCTGGTCTTCTATGCCAACCTGATCGTCCAGATGATCGTGCTGACGCCGATCTATTTCCTGCTGCCGCGCAAGGCTGCCTGGTTCGTGCCAAAGAACTGGGTGCGAAGCAATCACTGGCTGCTCGCCAAGATCGTCGGCACGACCTTCGAGGTCGAAGGCGTCGAGAACATTCCAAAGGGCTCCTATATTTTCGCGCCCAAGCATCAGTCCTTCTGGGACGCCTACGCACTTCTGCCCTGGCTCGACGACCCCTTCTATATCCTCAAGCGCGAGCTCACCTGGATACCGCTGTTCGGCTGGTACATTGTCAAGCAGCGCATGGTGCCGGTGAACCGTGCCGCCCGTGGCAAAGCAATGACTGAGGTGATGGAGCGCACCAAGCGGGAAATGGCAGCGGGGCGGCAACTGATCATCTATCCGGAGGGCACGCGTCGGCCGCCCGGTGCGCCGCCGGAATATAAATACGGCATTGCCCGGCTCTATCGCGACCTGCAGGTGCCGGTCGTCCCCGTCGCAATGCATCCGGGGTTGTTCTGGCCGCGACGCAAGTTCCTGCGCTTCCCGGGACATTTCAAGGTGCGCATCCTGCCGCCGATCGAGGCCGGCATGGACCCGGACGAATTTCTCGCAAAGCTGGTGGCAGTGACCGAGGCCGCAAGCGACGAACTTCTGATCGAAACCGTAAAGGCCAATCCGCACGTGCCGCTGCCGCCCAGCGCGGAACAACGGCTGCGCGAACTTAGAGCCAAAGCGGAATAACAGGGAAAGGCGCGCCGATCGGCTTGTGATTCTTCGGCCGTGCTTCGGCCGGGATCAGCGGATCTGGACCTGTGCCGAAGCGGCCGCACCGGCGTTCAGGCTCGTCGCGACCTCCTCGAGCCAGTGGTCGCGGATGCCCATTTCCCTGAGATGCCCGAGCGTGTTGAGGACATATTCACTGTTCGGACCGGACTTGCCTACCGCGACCGCGACCGTCGCCGCCGCTTCCGCCGCCGTCAGCGCGCCAGCATACTGGACGTGGTTGCGGTCAATGACATAGGCAAGCGCCGGCACGCGACGTCCGTCGGCAAGCTGTACCGGCATTGTCCGTTCCTTGTAGACGCGTGTGACCAGTTCGCGCTCGCGCAGATAATCGAGCACGTCAGCCTTTTCCGCGGATGCCACGCGGAAAGCCGTGCCGATACAGGAGCCGCCATGGTCGAGCCCGAGCACGAGGCCCGGGCGGCGCTCCGTTCCCCGATGCACCCAGGAATGCACGCAAAGCGAACGGCGGTAGCCGAAGGCGCGCGCCGTCCACTTCTCCTCGAAGCGAAACCCCGGATTCCACATCAACGACCCGTAGCCAAAGACCCAAAATTCGTCCATATCCGCTACCATCCAACCCTTGCTGCCTGTCGGGCGCCGAATCACGTGTCGGCCTCCTGCGGCCCAGCCGAATTTTTTACTGCATGTTTCCTTAAATCGGACCCGATTTAAGGAAAAAACATTCAGCGATTCAAAGTGCTACAGCGACCCCGTTCATGGCTCTGGCTGAAGCAGTCCAAGTCACGAACGCGACTTACGCTAGTTCGCCGCATCGGGACCGGCCACCCGAAAGGCCGCTCCCGACTATAAATGGAGTAGTCGATACCATGACGGTAACCGCAGTCGCCAACCGCTCGCCCGTCGCCAGGAAGTTTCTCTGGCTGACGGCGGGCGTCGTGCTCGTCGGCGGCCTCTATTCCGCCGGCTGGTTCCTTGCCGCGGACCAAATCGAGAAACGGCTGACGGCCTTTCTGACGGAACGGCAGGCGAGCGGCCTCGGCGGCGAATGCACGGACATGGAGGTGCGCGGATTTCCGTTCCGCATCGGTCTCTTCTGCAACGAGGTGCGCCTCGATGACAGGCGCCGCGGCGCCTCCGCGTCCTTCGGCGCCCTGAGATCGGCTGCACAGGTCTACCAGCCCGGGCGGGCCGTCATCGAACTCGACGGCCCGGCCGAAATCCGCGTCTCGCCGGGCGTGACGGTATCGGCTGACTGGACGCTGCTCCACGCAAGCCTTGCGGCGACCCTTTCGGGTGTCGACCGAACTTCGCTTGCCTATGACAACCTGACCGGCACCGCGCGGTCGCCGCTGGCAGACAAAGGCCTCGGCTTCGGCGCAAGCCACGGCGAGATACATCTGCGCCGGAACGGCGGCGATCTCGACGCCGCGCTCAGCATCGACAAGCTCGACCTGCGCCCGGACCAGGGACCGAGCCTCGCTCCGCCCGCCGACATCGCGATGGATCTGACGGTCGCCGGCAAGGCCGACTGGCTTCAGGCCGGCGCCTTTTCGCCTGATATGCTTCGCGGCGCTAGCGGGGAACTGCGTCAATTGACGCTCGATGCAGGCTCGGGAATGACCGCCAAGCTCTCCGGACCCTTCTCGGTCAACGATCAGGGGCTGATCTCCGGCGAGTTTTCGCTGACCATCGCGAATATCGATGCCTGGCGGGAAAACCTCGTTAAGATTGCTCCCGACGAGACCGATCTCGTCAACAACATCGCCAACATGCTGAACGCGCTTGCCGGCGGCAGGAACGAGGCGACGGTCAAGCTCAACGTGCGCGACGGCACCGCCTTTCTCGCCTTCGTTCCGGTGGGCGTACTGCCGGCGCTGTGAGCGGCAACTGGTGCAGGCGTCCTATTGATCCATGGCATGCCGGCCGAAGTCCGGCATGGCCGTATCCTGGCCGGCCTGGATGATCGACCGGCGGATTGCTCGCGTGCGGGTGAAGAGGTCGAACAGCTTGTCGCCGTCGCCCCAGCGGATCGCGCGCTGCAAGGAAGCCAGATCCTCGGAAAAGCGGGCGAGCATTTCGAGGATCGCGTCCTTGTTGTGCAGGCAGACGTCGCGCCACATGGTCGGGTCCGAGGCCGCCAAACGGGTGAAGTCGCGGAAGCCCGAGGCCGAATATTTGATCACTTCCGACTCGGTTACCGTCTCCAGATCGTCGGCCGTCCCGACGATGTTGTAGGCGATGATGTGCGGAAGGTGCGAAACAATCGCCAGCACCTTGTCGTGATGTTCGGGATCCATCTCGTCGACCATCGAGCCGAGCGTTTCCCAGAAGAGCCGCAGCCTGGCGACCGCCTCCTCGTCGGTGCCGGGCGGCGGCGTCAGGATGCACCAGCGTCCGCGGAACAGCCCGACGAAGCCGGCGTCCGGTCCGGAATGCTCCGTACCGGCGATCGGGTGGCCGGGCACGAAATGGACGCTCTTGGGCAGGTGCGGCGCCATCTGGGCGATGACCGAACCCTTCGTCGAGCCGACGTCGGTGACGATCGCTCCGGGTTTCAGATGCGCGGCGATGTCCGCCGCAACGGCGCCCGAGGCCCCGACGGGCACTGAGACGATGACGAGATCCGCGTCCTTCACCGCCTCGGCAGCCGAAAGCGTGTAGCGGTCGCCGAGGCCGAGCTCGGCGGCGCGCTTCAGCGTTGCTTCGCTGCGCGTCGAGACGACGATCGTGCCGGCAAGCTGCTTCTCGCGGATTTCCCGGGCGATCGACGAACCGATCAGGCCGATCCCGATAAGGGCGATGGTTTCGAATTGCTGAGCCATCATTTGCGTCCCATGAATTCTTTGAGCGCCGCGATCACGCCTTCGTTCGCCTCCTGCGAGCCGATGGTCATGCGCAGCGCATTGGGAAAACCGTAAGCGCCGACCGCGCGCAGGATGAAGCCGCGGCTCGTCAGGAACGCATCCGCCTCCTCGGCCGACTTGCCCGCTTCATCGGGGAAGTGGACCAACACGAAGTTGGTCACCGACGGGGTGACGCGAAGACCGATCGCCGTAAGCGTCTCGCTGACCCTTGCCAGCCAGGTGAGATTGTGATCGACGGCCGCGGCGACGAAGGCCTGGTCGCGGATTGCCGCCGCACCGGCCGCGATCGCCGGCGCGTTGAGATTGAAGGGGCCGCGCACACGATCCACCGCATCCACCACGTGGCGCGGCGCATACATCCAGCCGATGCGCAGACCCGCAAGCCCGTAGATCTTCGAGAAGGTCCGCGTCATCACCACGTTACGGTTGCCGGATACAAGTTCAAGCCCGGCCTCGTAATCGTTGCGCCGGACATATTCCGCGTAAGCCGCATCAAGCACCAGTAGCACGCCGGCCGGCAGCCCCGCATGCAGGCGACGGACCTCGTTCAGCGGAATGTAGGTGCCCGTCGGGTTCGCCGGATTGGCGATGAATACGATCTTCGTCCGCTCCGTCACGGCCGCGAGGATCGCATCGACATCGATGCGCTGATCCCGCTCCTTGACCGTCACGGGCGTGCCGCCGGCCGCCATCATCTGAATCTTATAGACAAGGAAGCCGTGCTCGGTGACGATCCCCTCGTCGCCGGGTGCTAGATAAGTTTGGCAAAGAAGGCCGAGCAACTCGTCCGAACCATTGCCGCAGAGGATATTGGCGGGGTTCAGACCGTGAACGGTCGCGATCGCGTCCTTCAACGCATGCGCCTGACCGTCCGGATAGCGCTCGAGCGTAAGCGCGGCTTTCTGGAACGCCTCGACCGCGCGCGGGCTCGGCCCGAGCGGCGTTTCGTTCGACGACAGCTTGTGCACCTTGGCGACGCCCGGCGCATGTTCCTTGCCCGGCACATAGGCGGCAATGTCCAGGATGCCGGTACGCGGCTCAGGGCTCTTCAGGGCAAGGTTCATCGGCTCGGCTTTCGCGGGAAGAATGCGGGTCCAGCCAATACCGGGGCCGGCGATATTTGTCGAGTGCGACGTGGGGCTACCGGAGATGAGGCGGAGCGCGAGCATTCTCATCGCCCGTCCCGTCCCGCCAACCTATGGCGCTTTTGCCGCTCGACTGCGCGTGCTGGGCACACCCTGCGGCGCCAGGACCGGAACGAAGACGCGGCGCGAAGCGCGCGCGGCCACCGGCAAGCCCTGATAAAGCCGCTTCTGCGCCTCGACGATGATGACGCCGGAAAAGACCGGCCAGAGCGATCGACCGAAGCGCTCGATGCCGTGACGGAGGCGGAGAACCAGCTTGCGCTTCGACGGCGGGAAGAACAGCGCCTCGGCCGTCGCGCCGGGCGTGAAGTTGGTCTCTCGCAACAGCGCCGTCAATTGTCCGCGCGAATAGGGCCGACCCGAGCCGAAGGGGGTGTGCTCCATTCGCGCCCAGACGCCGCGGCGGTTCGGCACGACGATCACGAGGCGGCCGCCTGGCGCAAGCACCCGCCAGATCTCCTTCATCGTCTCGCGCGGGCTCTCGGCGAATTCCAGCGAATGAACCATCAGCACGCGGTCGATCGAGGCATCCGGCAGCGGCAATTCCTCGTCGAAGACGAGCGCGGTCGAAGAGAGCTCGGCAGCCGGCCAGTTTACCGCGCCCTGGCCCGCCGGCATGAAGGCGAAAGTCCGTTCCGTGTCGGCGCGGAAGCGCTCGAGATACGGCACCGCATAGCCGAGCCCGACGAGCCGCTCCTCCGGCAGGCGCGCCCAGACCGAAGCGAGTGCCATGCTGACGGATTGCTCCGCCATGTGGCCGAGTTCGGAATGGTAGAATTGGCGGAGATCGACGATATCGGTGTGCATGGGCGACATGTTAGCCTTGAGACAGTAGACTTCAAGACGAGCCTCGCTACATTCGGCTGTAGCGGGAAACCGTGCGGGCGGCTTTCCGCGATCCCGATACCCATTCCCGATCGGAGGACCAAGCGATGGCGGCGCTCGAACTCGACCTCTTCCTTTGCCGCACCGACAATTTCGGTGTGCTTCTCCATGACCGACTGAGCGGCGCCACGGCATCGATCGACGCGCCGGAGGAGCAGCCGATCCTCGACGCGCTAGAACGCCGCGGCTGGCAACTGACGCATATCCTGACGACGCATCATCATGGCGACCACGTGGCCGCGAATGTAAGCCTCAAGGAACGCTTCGGCGTGACGATCATTGGCCCGAAGAACGAGGCGTCGAAAATTCCCGGCATCGACAGGACCGTGGGCCACGGCGACCGCTTCGACTTCGCCGGCCATCCGGTCGAGATCATTGAAACCCCAGGGCATACGGCCGGCCACATCTGCTACCATTTCCCTCAAGACAAGCTGCTCTTTGCCGCCGACACGCTTTTTGCGCTCGGATGCGGCCGGCTCTTCGAAGGTACGGCCGAGACGATGTGGCAGTCGCTGAACCGTCTGATGGCGCTTCCCGACGACACCGCCGTCTATTTCGGCCACGAATACACGCTCTCCAATGCCCATTTCGCCGTCACCATCGACCCGGAGAACACGGCTCTCAAGGAACGCGCCGCTGAAATCGAGGAGACCCGGTTGGACGGCGGATTCACCGCGCCGACGACGATCGGACTTGAAAAGCGGACGAACCCTTTCCTGCGCGCCAGCGACCCGAGGGTTCGCGCGAATCTCGGCATGGAGAAGGCGAGCGACGCAGCCGTTTTCGCCGAAATCCGCAAGCGCAAGGACAATTTCTAGATGACTGCATCGCAAGAGATGACGGCCGCGGAGATCATCGCGACGCTCGGGCTCGTCCGGCATCCGGAAGGCGGCTGGTACGGCGAGACATTCCGCGACCCGGCCGGCGCCCCGCGCGGGCATTCCACCGCGATCTACTATCTCCTCGAAAGAGGCGATCGCTCGCACTGGCACCGCGTCCGAGACGCCGTCGAGATTTGGCACTATTACGCCGGCTCGCCGCTCGAGCTCAGCATTGCCGAGTCCGGCAGGCCGGCTTCACAGGTCCGGCTCGGCCCGGACCTTCCCAGCGGAGAGCGGCCGCAACACGTCGTTCCCGCCGATTGGTGGCAGTCCGCCACGTCGCTCGGAGACTGGACGCTCGTCGGCTGCACCGTCGCACCCGGTTTCGACTTCTCCGCCTTCGAGATGGCGCCGCCCGATTGGCGGCCACCTGAGGGGTGATCCTACTCCGCCGGCTGCGCCGCGGCCTTGCCCTTGCGGAAAATCATGTCCTTCGCCGCGAGCACGGCGCCGCCGGTCACGAGCAGGCAGGCGGCCGCGATCCGCCAGGACGGCTCGGCGAAGCCGAACAGGATCAGGATCAAGGTCGAGAGCACCGGTGCGGCGTAGCTCGCCACACCCAGGAACTGGATATCGCCGTTTTTCACGCCGAAATCCCAGGCATAGAAGGCCGCGCCGACCGGCAGAAGGCCAAGTCCCGCCACCGCGAGCCACTCGAAGGCCGTCTGCGGCCAGACGGTCGTTTCAAGGCCGAGATGGCAGAAGAAGGACAGAATGGAGGTCGCCAGGCAGAAACCAGTGACGACGTCGGTCGATACCGTGCCGAAGCGCCGTGTGATCAGTGAATAGCCGGACCAGGTGAAGGCGCAGAGGAAGGCTGCGCCATAGCCAAGCGTGTAGGCGCCGTCGAAGGCGATGCCGTTTCGCGCGACGATCAGGATCGTGCCGCAAAGACCGGCGAGTGCACCGGCGATATGATACCAGCGCAGTCTCTCGCTGGGCAGCAACGCCGAGCCGACGACGATCAGCAGCGGCCAGAGATAAGCGATCAACCCGGCCTCCACGGCCGGCGCGTTGCGAAGCGCCGTGAAATAGAGAAAGTGATAGCCGAAAAGGCCGGCAACGCCGGTGACCCAGACCTTTACCGGCTGTTTCAGAAGCGCCAAGCGCTCTGGCTTCGACGCCAGCACGACGATCCCGGGCAAGCTGCCGACGAGGAAGCAGATGGCCGAAAGCTGAAACGGCGGCATCTTGCCGGACGCAGCGGTAAAGAGCGCCAGCAGCGACCACATCAGGATTGCGGAGAAACCGATCAGCGTTGCCTTGACCTTCATTCCTGCCCCTCGTGCGGCCCGAGCGCGCCGGACCCCGCATGTCCATCGTATTGCCGAAGCCAATCGCGAAAACAGCCTCCGCGGACTCCACCGGCACTCACTCGACTGTCACTGATCTATCGCGCTTGCGCGATTCCGGAAAGAGGTGACTTGGGCGGACCTCCAAGCGTCACGTCCATTCAAACACGAAAACAGAACTATATGGGGCGGCGCCTCAACCGCCGAATCGCGTCGCGGAAACCGTGACCGGTCCAATCTTCGTGGGTATGCGGGCATAGACCGGAGCATAGACGTCGACGCCGTTCGCTTTCGCGTACCAGATCTCCATCGTTTCCAGGCGGCGTAAATATTCGACATCCTCCCGCCCCTTCCTATATCCCGCCTTCGGTACGAAGCGGATGCCGCAGACGATCACTTCCCCCGCGAACCCTTTGGTCCTGAAGTTCCTCGTCCCCTTGGGTGACAGCTTGATGTCGAGCCGCGATTCGCCGTCGAAGATCGGCAACGTGTTCGGGCAAACGCGACTGCTGGCCGGAATGATCAGGCCCGAAAGCGGATCAAGCACATTGCGCATGTCTCGGCCCGTCACCGGCACCCAGTTCTTCGGCAGGGGGTTGCGTTTTGGCACCATGCTCGCATGGACGACGTTGCCGTTGCGGAAGCTCACATTGATCGCGCGCTCCTTTCGGCCGCTGCGATAGGACATCGAATATTCGGAGGCGCGAAGACGGTCGCGACCAATCACCCCCGAGACACGCGTCTGTCCCCTGGTGCGGCTGATGATGTCAACGAGCCCGGCCGAATTCAGCGTTCCCGAAATCGTGTAGCGATTCTTTTCGACCTCGGTGTGGAACGACGCCCGCGCCACCGGCAGCCCCGCAAGCGCGATGCTGTAATCCGTCTGATGTTTGACATCCGCAGCAAACGACGTTGTGGAAAACATCACGGCGGCCAAAAGTGCCGGCGCGCGAAAACCCATGCGCAACTTCATGCCCAGTGCCCCATCATTCCTTGCTATCGCAATCCCTTGAAATGCAGGCGGTTTGCGGCTTTTCTAGGCCAATTGCCGAAAATCCCGCCCTTGATCGTAGCAGGAAGAACTAGCGCATCCTCGATCGGCTTGGAACGGGCCTTGTGCCCCAAAGAGCAGATGTTATTTTAGGACTAGTTCGCGGAAAAGCGCTGGTTTTTCGGGAATGCGCAGGTTTGGCTTGACTGGCGCCCCGTCACTGACTATAGAACCGCGACTTTTCCAATAATGGCCAACAGGAACGCGGCCTGGGCTCTGGGCCCGCTACCGCATTGTCCGGCGGCGATAAGAGAATAGGTGTACCATGTCCCGTAGTTGCGAATTGACCGGCAAGGGCGTCCAGTCGGGCCACAATGTCAGCCACGCCAACAACAAGACCAAGCGCAAGTTCCTGCCGAACCTGTGCAACGTCACGCTGATCTCCGATGCTCTCGGCCAGCGCTTCCGCCTGCGCGTTTCCGCTGCTGCTCTGCGCTCGGTCGAGCACCGTGGCGGCCTCGACGCCTTCCTGCTGAAGGCCGACGAGAACGAACTCAGCATGCGCGCGCGCCTGCTGCGTCGTCAGATCGTCAAGAAGGTCGCTGAAGCTGCCTGATTGGCGCTAGCGCTTCTGACAAAGCTTGAGAAGGCTTGCGGGTTCGCCTGGCAAGCCTTTTTCTCGTGTCGTCATATCACGGCCGGGGCTTGCGCCATCCGGCTAAGGTTTCCCTCGCTGGTGGCATCACCCAGGATAAAAAAATGCTGAGCAACCGCACGTTCTTCATCTATGTCGCGCTGATGACCCTAGTGGTCGTCGCTTCGAACTTCCTCGTCCAGTATCCACTGCCGGGTTCGATCGCCGGCATGCAACTCGGCGATCTTTTGACCTGGGGCGCTTTCAGCTATCCTTTCGCCTTCCTGGTCACCGATCTCACCAACCGTCAGTTCGGCCCGCAGATCGCGCGTCGCGTCGTCGTTGCCGGCTTCGCGGTCGCCGTCGTGCTTTCCTTCCTCGCCGCAACGCCGCGCATCGCGATCGCTTCCGGTTCGGCCTTCCTGCTCGGGCAGCTTCTCGACATCTCTGTCTTCAACAGGCTCAGGCGCCAAACGTGGTGGCGCGCCCCGCTCGCCGGCTCGCTCATCGGTTCCGGCCTCGATACGGCGATGTTCTTCTCCTTCGCCTTCGCGCCGTTTTTCGTGTTTCTTGGCCCGAACGACAGCTTCGCGCTGGAGGCGGCCCCGCTGCTCGGTCTGCTGACCGTCGATGCACCGCGCTGGATCTCCTGGGCGCTCGGCGATCTCGCGGTCAAGATCCTTTGCGGCATCGTCCTGCTGTTGCCCTATGGCGCGCTGATGAGTGTCATCAAACCGATGCCGGCCACGGCGAAGGCGACAACAGCGAAGGCGACTGCCTGAAGCCTACGGGGCCGATCGGCCCCGTTTTCATTTGGCGAGCCGGAATTCGAGCATCAGGTTGCGCTCGAGGATCGAATGGTTATCGTCGGAAAGGACGATCACCCGGATTTCGCCGTCCGGGCGCGCTATAACATCGAGAGCTTCCATGTTGTCGATCTGAAAACTCATGTCGGCGTCGAGTATCACCGCGCCGTCGGCCACCGCGCCCGGGCGGATATCGGCCGCAGCGATCCGGCGGATGCGCATGCCGAGGCCGGAGGCGAGATTGAAGCGGCGCTCAAGGAGAAGCAGGTCGCCACTGGGCAGGAAGGCGCCGTCGGTCACCGAATAGGGATCCTCGCGGACGACCGTAAAGACGCCTCTCATCGGACCCTCCAGGATGCCTGCCAGAAGATTGTCCGCCTCGTCGACACTGCGCTCCGAGACGATGACCGCGGCGCCCGAGAGTGGACCGTTCTTCGGCGCGATCGCAATCGTCTCCAGGCCGCCATTGCCGCGCAGCTCCCGCGCGGGAAACGGCGGCGCCAACTGCCCAACGGGTTTTGCGTGGGCGAAACCGGGATCTGGATAGACTTCGATGCGAGGCAGCTGCTCGAAGCTGACGATCGCCTCGCCGTCGCGCAATGCCAGCCCCTCGGAATCCACCCTCCATTTTTCGAGCTGCGCCTTGCCGTTGCCATCGGTCATCGATGTGACCGTCAGATTGGCGAGGCCCTCTAGTTTGCCTGCATCGTCGCGGGTGACGACGCCCTCGACCCAATGACCGGTATCCATGACGGCGACGAAGGAATCACCATCCGCACGGAACCTGATCGCCGACAGTGCGCCGAACAGCGGATTGGCCGAGGTCATTTCGATGCCGCCGATGAATTCGAGCGAGCCGAACATCGTCTCGTCGGAACCGACCTTGAACTGCGATATCTGCCGGCTCATGACTGGAATAATCTCGCTCACCGGCTCCGCACGGGCGACGGCAGCCGAAACCAACAGAGAGAGGACGACGAGATTTCGGCGGAGCATTTGAGGAGGGACCTTCCCGGACAGGGCAAGCACGGTGCGATGAGAACGAGGGGCTTTCCGTAGATGGGCAATGCGGATAGCCGCAAAACGGAAGATGACGGATTGGGACGGCATCGGCCGCCCAACCGTTAACCGGCGCGACGCGCCCGGCCCCGACGACGATGCAGACTCTCGTCCTCGAAGAGCGCGGCAAGCTGCTCCGTCATCGCACCCGCGAGCTCGTCCGCATCGACGATGGTTACGGCACGGCGATAATAGCGCGTCACGTCGTGGCCGATGCCGATCGCCAGAAGCTCGACCGGCGAGCGGCTCTCAATCTGCTCGATGACCGCGCGGAGATGCCGTTCGAGGTAGTTTCCGGGGTTCACTGACAGGGTGGAATCGTCGACCGGCGCGCCGTCCGAAATCATCATCAGAATGCGCCGCTGTTCCGCCCGCACCAGAAGGCGGTCGTGCGCCCACATCAGCGCTTCGCCGTCGATGTTCTCCTTGAGCAGGCCCTCGCGCATCATCAGTCCAAGATTGCGGCGGGCGCGGCGCCAGGGCGCGTCGGCGGATTTGTAGACGATGTGGCGCAGGTCGTTGAGACGCCCGGGCGACTGCGGCTTGCCGCCGGTAAGCCACTTCTCGCGCGACTGCCCGCCCTTCCACGCCTTGGTCGTGAAGCCGAGGATCTCGACCTTGACGCCGCAACGCTCCAGCGTGCGCGCGAGAATATCGGCGCAGGTGGCCGCGACCGTGATCGGCCGACCGCGCATCGATCCGGAATTGTCAATCAACAGCGTCACCACCGTATCGCGGAAATTGGTGTCCTTCTCCCGCTTGAAGGAGAGCGGCTGCATCGGATCGATGATGATGCGCTGCAGGCGGGCGGTGTCGAGATAGCCCTCCTCGAGGTCGAACTCCCAGGACCGGTTCTGTTGCGCCATCAGCCGGCGCTGCAGCCGGTTGGCGAGACGGCCGACCGCGCCCTGCAGATGGGCGAGCTGCTTGTCAAGAAAGGCACGCAGGCGGTCGAGCTCCGCCTCGTCGCAAAGCTCCTCGGCAGTGATCGTCTCGTCGAACTCCCGAGTATAGACCGTGTAGTCGACCTTCTCGTTGAAATCCGCGAAGGGGTGGCTCGGGCGCTTGACCTCTCCGGGCGTCTCGCTCTCCTCGTCGCCCTCGTCCTGAAGATCGTCGTCGGATATCTCCGCGCCGTCCATCTCGCCTTCTTCCATCTGCTCCTCGGCAGACTGGTTTTCTTCGGCGGGCGCGGCGTCGGAACCTTCCTCCTCCTCGCTGGCGTTCTCGTCCTGCTCCTGGCTGCGCGGCTGATCCTCGTCCGTCTCGCTTTCCTGCTCGTCCGGCTCGATGTCGTCCTCGCCATATTTCTCGGCGACGTCCATCGAAGCCAGCATGTCGCGCACGACGCGGGCAAAAGCCTGCTGGTCGTTGATCGCGGCCGAAAGGTTGCGCATGTCGCCGCCGGCCTTTTTCTCGATGAAGTCGCGCCACAGGTCGAGCACCTGGCCGGCCGAAGCCGGCGGCTTCTCGCCGGTCAGCTTCTCGCGCACCATCAGCGCCACCGCCTCTTCGAGCGGCGCATCCGCCTGCGCGTCGATCGCGGCGAAGTTCGCCTTGGAGTATTTCTCATCGAGCATCGAGGAAAGGTTGTCGGCAACGCCCGGCATTCTGAGCGCACCGATCGCCTCGACGCGCGCCTGCTCGACGGCGTCGAAGATCGCGCGCGCATCCGCCCCTTGCGGCGACATCGTCGCGTGGATGCGGGCATCGTGGCAGGCTTTGCGCAGCGCCATCGAATCGCCGAGCCCGCGCGCGACGGCCAACTCGTGCCGGCTCGGGCGCTTCGAAAGCTCCGGCAGACGGATGCGTTCGCCCGTCATTCCGGGTCGCTCGTTCGCAAAGGCGACCTCAAGCTCCGCATCACCGGCGATCGAGCGGATGCAGCCGGAAAGCGCCCGCTTGAACGGTTCGGCGGCGTTCTCCCTCGTTTGCGGCTTCGCCTTGGAATTCGAGCTCACGACAGTTCCTTCTTCAGCCGGACTGGCCGACATCTCCGAACGCATCGATTCTAAATGGGATTGGAGCGGGATGAAACCTCCCGCTTCAAGGTCGCAGCCGGCTTGTCACCGAGCCGGAGCTTCGGGAGGCCTCAGGCGGTTGCTTCGAGCACGATGTTGGCGGCGCTCTCCTTGAGCTCGACGCCGAAGGCGCGCTGGTAATGCTCGGCGACCAGCGCTCTCTCCAGCTCGTCGCACTTGTTGAGGAAGGTCACACGGAAGGCAAAGGCGATGTCGCCGAATATATAGGCGTTCTCGGCCCAGGTGATCACGGTGCGCGGGCTCATCACGGTCGAGAGGTCGCCGTTGATGAAGGCGGCACGCGTGAGATCGGCGACGCGCACCATTTTCGATACCGTATCGCGTCCCTTGCCGGCGACGAAGCCCTTGACCTTGGCGGCGACGATGTCGACTTCCTTGTCGTGCGGCAGGTAGTTGAGCGCCGTGACGATCGACCAGCGGTCCATCTGCGCCTGGTTGATCTGCTGCGTGCCGTGATAGAGCCCGGTCGTGTCGCCGAGGCCGACCGTGTTGGCGGTGGCGAAGAGCCGGAAGGCCGGATGCGGACGAATGACGCGGCTCTGGTCGAGCAGTGTCAGGCGACCGGAGGATTCGAGCACGCGCTGGATCACGAACATGACGTCCGGACGGCCGGCATCATATTCGTCGAAAACGAGCGCGACATTGTGCTGGTAGGCCCACGGCAGGATGCCGTCCTTGAATTCGGTCACCTGCATCCCGTCCTTGACGACGATCGCATCCTTGCCGACGAGATCGATACGGCTCACATGGCTGTCGAGGTTGATGCGCACGCAAGGCCAGTTGAGACGCGCCGCGACCTGCTCGATATGGGTCGACTTGCCGGTGCCGTGATAACCCGAAACCATGACGCGGCGGTTATGGGCGAAACCGGCAAGAATGGCGAGCGTCGTCTCACGATCGAAGAGATAGTCTGGATCGATATCGGGCACATAGGCGTCGCCCTTTGAATAGGCGGGAACGCGCAAATCCGTATCGATGCCGAAAACCTCCCGGACCGAGATCGTCGTGTCGGGGAGGTTGGAAATGTCGAGGTCAATCTTGCTCATCACAACTCCAGAGCGGCCGCCGGACGGCACCCGCGCATTCGCCTGCAAATAGTATTTTCTGTCATAATCCGCGTTGTTAGCAGAAACCAGCCTGTTTTAACAATTGGTAGGCTTGGATAACCGCCCGAAAGCGGTCTTCCGATCCCCTGTCTCCGCCATTCGCATCGGGGTGGTGTTTCTTGACGAGCTCCTTGTAGGCGGCCTTGATGTCGGCAGCGGTCGCCGAGGCCGCGACCCCGAGTGTCTCGAAGGCCTTCGCCTCGAGCGTCTTCAGCTTGCGCAGGCGCGGTTCGTGCCGGGCCTGCCGGGCGCGCGCCTCGTTGAAGAAGCCGAACGGATCGCGCATGCGGGCCTGCGCGCCGGCGCTGCCGGAGCGCGTCTGAGACTGCGTCGGACCGTTGCGGGCATTCTTGTTGACGCCGACCGTCCAGGTAGGACGATGACCGGTGATCGCTTCCTTCTGATAGCGGGCGATCTCGGTATCGGACAATCCGGAAAAGTAATTGTACCCTTTGTTGTATTCCTTCACATGCTCGAAGCAGAACATGAAATATTCGCCCTCGGCGTTGCGGCCGACCGGCGCCCGATGCACCGCTTTCTTGTCGCAGCCGTCCCACTGGCACACAGGCGCAGACGGCTCCACGCGCGCTTCCCCCCTCGGGCGCGTTCTGATGCGGTCGAAATATTTTGAATCGAGTTTCATGGCGCACATTATGGGGTTTACAGAGGGCCACAACAAGAATTGACAAAGCGGAATGTTGCTGGCTTTGTGCGGCTATTTTGCATCGCACGGACCTTGCCAGCCGCTCGATCTCGACGCACCGGCAAACAGGGAAATGGGACGGAAAGATGTCGCTGCAAAGCCGTATCGAAGAGAAGCTCGTGCAGGCCTTCCAGCCCGAACGCCTGATGGTGATCAACGAGAGCCATCTGCATGCCGGCCATCAGCCCGGTTTCGACGGCGGCGGCGAGACGCATATGCGTATCCGCATCGTCTCGAGCGCCTTTGCCGGCATGAGCCGCGTCGCGCGCCACCGGGCGATTAACGATCTCCTGAAGCCCGAACTCGACGCCGGACTGCACGCGCTCGCCGTGGAACCGGCCGCTCCTGGAGAGCCGACGCGTTGGTGAGATCAGCCGGCAGGGCTGTCTTCCTCGGCGGCGCGAATGCGCAACTTAGTGATCCGGTTCTTCACCCGCTTCATGACGATGAAACGCTTGCCATAGAAAGTGAAGGCCTGCCGCTCCTCCGGAATGCTCTTCGATTCATGGATGACGAGACCGGCGACAGTCGTCGCCTCCTCGTCCGGCAGCGACCAGTCGAGCGCGCGGTTGAGGTCGCGGATCGGCACGGATCCATCGACGACGATCGAGCCGTCGGCCTCCTGACGGACGCCCTGAATGTCGAGGTCGTGCTCATCGGCGATGTCGCCGACGATCTCTTCCAGGATATCCTCGAGCGTTACGAGCCCTTGCACCTGGCCGTATTCGTCGACGACGATGGCAAGATGCAGCTTGCGCCTGAGAAAGGCGTTGAGCTGGTCCTTGAGATTGGTCGTGTCGGGGACGAACCAGGGTTTCTGCGCGAGCTTGACGATGTCGATCGTCTCGGCCTGCACATCCGGCTCGGCAAGCGCCCTGAGCAAATCCTTAGAATGGATGACGCCGATGATGTTGTCGGCGGAGCCCCGCCACAGCGGCAGGCGCGTGAACGGGCTTTCGAGTATTTCCCGGACGCAGACGGCGGGCGGATCGTCGGCATTGATCGCTCGCATCGCGGTGCGATGGATCATGACGTCGGAAACTTCGAGTTCGCCGAGATCAAGCACGCCCCCGAGCAAGTCGCGGTCCGCCTTCACGAACGAGCCTTCGCGATGGAGCAGATCGACGGCACCCCGCAGTTCCTCCTGCGCGGTGAGCATCGGCACCTCCGATGACAGGTTTACTCCGAAAAGGCTCAGCATGCGCCGGACAATCGCATTCACCAGATTGGAGACGGGACCGATCACCGCGATGAAGGGCCTCACTGTCGGTGCCACCGCAAGCGCGGAACGATCGGGCGACGCGAGCGCCCAGCTTTTCGGCAGAACTTCGGCGAAGACAACGAAGAGGACCGTCATCGCAAGCGTTGCAATTGCGACGCCGTAAACGCCGAAGAGGCGGATCGACAGGTTCGTCGCCAGAGACGAGGCGAGGATGATGACGAGGATGTTGCCGATGAGCAGCGCCCCAATCAAACGGTCGCGGCTCTCGATCAATCCGTTGACGATGCCGGCGCGTGCGTCGCCATTGCTCTCGAGCATATGCATTCGTGACCGGGACGCCGCGTTCAACGCCGCTTCCGATGCGGAGAAGAAGGCGGAAAGCAGGAGCAGACCAATGACCGAAACGAGAGACGGCCAATGATCCGCCAGAAACGCCAGGAATGCGCCGCCGCTCATCAGGGATGTTTTTCCTTAAGGAAGCTCAGCACTTCCGAAGACGGAACGTCGTCGGCGACGAAGGACTGCCCGATCCCTCGCGTTAGGATGAAGGTAAGCTTGCCGCCTTTCACCTTCTTGTCCTGAACGATCGCCTCCATCAGCCGCTCCGCCGGCGGTAGCGTCCCGGGAATGTCCCCCATGCGCGTCGGCAGGCCGACGGCCCTGAGATGGGCCTCCACGCGCCGTGCGTCGTCCGGGCTTGCGAGGTTCATCCGGGCAGAGAACTCATGCGCAAGCACCATGCCGATCGCAACGCCCTCCCCGTGCACCAGCCGCGCGCTGTCGTACTCGGTCGCCGCTTCCAGCGCATGGCCGAAGGTGTGGCCGAGATTGAGAAGCGCCCTGAGGCCATTTTCTCGCTCGTCCGCGGCAACGACATCGGCCTTGGCCTGGCAACTGACGGCGATGGCCTCGATCCGGGCCGGTCCGCCGGCAAAGACCGCCTGCCAGTTCTGTTCGAGCCAATGGAAGAACTCGGGCTTGTCGATCAGCCCGTATTTCGCGACCTCGGCATAGCCGGCGCGGAACTCGCGCTGGCTCAGGCTATCGAGCACGTCGGTATCGGCAAGAACAAGCTCGGGCTGGTGGAAGACGCCGATCAGGTTCTTCCCGTGCGGCGAATTGATGCCGGTCTTGCCGCCGACGGAGGAATCGACCTGTGCCAGAAGCGAGGTCGGAATCTGGATAAAGCGTGAGCCGCGGCGGACGATGCCGGCGGCAAAGCCGGTGAGGTCGCCGATCACGCCGCCTCCGAGCGCGATCACCGCGTCGTTGCGCTCGATCCTGGCGCCGAGGATCGCCTCGCAAACCGGAATGAGGTGTTCGAAGCTCTTGGTCTTCTCCCCTGCCGGCAATACGAGAGAGATCGCCTCGATACTACTTTCCTTAAGACTCGCCATCAGCGGCTCGAGATAGCGCGGCGCGACGTTCTCGTCCGTTATCACCGCCATCTTCCTGCCATTGAGGCGGGCCGCGATCTCTCGGCCCGCCGCGGCGATCAGACCGGGGCCGATGAGGATGTCATAGGAACGGTCGCCGAGGTTCACGCGAACCTTGCGCTCGGCGGCGGGCAGCTCATTACTGTTCATCGTTTCAGGCTTTCTGGTAATCGGCGATGGCGGCGAGGACCTCTTCGACCATCGTTTCCTTTTTCACGTCGCGCGAGAGGACTGTAAGATCCGCCTCCGCGTAGATCGGATACCGCGCACGCATCAGGTTCTCGAGCGTCTGCTTGGGGTTCTCGGTCTTCAGAAGCGGACGGGTGTCGCGCTTGTTCACCCGCTCCCAGAGCACGTCGAGTTCCGCGTTGAGCCAGATCGTCAGGCCGCCCTTCTTGATCTGCCGCCGCGAACGTTCGTTGATATAGGCGCCGCCGCCGGTCGAGACCACGCGCGGCCCGGACCGGAGCAGCCGCTTCAGCACGCGAGCTTCGAGCGCCCGGAACTCTTCCTCGCCATAGGTGGCGAAGAGATCGCTGATCGTCATGCGCGAGACCCGCTCGATTTCATGGTCGGAATCGATGAAGGGAATACCGAGCGCCTGGGCGGTCAGGCGCCCGATCGCCGATTTTCCCGCTCCCATCAGACCGATGAAAACGAGATTGCGCTTACCGAGGGCGCGCTTTGCCCTTTCGGCCAGCGTCGCGGAAACCGGTTCGGTCACGTCGTTCATTGCGCTTCATATTCCCCATTCCTCTCCGGTATCGACAAATCGGCGGGGAGCGTCAAGTCGTCGCGCGGCCTTCTTGAACTTGGCCGCGGAGCCGTTCATATAGGCACGCACTGCATGATCGCATCCTTGATCGGCTCCAATTTCAGGGATCGTGCAGAGGAGACTGAAATGCCGACCCTCTTCCGGTTTCTGTTCATCTGCGCCGTTATGGCCGGCATTATCTACGCCACGATGGTGGCGCTCGTCACCTTGGTCGACCCGGTGGAGCGGGACGTCACGGTGCGCATTCCCACAGAACGGGTCAACAAGCCGCAATGACTGATCTGTCAGAGGCCCACCTCGAAGCCTTCCTGGAGATGATGAGCGCCGAGCGCGGCGCAGCGGTCAACACGCTGCAATCCTATGAACGCGACCTCAAGGACGCGCTCTCATTCCTGCGCTCGCGCGGCACGCGGCTGATCACCGCCACCGCCGACGATCTAAGAAGCTATCTCTCCCATCTCGCCGGCGAAGGTTTCAAGCCCTCTTCGCAGGCCCGGCGCCTTTCGGCGCTCAGGCAATTCTACAAGTTCCTCTATGCGGAAGGCTTACGCGGCGACGATCCGACGGGCATCCTCGACGCGCCGAAAAAGGGCCGCGCCCTGCCGAAGACGCTCAGCATCGACGACGTCAGCAAACTGATCGGCCAGGCGGAGGCGGAGGCGCAATCGGGCGGCGACGACGCGCTTTCCAAGTTGCGCATGCACGCGCTGATCGAACTCCTCTACGCTACTGGCATGCGCGTCAGCGAACTCGTGTCGCTGCCGGCAAGCGTTCTCTCGCAGAACGGCCGCTTCCTGGTGATCCGCGGCAAGGGCAACAAGGAACGGCTGGTGCCGCTGTCGCAGGCGGCGATCCGTGCCATGCGGGCCTATGGCGAAGTGCTGCGGGGAAAGGAAGACGGCGCCGACAGCCCCTGGCTCTTCCCCTCCTACGGTAAGTCCGGTTATCTGCCGCGCCAGGTCTTCGCCCGCGATCTGAAGGGCCTTGCCGCGCGCGCAGGCATCAGGGTCGCGGCGATCTCCCCGCATGTCCTGCGCCATGCCTTCGCCAGCCATCTGCTCGCCAACGGCGCCGACCTTCGCGCCGTGCAGGAACTGCTCGGGCACTCGGACATTTCGACGACACAAATCTATACGCATGTGCTGGACGAACGCCTGCATGAGCTCGTGCAGAACCATCACCCCCTTGCCAAACAGGCGAAAAAACAGGATTAGGACCGCGGACAGATTGGCTTGGCAGGGCGGCCTTGCCGAAAAATGATCGGAAACGCATCTGATGCACAACTATCTCGACTTCGAAAAACCCATCTCTGATCTCGAAGGCAAGATTCTCGAACTGAAGAAGCTCGCCGGCGAAGACGAGAGCGTGAACACGTCAGACGAGATCGCCCGGCTCGAGGGGCGCGTCCGCGATGCGATGGCCGATATCTATTCCAAACTGTCCCCCTGGCAAAAGACCCAGGTCGCCCGCCATCCTTCGCGCCCGCATTTCCTCGACTACGCCTCCAGCCTCTTCACCGAATTCACGCCGCTTGCGGGCGACCGCAATTTCGCCAATGACGATGCGATCCAGGCGGGGCTCGCGCGCTTTCGCGGCGCGCCGGTGGCCGTCATCGGCCAGGAGAAAGGCAACGACACGAAGTCGCGCATCAAGCACAATTTCGGCAGCCCCCGCCCCGAGGGCTACCGCAAGGCAGTCCGCATCATGGAAATGGCCGATCGTTTCGGTCTGCCGCTGATCACGCTGGTCGATACCGCAGGCGCCTATCCCGGCGTTAACGCCGAGGAGCGCGGGCAGGCCGAGGCGATCGCCCGCTCGACCGAAATGTGTCTCAACGTCAAAGTGCCGATCGTCACCGTGGTGATCGGCGAAGGCGGTTCGGGCGGTGCGATCGCGATCGCGACAGGCAACCGCGTCTACATGCTCGAGCATGCGATCTACAGCGTGATCTCGCCCGAAGGGGCGGCCTCGATCCTCTGGCGCGATTCGACGCGCGCCAGGGAGGCCGCCGCCAGCATGAAGATCACGGCGGAAGACCTGAAATCGCTCGGCGTCATCGACGGCATCATTCCCGAACCGGTAGGCGGCGCCCACCGCGATCCGGAAGCGGTCATCGGCCGTACCGGAACGGTAATCGCCGATGCGCTCAAGGAGCTCTCCGCGCGCAACGGCGACGAATTGCGGACCGATCGGCGGCAGAAGTACCTGAACATCGGCCGCAATCTCTAAGAGCGAGACGCCGAGTGGTTGCCGCCCGTGTCCCGACCTCCCGATGAATGCTCCGATCTGAATCATCGCGAGCGCACCCGCGATGATCGGCAACCGGAAAGCGACTGTGGCCAAATCTTGGCCATATTCATGAAGTCCATGTGAAACGGCATTCGCAGGGGGGCCTGCACAGTTAAGATTTCGTGAAGAATAATATCTTAGTGATTCGTTGATGCCCCTACCCCGGGCGGGCGAATGGATTGTGGCTATAACGGGCTTTTGCCAATGCGTTTCAGGAACCTTCTCCTCATCGCCGCTATCGCAGCCGCGCTTGCCGGCTGCACCAACGAAACGCTCGACAGCGTCAATCTCTCCTCGGTCAAGAACAAGACCGAATACCAGCTTTCGAGCAAAATGGTCAGCAAGATGCGTGAGCTCGGGATGCAGAAGACATCCCCGATCCTCCTGCGCATCTTCAAGGAAGAGGGAACGCTCGAGGTCTGGAAGGCAAACACGGCAAACCGCTTCCAGCTCCTGAAGAGCTACAAAATCTGCGCCTGGTCCGGTAAGCTCGGCCCCAAGGTGAAGGAAGGAGATCGTCAGGCGCCGGAGGGGTTCTATCCGCTCTATCCGCATCAGATGAATCCCAATTCGAGCTATTATCTCGCGATCAACACCGGCTATCCCAATGTCTATGACAAAGCCAACGGTCGCTCCGGCACGCATCTGATGATCCATGGCGCCTGCTCCTCGTCGGGCTGCTATTCGATGACCGACGAGCAGATCATCGAGATCTTTGCGCTCGCCCGAGACGCCTTCAAGGGCGGCCAGGAAAGCGTGCAGTTGCAAGCCTTTCCCTTCCGCATGACGGCGGAGAATATGGCGCGCCACCGCGACAATCCGAATATCGAATTCTGGAAGATGCTGAAGGCCGGCTACGACCAGTTCGAGGTGACCAAGCGTCCGCCGCAAGTGAATGTCTGCGAGAGGAAATACGTTTTCAACCGGCAAACCGACGGCAAGTTCAATCCAGCAGGCCAGTGCCCTGCCATGTCGACGCCGCCGGCGCTTGAGATGGCCATGGCGTCCTACGAGAAGGACTATCAGCGCGACTACGAGAAGGCGCTGAAGAAATTCGACGGCATGGTCTGGTATGAACCGACCGAAGCCGAACGCAAGGCGATCGTCGCCGAACAGCGCAAGGGCCGCGAGCTCGCCTATGCGCCGACCGGAACCTCGCTCGATGCCGGCAAGCTGATGAAGGTGAGCGATCTGGAGAAGAAGCTCGCCGCGCAGAAGGAGGCCGAGGAGGCCAAGCAGGCGGCGCTGATCCAGAAAGAGGCGCTCGAAAAGGCGACCCGCGAGGGCAGAAACGTGCCGGTGCCGCAGCAGAGCCCGATCGAACGCCCGGTCCAGCAGGCGGCGCTGCAAGAGGCGCCCGCGAAGAAATCCTTCTGGAACCTGTTCTCGAAGAGCGAGCCCGAGAGCGAGGCAGCGGCCCCGGTAAGCCCAGCCCCCAATGGGCCGAGCGCCGCCCAGCCGGCGGCCGCGCCGGGCCAACCACAGTCGCCTGCCGTTCAAGAACAGGCGGCCGCACCGGCCGAAGGCAATGTGCAGGTCGCGAACGTTCCGGCCGCGAATGCCGAGACGCAAACGCCCGAGCAGCCTGCCGCCGAGCCGCCGAAGAAGCGCCCGTTCTGGAAGATCTGGGGCAATTGATGCCGGACGAGCCCCGGACCGTGTACGACTTGAGGGGGCTGAAATGCCCCCTTCCCGTTTTGAAGACGCGAAAGCGCATGGAGTCGCTGGCGCCGGGCGCGCTGATCGAGATCGAGACGACGGACCCCCTGGCGGTGATCGACATACCGCATTTCTGCAACGAGGAAGGACACAGGCTCGAAGAGGCCACGCCTACGGCGGGCGGCCATCGCTTCGTCATTCGCAAGAAAGCGTAGCCGGTAGCGCGAAATCACTGCGGCTCTAATTCCAGTATGCTCCAGCCTACGCATCACGTGCCCCAGCGAGGCGCTCCAACGCGACCGGAAATCCTGCTATGATCTCGTCCGGGCGTTGGGGGCGCCAATGGGTGGCGGGATGAACGAGGCAAGCGGCAGTTTCCGCGACAGCTCCAACGCGGCCGTGCGACCACCGATCGCCTGGGCGCTGGCGGCCGTTGCGAGCTTCACGCTCGACTGGCTTTATCCGCTACCGCTCTTGCCGGAGGCCATACCGGCCAGCCGGCTCCTCGGTGCCATCACATTCCTTGCCGGACTAGGACTGCTGATCTGGAGTGCGGCAACACTCCGCCGGGCAGGAACGCATATCCAGACCGTGCAGCCGACAACGACGATCGTCGAAGAAGGACCTTACCGCTACAGCCGCAACCCGATCTATATCGGCATGTTTCTCGGTCTGATCGGCCTCGCCATCGGCTTCGACAGCCTCTGGTTCCTCGTTCTATTGGTGCCGTTCTATCTCGTCATCCGCTACGGCGTGGTCGCGCGCGAGGAGGCCTATCTAGAGCGTAAATTCGGCGACATATACCGCGCCTACAACGCCCGCGTCCGGCGCTGGCTCTAGCATCAGAATCTCACCCCAGGAACCGCGAGCGGATTGTCGGCGAGTGCCTGCGCATCCGGCCGGTCGACGCGCGGTTTGCCGGTGAAGGCATCGAAGAGGTCGCGAACGAAAGTCTCATCGAGCCCTTTGGTGATCAGCACCATCCGCGTGCGGCGGTCGGTCGGATCGGGCCAGGCGGCAAGCCGCTCCGGCCTATGAAAGACGGTCTGAACGCCGTGCAACACCACGGGCCGTTCCGGATTGTCCGCCACCGAAACGATCGCCTTCATGCGCAACAGCTTTTCACCATGGGCTGAGCGCAGGAGATCGACGAACATCTCCAGCGCCATCGGCGCTATCGGCCGGTCATGGACGATGCTGAAGGAGCGGATGTCTGTGCCGTGCCGATTGACGTCGTGATGGTGATGGTGCCCATGATGCTCATGATCGTGGCGATGACCGTGATCGTCATTATGATCGTGGCGATCCGCCCCCGCCTCGTCCTGAAGCCAGCGGCCGACATCGGCAACCTTGGTCGACGCGTCATAGAGACCGCAGTCGAACAGTTCCGCGCGCCCGGCCTCGTCCGTGTCGCCGTCGATGATCGGCGCTCGCGGATTGAGCTCGCTGAGCTGTGCCTTAAGCGCTTCGATCTGCTCGCCTTTCGCAAGTCCGGTCTTGCTGAGCACCAGCCGGTCCGCGACGGCGACCTGCTTCAGCGCTTCGACGTGATTGCCGATCGTCCGTTCGCCGTTGACCGCGTCGACGACGGTGACCACGCCGTCCAGGCGGAAGTTCTGTGCGATGACCGGATTGCCGAGGACGGATTGCAGCACCGGCGCCGGATCTGCGAGTCCCGTTGTCTCGATGACGACGCGCTTCAGTGGCTTGATGCGCCCCGTCTGCATCCGGTCGATAAGGTCGGCCAAGGTATCGACAAGCTCGCCGCGCACGGTGCAGCACAGGCAGCCGTCCGAGAGCTCGATCACGCCGTCGCTCGATGCCTCAACGAGCAGATGGTCGATCGAGACGTCACCGAACTCGTTGATGATCACGGCCGTATCGGCGAGCGCCGGGTCCTTGAGCAACCGGTTGAGAAGGGTCGTCTTGCCCGCACCGAGAAAGCCGGTGAGGATCGACACCGGCACCACCGCTAGGGGACCATTCATGGCAGACTCCGTTAGAAGCTCGGGCGCGGCACCGGGATCGGCACATTGGCAATTTCAGCGATATCGCCCTGCCCCGTGACACCGACGCCAGCCTTGGCGCTCTTGTCGTTACTGCCCGGAATGAGCCCGGCAAACGCGAGTTTCAGCGGAC
The DNA here is from genome assembly GCF_000513895.2 of Ensifer sp. WSM1721. Taxonomy (GTDB): domain Bacteria; phylum Pseudomonadota; class Alphaproteobacteria; order Rhizobiales; family Rhizobiaceae; genus Sinorhizobium. Next base: position 2,634,847 of record NZ_CP165782.1, read on the forward strand.
GGTCGATCTCGTGGATATAGGGCGAGAGCAGCTTCTGGCGGCCCGCGTCGTCACGTCCTTCGCTGCGCACCTTCGCCGCCTGCTTCGAGCAGATCTCCTTGCTGACGTCGGCAACGACGTTGCGGGTCTCGCCGTAGGGCGCAATTTGCGTGAGCGACAGCTTTCCCGCATCGCTGGTCGTGAGCGCCATCTGCAGGAGCCTGGCCGACTCGTCGGCGCGAGCCCCGAGGCTGTCCTCGCCGAGCACGACCGAAACGACGCTACGGCCATTGCGGGTAGCCGACGAGACCTGGTTGAAGCCCGAGGCGCAAATGAAGCCGGTCTTCATACCGTCCGCCCCCTCGAAACGCCCGATCAGCATGTTGTAGTTCGCATAGTCCTTCTTGCCGGTGGTGAAGCCCTCCAGCGAGAAGTAGGGGGCATATTCCGAGAATTCGCGCTTCAGCGTGATCGCAAGCACCGCGAGATCGCGGGCGGTCGTATACTGCCCCTCGCCCGGAAGCCCGTTGGCGTTAATGAAATGCGAGGACGTCATGCCGATGCGGCGCGCCTCCGCATTCATCCGCTCGATGAAGGCCTGCTCGGAGCCGCCGACCGTCTCGGCGATCGCCACCGCGACGTCGTTCGCCGACTTGACCAGCATCATTTTCAAGGCACTGTCGAGAGTCATTGCCTGGCCGGGCTTGTAGAACATCTTGCTCGGTGGCTCGGACGCTGCGTTCTTCGACATGACCACCGGGGATTCCAGCGTCAGTTGCCCCGCCTTGATCGCGCGAAACGTCGTATAGGCCGTCATCAGTTTGGTCAGCGAAGCCGGATACCATTTCTGGAAAATGTCCTGGTGCTCGTAGACCTTCAGCGAAGCGACGTCGACGACGAGCCTCGGATTGGCGGATGCCGGCAGCGCCGCGGCCAATGCCGCGCAGGCCCCTGCAAGAACGCCCACTACGCCCACCCTGTTGCGCACCAAAAATCCTGCTAGCGCCACAATTCCTACCTCGAAATTCCGGAGTTGCCTCGTATCGCCCCGGTATTTAGCCTATATGGCGAGGAAATGGCAAAGCCCATTCATTTGGCTGCCGCGTCAATCCACCGCTCCGATCCCAAGTATCAGACCTCAAGTGACAGGAACGAACAATGCCGATTTTGAACCGTGCCGCCGAGCTCAAGAACGAAGTTACCGAATGGCGGCGCTACCTGCATCAAAACCCGGAGCTCCTGTTCGCAGTGGAAAATACGGCGGCCTTCGTTGAAAGGAAACTCAGGGAATTCGGCGTTGACGAAATCGTGACCGGCCTTGGGCGGACCGGCGTCGTCGGCCTAATCCGCGGCAGCCGCGGCCCCGGCCGCACCATCGGTCTCAGGGCCGACATGGATGCCCTGCCGATCACAGAGACGAGCGGCAAGCCCTGGTCCTCGACGGCCGCCGGCAAGATGCACGCCTGCGGGCATGACGGCCATAGCGCCATGCTGCTCGGTGCGGCGAAATACCTCGCCGAGACGCGCAATTTCGCCGGTAACGTCGCCGTGATCTTCCAGCCGGCCGAAGAAGGCGGCGGCGGCGGCAACGAGATGGTTAAGGACGGCATGATGGAGCGCTTTGCGATCGAAGAGGTCTACGGCATGCACAACATGCCGGGCATGCCGGTCGGCCAGTTCGGCAGCCGGGCCGGCCCGATCATGGCCTCCACCGACGAATTCACCATCACCGTCAAGGGCCGCGGCGGCCACGCGGCGCAACCGCACAAGACCATCGACCCCATCGCCATCGGTGCGCAGATCGTCAATGCGCTGCAAACGATCGCTTCGCGCACGGTCGATCCGCTTGCCTCTGTCGTCGTCTCCGTCACCAAGTTCAACGCCGGCTTCGCACACAACGTCATCCCGGAGCAGGCCGTTCTCGCCGGCACCGTGCGGGCGCTGACGCCGGAGGTCCGCGACACCGGCGAGGCCCGGGTCCGCCAGATCGCCGAAAGCATCGCCGGCGCCTATGGGGCCACCGTGGATGTCTGGTATGGCCGCAACTATCCGGTGACCGTCAATCACGCGGCAGAGACCGGTCACGCGCTCGCTGTCGCGGCGACGGTTGCCGGCGAAGGCAACGTCAACACGGCGCTCGACCCGATGATGGGCGGCGAGGACTTCTCCTATATGCTGCTCGCTCGGCCGGGCGCCTTCGTCTTCATCGGCAATGGCGACACGGCCGGCCTGCATCATCCCGCCTATGATTTCAACGATGAAGCGATCCCGCACGGGATTTCCTATTGGGTGAAGCTTGCCGAAACGCGGCTTGCCGCCTGAGAAACGGGGCCGGCCATGCACCAGATCGACAAGACGGACCGCAGAATCCTGAACATCCTCCAGGCGGACGGACGGATCACCAACCTGGAGTTGGCGGACCGTATCGGCCTTTCGCCGACGGCGACCAGCGAACGGCTGCGGCGGCTCCTGAAGGAGGGCTATGTCTCCGGCTTCGGTGCGCGGCTGGATCCGCACAAATTGGGCTTCGGGCTCCTGGTCTTCATCGAGGTGATGCTCGACAAGACCACGCCGGAAGTCTTCGACCAGTTCGCAGCCGCCATCAAACAGGCGCCCGCCGTGCTCGAATGCCATATGGTCGCCGGCGGCTTCGACTATCTCGTCAAAACCCGCTTCGAGGACATGGCCGCCTACCGCAACTTCCTCGGCCAGGTGCTATGGACGCTACCGGGCGTCAAGGAGACCCGGACCTATGCGGTCATGGAGGAGATCAAGAATGACGGGCCGCTGCCGCTGCTTTGAGCGTGGCAGCGGCCCGCCCCGGCTCACGCCTTGATGGACTCCATGTCGATTACGAAGCGATAGCGCACGTCGCTCCTGACGACCCGCTCATAGGCGTCGTTGATCTGGTCCATCTGAATCGTCTCGATCTCCGACACGATGCCGTGTTCACCGCAGAAATCCAGCATCTCCTGCGTCTCCTTGATAGAGCCGATCATGGAGCCGGAAATGCTGCGACGGGCCGGCACGAGCGAGAAGGCATGGACCGGCACCGGGTTTTCCGGAATGCCTACGAGCACCAAGTCGCCGTCGACTTTCAAGAGGCCGAGGTAGGCGTTCCAGTCGATCTCGGCCGCGACGGTGCAGATGATCAGGTCGAAGCTGCCGGCAAGCGCCGTGAACGTCCCCGGATCGTTCGTCGCGTAATAGTGGTCGGCACCGAGCTTCAGCCCGTCCTCCTTCTTCGAGAGCGTCTGGCTGAGGACCGTGACCTCGGCGCCCATCGCATGGGCGAGCTTCACGCCCATATGGCCGAGGCCGCCCATGCCGACGATCGCGACCTTCTTGCCCGGCCCGGCCTTCCAGTGCCGCAGCGGCGAGTAAAGGGTGATGCCGGCGCAGAGCAGTGGCGCCGCGGCATCGAGCGGCAGGTTGTCCGGAATGGAGAGGACATAGCCCTCCTTGACGACGATATGGTCGGAATAGCCGCCTTGGGTCGGCGTCTTTCCGTCGGCTTCGACGCCGTTATAGGTCGGCACGAGACCGGGCAAGTACTGCTCGAGATCAAGGTCGCGGGTAGCACAGGTCGTGCACGAATCGACGAAACAACCGACGCCGACGCGATCACCAATCTTGAACTTGGTGACCTTCGAGCCGACCGCCCGGATAATGCCGACGATTTCGTGGCCCGGCACCATCGGAAACGTCGAGTTGCCCCACTCGTTGCGGGCCTGGTGAATGTCGGAATGGCAGACGCCGCAATATTTGATATCGATCACCACGTCATCGTCGCGCGGCTCGCGGCGTTCGAAGGTGAAAGGGGCGAGCGGCTTCGACGCATCCGTCGCCGCATATCCTCTTGCAATGGCCATGGGTCTGTCCTTCATGTCTGGATCACAATGATTTTGGCTCGGAGCGAGCCAAAACCATGAACGTGGTCGATTCCAAAGAGTTAGAGCGGGATGCGGGGGCAACCCGCACGCACTTTTCCCCATCCCGCTTCAAAGAATGGCGCCCCTCGATGCATGGACCGAAGGGGCAGCGCCGACTATGCTTTCTCAAGAAGCCCTTGCGTTAGTGCGATCCTGCAAAGTTCTTGCACAATCCTGCAAGAATCGTCAGTGCGCGATGGCAACGTCGGAGCGGCGTCCTATCTGTGCCATGCTCCCATACGAACGTAAAGCATTGGAAAGACCGCCGAATATGACAGCCATGCAATACACTCCGCGCCAGCAGATGATAGACATCATTGCCCGGATCGCCGGAGAGGACGGCGACCATCAGACCATTGTGCCTGGCCTCAGCATTCATCGCCATTCGAGCCCAGCCAAACCGAATTGCGCCGCCTACAAGCCAAGCTTCGCTATCATCGTGCAGGGGGCCAAGCGCGTCGTGCTCGGCGAAGAGACGCTCGTGTATGGCGCCTCGGACTATCTCTTGACCTCGATCGATCTACCGGTCCTTTCGCAGGTGTCGGTCGCTTCACCGGAGGAACCGTATCTGAGCATGGCTTTTCAGATCGATACGACGAGGCTTCCGGCACTTCTGGACGCAATCGGCGACGAGGCAACGAAGTCATCCGGCTCTCCGCGCGGCATGACGGTCAACAAGCTCACCTCCGATCTCGAGGACGCGGCACTGCGCCTGCTTCGGTTGCTCGACCGGCCCGCCGACATCGCAGTCCTGCTGCCTCTGGTGGAACAGGAGATCCTCTATCGCCTGCTTATCGGGCCGCACGGCGCAAGGCTCCGTCAGATGGCGACGGCGGAAAGCCAACCGCACCAGATCGGCCGGGCGGTCGCCTGGCTGAAGGAGCACTATTCGCGGCCGCTGCGCATCGACGATCTCGCAAGTCGCGTCAGCATGAGCGTCTCCTCGTTCCATCACCATTTCAAGGCGATCACGGCGATGAGCCCGCTGCAATACCAAAAACAACTCCGCCTGCAGGAGGCACGGCGCCTGATGCTGGAGGAGCGCCTCGACGCCGGCGATGCAGGTCACAAGGTCGGCTACGAGAGCCAGTCGCAGTTTAGCCGCGAATATGCCCGCCGCTTCGGCGAGCCTCCGGCACGTGACATCGGCCGCGTCCGCCGCAGCCTGGTCGGCCGCCTGAGCGGCGAGGCGGAAATGCTGAGCGAGGGCTAGAGCGGTGAGGAGTGTGCCCGCATCGCGCCGCCCCAATAGCTACCAGCCCTCCTCCAGCACCTTCTCCAACATGTCGGCAAAGAAGTCGGCGCTCTCATGGGCGAGGCAGAGCGGCGGCTTGATCTTCAATACGTTCAGGTGGTCGCCGGTCGGCTGCATGATGACGCCGAGTTCGAGAAGTCGGTTACAGATCGCCACCGTCTCTTCCGTGGCAGGCTCCAGCGTCTCGTGGTCGCGGACGAATTCGACGCCGAGATAGAGCCCCATGCCGTGCACGGCCCCGACAAGCGGGTATTTCTGCCCGAGCGCCTGCAGCCGCGCCTTCAAATGGTCGCCGACCGTGCGGGCGTTCTCCTGTAAGGCCTCGTCATGAAGGATATCGAGGACGGTGAGCCCGACAGCGCAACTGACCGGGCTGCCGCCGGAAGAAGAGAAAAAGTAGCCTTCCTTCTCCAGCGCATCCGCGATCTCGCGGCGGGTGATCACGGCTCCGAGCGGATGACCGTTGCCCATGCCCTTGGCGACGGTAATGACGTCAGGAACGACCCCCTGCTCCTCGAAACCCCAGAAATAGTGGCCGAGCCGTCCATATCCCACCTGCACCTCGTCGGCGATGCAGACGCCGCCCCTCGCCCGGACCATGGCGTAGACCGCCTTGAGATAGCCCGGCGGCAGCGGAATGCCGCCGGCATTGCCATAGACCGATTCCGCGATGAAACCGGCGAGGCGTTCGCCCTTCTCGTCCACTTCCCGCAGCTTTGCCGCGACGGCGTCGACATAATGAACTGTCGACTCCTCCCCGCGAAACGGCCCGCGATAGGTGTTCGGCGAGACGACGGGGTGCACCCAAACCGGCCGTGTCGTCAGCGCCCGCGGGTTGTCGGCAATCGAGGTGGAGACCGCGTCGCTCGCGACCGTCCAGCCGTGATAGGCCTCTAGGAGCGAGAGCATGTTGCGCGCGCCGGAATGGGCCCAGGCGAGCCGGATGGCGAGGTCGTTCGCCTCCGAGCCGCTGTTGACGAGGAAGACTGTATCGAGCCCTTCCGGCGCCAGTGCTGCGAGCCGCTCGGAGAATTCCACAACCGCGGTATAGTGGAAGCGCGAATTGGTATTGAGCAGCGACCATTGCCGCGCGACCGCCGCCGAGAGGCGTGGATGCCCGTGGCCGAGGGTGGTGACGTTGTTGACCATGTCGAGATAGGCACGCCCCTCGACGTCGAAGAGATGCTCCTTCCAGCCGCGCTCTATCTCGGGCGGCTTTCGGTAATAATTCTTCTGCGGTCGCGCGAAATGGCGCTGCCGCCGATCGAGCAGCGCCGCCGCATCCGGTAGCGATGCATTGCAATCGATGCCGAGGATAAGCGCCGGCGACGGGCAGAGCCGGCGCCAAGCCTCCGCCTGGTGCGCGGCAACAAAGGGCGGCGGGTCGATATCCGGCTCGGTGCAAAGCTGGACACGCATGAAGCCGACTGCGGCCGGATCGGTCGGGATGACGCCGATCCGCGCTCCGGTCTCTACCGTCTCCTCTTCGATGTCCACGTCGACGCCATGGAGATGGAGGTGAAGGCCCTCGGCCGAGAGGATCAGCCTGCCGCCGCGCTGGTGAAGACGCCCGGCAAAAGGTGCGTGGACCGGCGTCCGCCCGTGCAGGCACAGATCCACACTGAGCGCGAAGGTCCGCGGCGCCTTGGCCCTGAGGAGGCGCGTCTCCGTCAGCCGGAATTCGCCGTAGCGCGTGGCCGAGGCCCCGGCTGTGCGCGCAGCCGACTGCAGGAGCAGCGCTTCCGTGTCTTCGTAGTTCCAGCGGTCGGCGGGCAGATGCGGCCCGAGCAGCGAAAGGTCGACGATGCCGAAACTCGCGGTGTCGACATCGGGCAGAAGGCGTTCGGAGATTTCAGGAAAACCCGGTTCCCTGTCCTTGCCGACAACCTGATGGATCGCGTGCTCCATGAGCTCGAAAGGCACGGAAACGGCGGCGTCGAACACCTCGCGCTCATGCGGCGCATTGGCCTTGACGTAGGCATTGTCCGGGTCGATCTCGAGCTGCTGCGCCGTGCTTGCGACGAGAACGCCGGCGCGCGCGACGATCAGCGGCCAGAGTGCTTTCAACTCCGCGTCCGTAAGGGGGCAGACGGCGTGGAACGCCTTCACCGCCGGCAGGATACAGAAGGGATCGCCGTCCGCGTGATGCAGCAACGATGCGCAGGTGACGGCGAGTTCCGCGACCACCCATCCCTTCAGCACATCGCCGAAATCGATGACCCCGTCGGGGATCAGGCGTCCGCTCTTGTCGGCCCGGCTCACGACGTTGTCGTCGGTGACGTCCTGATGGATCGCCTGCAAGCGCAGGTCCGGCATCAGCGGCTGCACCCGGCGCATGGCGCCGACCATGGCCTCGGCGATGCGCTTGCGCAGGTCCACATCGGCCATTGCCGAGAGCAGATGCAGCGCGACGGGCCCGGCCCTCCTCAGATCCCATTGCAGTTCGCGCTCGAGACCCGGATGGTCGAAGTCCTGGAGCGCGACGGCGAGCCGGCCGGCGATATCGCCAAGTGCGCTCACCGTTTCCACGGCCAGGTGCTTGCGGCGCGTCAGGGGCGTGCCGTCAAGATAGGTCAGCAGGCGGAACTGATAGATTTGCTCCCGGATGGCAACCGTGACGATGTCGTCGCCATTGAGTGCCGGCATGACCCGCGGCACCTTCGGCGCATCCGGCATGGCCCCGACGTGGCGCAGGGCCGCGTTCTGCGCCTCCAGTTCGCGCCTTGCATATTCCGCCCTCGCGATCTTCAGGACGAACCGGCCGGCGCCCGTATCGATGCGGTAGTTCCGGTCCTGCTGGCTCCCGAGCTCCGTAAGATCGCCGGAGAGGCCGTAGTGCTCCGACAGTATTGCCTTCGCTTCGTCGGCCGACACGTCCGGCCTTGCAAGGAGCGTGCGGCGCTTCAGCGATTCGTCTTCCATCATTTCGTTCCCGTCTCTTGCGATGGTGCTTTTTACTGCGAAACTCCTTCGAGACGATAGCGCGTACCGGGATAAATAAGCCGCGCGACAGTCACATTCGCGGCTTCCGACCAGGTCCGCCGCCGGATCATCAGGCAGGGTTCGTTACGGCCGATCGCAAGAAGCTTGCACTCCCACGGCTTCGGCAGCACCGCTTCAACGATCTGCTCAGTGCGGGTGATCGGGGCCCCCAGCGTCAGATAGGCGTTTGGAGTGATGCTCCCGAAGTCCTGTTCCAGATAATTGGGGCAGATTGCGGGATTGACGAAACGGTCTTCGATCTGGATCGGCACGCCATTCTCCGCATGGACGATGATCGAATGAAAGACCCGCGCGCCGGTTGCGAGCCCCAGCGCGTCTGCGATCTCGGGACTCGCCTGCTCCTGCTGCAGGAGGCTGATCTTTGAGGTGTGCGTATGACCCCGCTCCCGGATCTCGTCGGCAATGTTGCGCACTTCCAGAAGCGCCGTGCTGCCCTTGTGGGTGGCGACGAAGGACCCGACGCCTTGTACCCGCGTGATCGTCCCCTCGCTCGCAAGCTCGCGGAGCGCACGGTTCGCGGTCATCCGGCTGACGCCGAGATCGGCGACGATGTCGTTTTCGGAAGGTATGCGGTGGTTCGGCGGCCACTCGCCGCTCTCGATGCGGCTGCGGATGAACTGCTTGACCGCCTCGTAGCGCGGCATCGGCCCGGCCCCGAAGGTCGACAGATCGCTTTTGCGGTCCAATGCCGTCATAAAGTGCTCCATTCCGCCCGACGAACGACCCAGCGGCGGCTGACAAATCACCGACTCTTTTCGTCGATTTTGAACTTGCACGCCACCACAAAATACCTATAGTTCCATATACAACCATGCACAGGAAGGCGGTCATGGCAACGTTCGCCGGTCACAGGCTCTTCGCGGAACAGGCGCTGCTGCCGACAGGCTGGGCGGAGAATGTAGCCATTTCGCTCGATCAGAACGGACGCATCGCCGCCGTGGAAGCCGGGAAGGCGCCGGGCAACGGCGACGAGCGCCTTTCCGGCCCGGTCGTTCCGGCAATGGCGAACCTGCATTCCCATGCCTTCCAGCGCGCCATGGCCGGCCTCGCCGAGGTTGCGGGCACAGGCGAAGACAGCTTCTGGACATGGCGAGAAGAAATGTATCGCACAGTCGCCCTTGTCGACCCGGATGATGTTGAGGCGATTGCCGCGAAGCTCTACATGGAGATGCTGAAGGGCGGCTTCGGTCGAGTGGTCGAATTTCATTACCTTCATCACCAGGCGGACGGCACGCCCTATGCCGATTCGGCGGAAATGTCGCTGCGCATCCTGAAGGCCGCCGGGACGGTCGGCATCGGCCTCACCCACCTGCCCGTCTTCTACGCCCACGCCAATTTCGGCGGCGTGGCACCGAATGCGGGGCAGCGCCCCTTCCTGCATGACCCGGATCGCTTCCTTGCCCTCCTCGACCGTCTCGCTCCCGCCTGCGCCGCGGCCGGCGCCGAGCTCGGCCATGCCATCCATTCGCTGCGGGCGGCCACACCCGACGAGATGTGCGCGATCCTCGACGCGGCACCCGTTTCCGGACCTATCCACATCCATGTCGCCGAACAGATGCGCGAAGTCGAGGATTGCCTTGCGTGGAGCGGCCGCCGCCCGGTCGAGTGGCTGCTTGACGAGATGCCGGTCGATCGACGCTGGTGCGCCATTCACGCGACGCACATGACGCCGGACGAAACCGAGCGGCTGGCGAGATCGGGAGCGGTCGCCGGCCTCTGCCCGATGACCGAAGCCAATCTCGGCGACGGCATCTTCCCGGCGGTCGACTTCGCCGCCGCCGGCGGCCGCTTCGGCATAGGCACCGACAGCCATGTCGCAACCACGGTCGCAGAGGAACTGCGGCTCCTCGAATACGGCCAGCGGCTGCGCGACCGTCGGCGCAACCGGCTCGCAACCGGCCCGGGCGTCTCCGTCGGCAGGAGCAGTTTCGAAGCCGCTCTTGCCGGCGGCCATCAGGCGGCCGGCATTGCCAAGGTGGGCATCGAGGTCGGCGCAAGCGCGGACCTCGTCGTGCTCGACGGCACAAATCCCTACATCGCCGCGGCGAATGGCGACCGGATCCTCGACCGCTGGCTCTTCGCGCTCGGCGGCGATGCCGTGCGTGACGTCATGGTCGCGGGCAATTGGACGATCCGCGACGGACGGCACGATCGGGCGGAAGCGATCGACCGTGCGTTCGCTCGGGTTCTGAACAAGCTGAAATAGCCGACGCACTGTGAATTGCTGCATGTTTTTGTCCTAAAATCGGCTACGATTTAAGGAAACATGCAGTAGTGACGGCTCCGATCGTTTGGGTCGGAACGTCTATAGGATGGCTCGGCTGACGATGATGCGGATATTGCGTGCCAGCGACTACAGGCATATGCCGTGGAAGAACGGCGGTGGCGAAACGGTGGAGATCGCCGTTTCGCCGGATCGCGCCACGCTTGCCGATTTCGATTGGCGCGTCAGTATGGCGACGGTCGCGAGCGACGGCCTCTTTTCGAGCTTTCCCGGCATCGACCGCACCATCTCGATCCTCGAGGGCGCCGGTATGACGCTTGCGATCGAGGGGCGTCCGCCGAAGCGTCTGACCGTCGCCGATCCGCCCCTCACCTTCCCGGCCGACGTGCAGACCTCGGCCAGGCTCACCGACGGCCCGGTCACCGATCTCAACGTGATGACCCGGCGGCAGACATTGAAGCACCGGGTGCGTCGGCTGCATGTGGAGGGCTCCTTGCCGGTCACCACGAGCGCGCGCGAATTCGTCGTCTTCTGCCACCGCGGCAGCCTGACGCTCGCGACCGAGGGCGTCTCCGCAACGCTGCATGCACTCGACGCCGCCATTCTCGTCCAGCCCGCGGCGCTCACCTTGTCGGCAGACGTCGCGTCAGAGGCCTTCTTGATCGAGATAATGGGGCCGTAACCAGAGCAATTCCAGGAAAGGTGTGCAGCGGCTTCCGCCCGGAATTGCTGCGTTTTCAAAGAGTTAGATCATTTCGTTTCAATGAAAATGATCTAAGGCACCCCGAAAAGCAGAAGGACAGCGCCCCCTGCCATGAGCGCAACACCAAGCCAGTTGCGTACGGGGCCGAGGAAGCGAAGTCCCTGGCCTCTTGGCTCAAGCGTCGTGCGTTTGTCTTCCGAGGATCGAGGCGGCTCGCTCAGCCGTCGCCGACCGAGCGCCTCCCAAGCCATGTAGAGGAGGCCGCAGATAAATAGGAATGCACCAACGAGAGCCGTCCACACGTGCGCTCCCTCCGCTGCCGGCGCAGACGCCAAGCTATCTCAGCGTGTGCGCGTCTGAGGCCGCACGATGTTCATCTGGAGCTCGTGGCTGGAGGCGTAGCGTCCAAGAACCTTGATCAGGCGCTGCTCCTCGGCCTTGTGAATGCCGCTGCGCCTGCAATATTCCGCCACATCCCAGACGTGTCTGGCCTGGGACTTGTCGAGCTTCCGAGTGTCCGTGTGTCTCATCCTGCGCCTCCCAAATGCATGGACGTAACGTCGGCAAAACACAATTGGTTCCGCATCTGCGGCATAGTTCGCTGCAAAGAATCAACGTCGCCGCGGGCGCCCGGCACCCGCGCAAAACACGGCCATTGCTTCACGTCGCAAAGCATTGCCTCGCCGCATCTCCCTCATTGATTGTGTCTCATCTTCCCGGAAAGGCAAGCAAGTTGAGGCGTAAAAATGAGCGGGCCTCAAGTGAGCGGCGCGCCAGGGCAAAGGTGATCGTCGGCCAAGCCACATCCTGTCCTGAAGTTTAATGGCGGCCGGAACAAAAATCGGCACCCGGCCGTTCGAATTGGGACTTCAGAAGCCACCGGCGGGGACTTGAAGGCGAAAGAAAGGCGAAGATATTCCGATGCCCCAGAAAACCAAAGCCGACAAGCTTCAGAAACTGAATCTTATGCTCGGCCAGGCAATTGCTGCGATGCGTGTCAACGAGATGTTGATGCGCCGCCTTCTGCGCTGGGCTGCCTCCCAAAGCAACGACCCGCGCGGCTTCATAAAGGAAGCCGTCGAAAAGACGAGGGACGAGTTGCAGCGGGAAAGCCGGGCCGACGGCCATCCGTCGTCGATGCAGGCGGCCGAAGAGGCGTTGCGGTATCTCGACGATCTCGCGACGGAGATGCAGGTCAAGAAAGGACCCAAACCCGCTCGCGCAGAGGCAAAGGGATTGGCCATCCTCGAGCGCCTTCACTTTCCGTCTTTCACCTCGGTCCAGGAACACGCCAGAAACGGCACGTCGCGTGCTGCGATCGGCAGGCGATAGAGTTCGGGCAGGCATCCATGGCGGTCCCTGCCGCCTGCCGCAAACCGGAACATTTGCGACCCGCTGCGGGTTCTGTGATGAAGGTTTATCGGAGATGACCGGATGTTTAAGGGTAGCGAGCGGCTCGCGCTGATCGGAGCCGCGATCATCATCATTCTCAGCGCGGCGTTTTATTTCTACGTCGACCGATTCCCCTCTACCAGCTCGACCAGGATCGAGGACACGAGGGTCAACGCGGATGGCGTGAAGACGATCGACGAAAATCCGCCGAGCGCCGCGGGTGACAAGGACAACCCGTCCTGAATCAAGAAGGCTCGGTGCAGAGCTGACGCCTTTGTTCGGGAGGACTTCGGGCTAGTACTGACGGCTACGGCCCGCCCGCCATTGATCCGACCACCACCATCACCACAGCATCGACATCGATCTCACCGTTCACGGTGAGCTTGTCTCCGGCCCGGGAAACGCGAAGCCGCGACGGATTCTCCGCTGCCTGACGTTCCAGCTCCTCCACCACCGCAGCGATCGCCTTCGTCTCCAGCTTGTCCTCGTTCAAATGGCTGGTACCCATTTCCAGTAAACGCCTTCTTTTCGCTCGGGATAGTGTTTGAATTCGCACTCGAAGAGCCGTCCATAAGAGATCGCTGCAGCGAGCGCCGCTGCCGATGGAGGATTCATCCCTGTGCCCGGGGCAAACCAATCTTCCAAGAGATCGTCGGGAACGTAGGTCCCTATTCTCAAGGGAAGATTGGTCAATACGGAATCCATCTCCTTTGGCGGCGGCATGCGACCCTCCTCATCGCTCCTAACAAAATGAGCGCCCCAGGGTTCCGCGTTCCGCGCCTGTATTCTGCACTTTCTCAGTTGCACGGGCTGCCGCAGCGCACCCGACACACCTTAGCCGATACGAGGGCATCCGGGTCGATTTGCGAAATACACGGTCGTGTACCGGCCGCGTCGACCAACCCCGTCGACAGCTACCTCTCTGCGGGTGATGGATTGAACCTCGGGGTCGCGCAGCCCAAGCCTGTAGGCACGACGAATGGCCTGGCGTTCGCTGCAGCCGCGATAGGGCCGATAGTCGTCGTCATACCTCCGGTCGCGCAGTTCCAGATCCGGTCCACCCGGGCCGATATACAAGTCCAAACCCTGGGCCGATGAAGGAGACGGCAAGGCAGCCAGAGCACCGGTCAACGTCAACCCGATCGCGAAAAGCTTGCCGATATTCATGACTTCTGCTCCATGCTTAAGAAAACGCTAAAGCTCAGGTCGGAACGGCCGTGGAGCGGATAAGTTCCATGCTCCTGGCCGGCTCTGCAACTCGGAACAGCGACATTTCCTGGGTGATCACATACCGGCTTTGCGAACGACCCTTCACAGGCGCATCGAATCGGCGGCATGCTGGCTCCAATACTTAGAAATGGCAAACTTGAATGCGGAGCGGAATGTGGCCAAGAAAACGGACGAGGGCGTGGGAATTGATGTCAAATGGAGTTGGCAGGGCATCAGTGGCAAAATTCGAAGCCGCCTGACCTCTGCGCTCGATCGGCGAGCTGCGGCAAGCATCGATCAGACGGGGCTTGATGTTGAGCGACAGGTTGCTGTCCATAGAGCACTGACAGAAAGCAAGCTCGCTCTTATCGCCGCCTCGACCAAAGCTCTACAGAAGGAAATTCAGAACAATCCCGAGTTGGCGAGGCGAGCTCTGAACGTGTTGAGCCGGGCGGAGAGGGAGGAGGACAACATTCAAGCATCTCTTGGTTTGGCTATCGAGGATCTCCAGAACCGGGAAAATACTGGGGAGGGGTCGAACGATGGTCCGGACCAGTTGAACCCTGATTTCTTGAATAGGTGGGAACACTACGCGTCAGGAGCAACGACCGAAACGCTCCGGGAGAAATGGGGCCGAGTCCTTGCCTCGGAGATACGTGTTCCAGGTTCGGTATCTCTAAAAACCCTGAGAGTGATAGATGAGATTGAGTTGCCCACGGCCCTTTTGTTCCAACGCTTATGTGGTAGGCGGTTAGGTAACTATGTCCCAGAATTGACTGCCGGCATTGACCAATATGAAAAGGTACAGCTCACGGAAGCTGGATTGTTGCTGCAATCGGAATTTCCGAGAACAATAACATTCGGCGAGGGTGAAAAGGCCGACGGGACTTCGTGGTGGATGCTGGAATCGAACGGAGTGGGAATTGCAGTTCGTAAAGACCCGCTTCCAGCTATTGCCGATCAAGCGAAATTCTCGATAGCGCCAATCCGCGTTAGGGAGGGCGCACTGGTGTTGAACGTGTTGGTGTTCACCGAAGCAGGCCGAGCTCTCGCAAGCATCCAGAACTATTCCGAGGAGAGCAGCTTCCGTGCGCTCGCCGAAGCGATTCAACAAGGCTCTGGAACTGAAGCTGCAGAGGTCCTCAAGCACGTCGGCGACAACTCATGGTCATCGGCCGACGAGTCGGCCACTAAAGCACTAGGCACTGGTGGCGACGCTTGAAATACCGCGCATCCGCGCTATCCCTTGACAGTGGCGACGTTCGAAGCGGTTCCCTTGGTTGGAACAGGGCGAGTGAGCCCCCAGCTATATAAAGAATACGTCGCAAAAATCGGAGCTGCAGCGGGCCTGCAGCTCTACTCGTCTCTGCAGGATGGTTGTCGGAATTAGATATGCATCGGCGATCGCGATTCACATTTTCCTGCGCTTGCAGCGCCACTTTCACTTCCGCTTGGACGGGCAATGCTTCGCTTGCCGATGTGGCGGGACAGATCCTTGATGCCATCTGCATGGTTCCAGAAAGCGCGATCGAGGACTTCGAGGCGAGCTATGCAGCGCGCAACGCGTCCGGCACACACCTTCTCGCGAACGCCATCGAAGGCAGGCTCAAGTGATCCCTGGGCGAAGCGACGGGTGCCATCATGCTCTCGGAACAGGTGGGAGCCAGCGGTGCCGAACTGCTGCGCGTCGCCTGCGAGCATGGCCTTGAAGGCATCGTGAGCAAGCACCGCGAGAAACCCTACAGATCGGGAGAGCGCTCCGGCGATTGGCTGAAGGTCACCTGCACCCGGAGAGACAGTTTATTGATTGCGGATTTGAGCCCTCGAAGGCACTGCCGACCGCGATCAGGCGCTTGCTGGCGGCTCGCATGGGAGGCGAACTGGTCTACGTCGGCGGTGTTGGAACCGGGTTCAGCGAAAAGGAAGCGTTCGCTCTGAGGAAGCTCCTCGCTGCGATCGCCGCCGACAAACCCGCAGTGGCTTTGAAGCGCAAGGGGGCGATCTTCACAAGCGTCCCGGGCTGGACAGATGTTATTGGTAGCGGAGGAGGGATTCGAACCCCCGACACAAGGATTATGATTCCTCTGCTCTAACCTACTGAGCTACTCCGCCGCCGGTGCCGTAAACGCTTCTCTGGCGAAGCCCGTCTCGGCTGGACGGGCGGCTTATAAGGTGCTGTTCCGGCTAGTGTCAAGCAATGTATTGGGGAAAATGTGAACTTTTCCCGTCGCGTCGGTTCGCACCCTCTCAGGCCGCCGCTGGGGCTTCCAGCAGCGCCTTCAGCGCGGCTTCCGCGGTCGGCTCGCGCTCGGATTTACGGATGAAGCCGCCGCCATAGACGCGGGCGTCCTCGCCGGGCGCCGAATAGAGCGCGCAGGCCTGACCAGGCGCAACCCCCGCCTCACCCTCGACGAGCTCGACATAGAGGCCCGCGGCATCGCTCCTCAGGACTGCCGGCGCCGGCTGCCGGGTGGAGCGCACCTTCGCGAAGCATTCGAAGCCGCGGGTAGCCGCCTCGTCGAGTTCCTCGTCGCCGAGCCAATTGACGTCGCGCAGGTAAACGCGGCGTGTTTCGAGGGCCTCCCTGGGGCCGACGATGACGCGGCGCGAGCGGGCGTCGAGGTAGACGACATAGAGCGGCTCACCGGTCGCGACCCCGATGCCGCGCCGCTGGCCGATGGTGTAGTGCAGGATGCCCTCGTGCGTGCCGAGCACGCGCCCGTCGAGATGGACGATCTCGCCGGCCAGCGCCGCATTCGGCTTCAGCTTCGAGACGATGTCGCTATATTTGCCCTGCGGCACGAAGCAGATGTCCTGGCTGTCGGCCTTCTTGGCGACGACGAGGCCCATCTCCTCGGCAAGCGCCCGCGTCTCGCTCTTGGGAAGACCGCCGAGCGGAAAGCGCAGGTAATCGACCTGCTCCTGTGTGGTCGCGAAGAGGAAGTAGCTCTGGTCGCGTTCCGCGTCCGCCGGCCGGTAGAGCGCGCGCTGACCGGCATAGCGCGGGTTTGGGCTCGGCCGCGAACGGATGTAGTGACCGGTCGCGAGCGCATCGGCGCCGAGCTCCTTGGCGGTCGCGAGCAGATCCGCGAACTTGACCGTTTGGTTGCACGCCACACACGGGATCGGCGTTTCGCCGGCGACATAGCTCTCGGCGAAGGGATTGATCACCGTCTCGCGAAAGCGCGCCTCGTAATCGAGCACATAATGCGGAATGCCGAGCGTCTCGCAGACGCGCCGTGCATCGTCGATATCCTGGCCGGCGCAGCAGGAACCCGCCCGATGCACGGCCGCCCCGTGGTCATAGAGCTGCAGTGTGATGCCGAGAACATCGTAACCTTCGCGTTTGAGCAGCCCCGCCACGACGGAGGAATCGACGCCGCCGGACATGGCGACGACGACGCGCGTATCTTCGGGCTTGCGGTCAAAGTCGAGACTGTTCACGGGATCCAATCCGGCATCCGGGTGCGGCTGCTTTCGCCGACACCCCTGTTTACACTTGAGGCCGTAGCGCATGAGTGCGGCGCCAGCGGCATTCCTACGGCCTTCCGTGCCGCGACATATAGAAACTTGCGCTCATCGCGGCAAGAGCGGAGCGCCCCCGGGCCGCCCTGAGCGACCCGCTTTCAGATCAGCTTCATCCGCATCGCCCGCGCGATCGCCTGCATGCGGTTGACGGCATCGAGCTTGCGGGTGGCACTCTTGAAATAGCTGCTAACCGTATAGGCAGATATGCCGAGAATGATGGCGATCTCATCGCTGCTCTTGCCGGCCGCCGCCCAGCGCAGGCACTCGATCTCGCGGATCGAGAGCTTCTCGCGCGTCACGGTGCCGGCATCGAAGGTCCGCTCGAGGCATTCGAAAAGCTGTACAAGGGTGAGATAAAGCGTCGCGCGCTCGGCACCGACCGGCTCGCTCCGCGTTCCCGAGAGCACCGCTACGAAGGGCTCGCCATAGGTCGTGTGCAGCAGCACTGCGAAGTGGCGCGCCATGTCGGGCTGGAGCTGAGGGTCGCGAACCGGCGCCTTGCCGGCGCCCTTGCGCGCCGGCTCCAGGAGTTCGGCGCCGCCAACGACCGGCAGCTTCGTCTGTCGTACTCGATCGACGAGAACGCTCGTCTGGAAAATCTCACTCGCATCATACTGCCGCACGAGTTCCGTCGGCCAGTTGCTGAGCACGAGCCGCTCGGAAAAGCGCTGCTCATCGGCCAAAGGCAGCCGCGCGATCATGAAATGCGCGAAATCATAGCGCGCGATCAGCTGCCGCATCAGATGAAGGAGCTCATATTCCGTGCGCACGGACGCCGGATCGATTCCGAAAAACGTGCCTGCGTCAGCCTCACGCCGCAAGGCCGGCTCATTCGATTCCTTCATTCCTGATCACCTTGCTGCCGGTTTTGCCGCCGGCTTGGAAGATAAGTGGCTCCCCACACCCCGATCACAGCACCTCGCCAGAAAGGCGCAAGGGTTGCAGCCGCCCATCGCTCGCGGCATGGTTCCGGCACCGACAAGAAGCCATGCCGTGGAGTCGTTGCGCGACGGCGGGAAAGACAGCGACCGCCGCAAAGGTTGCGATGTCGAGGGTGAAATGCGGGAGCGTACACCTGGACGCTCGTTCTTTATTCGGTGCCTCGTTATCAGGAATTCCAGTCGAAGTGAAATGTGGTAATTGCATGGCTCACGTGCCGAAACCGCGCAATTCCTGGGTTTTTCATCTGTCGGACGTCGCGTCGAGCGAACGACACGCGATCGTCACTCCCGGGACTGGAAGTCCATAAAATTGTTAGCAAATTGTTACCAGCGGCTTAGGCAAATGTTAAATGTGGCAAGCTAAGGTCGCATCCATATGGTCTTGAGTTTGTGTAGAGAGTCCCATGACCGAAATGATGCGTCCACGCGTAAAATATGTCATCGGCCCCGATGGCAGTCCTCTGACGATTGCGGATCTGCCGCCGGCCAATACCCGGCGATGGGTGATCCGCAGGAAGGCTGAAGTCGTTGCGGCCGTGCGCGGTGGTCTTCTGAGCCTCGAAGAGGCATGCGAGCGTTACGCCCTGACCGTCGAGGAATTCCTCTCCTGGCAAGCCTCCATCAACGATCATGGCCTCGCTGGGCTGCGCACGACGCGCATCCAGCAGTATCGCCACTGACCATCCCCCAACGGGGCCATAATTCGAACCGGCGGCTCGGGATCCCCTGAGCCGCCGGTGTCGTTTCAGGCGCTACCACGACACCGCCCTGCCCCGTCTCGCGAGCGCAGGGGACGCGCCGTGGTTGCTGCGCAACGGACCCGGCGTTTATGCTGACGTCCCGAATCCAGGATGAGAGCGAGGGAATACCGATGGACATCGCCCACGAGGAAACGAATGCGAAAGGCCGCTACACGGCAACGCTCGACGGTTACAGCGGCGAAATGACCTATTCCAGATCGTCACCGCATCTCATCATCGTCGATCATACGCTGGTTGCAGACGAATTGCGCGGCAAGGGTGTGGGTCAGGCGCTTGCCCGGCACGCGATCGACGAGGCGCGCAAGGGCGGCTGGAAGATCATCCCGCTCTGCCCTTTCATGCGCGCCCAGGTTATGCGCCATCCGGAATGGCAGGATGTGATCCAGGCCTGAAAGCCGGAGGAGGCCCCGCTCTCCTCGGTTCCGATTGGAGGCAGGCTTGTCCTAATCGCAAGGATGCACCGCCTCGCGTACCGATCGAGGCGTTCGTTACATTCCGAGCCGGGAGAAATCGAGGACGCGGCGTGCCTCTACGCGCGCATCCGCGTGCCCGCATCCCGCTCCTCCAAAGCCGCGGCCTTGGCGTATTCGGCCTGGACTTCCTCAAGCGCGAGTTCGGCAGCGTCCTGCTGCGCCTTCAACTCGCGAATCGAAACCTGAAGATTGTCGGCCCGCTGGCGGGCTGCCTTGGCGAAGGTGGGATAGGCAAAATGCGAGGGGTCGGAAATGCCCGATTTCTTCTCCTCGAAGACAATCTGACTTTCCAGTTCCTTGGTCATCCGCTCGAACTCAGCCATCATCAACTGAAGCTGGCTCAACTGACGCTGCTTCTCCCGAACCTGAAATTCCTTCAGGCGGACAAGGCTCTCACGTGCTTTCATTACGCAATACTCCCGTGGATAGCGAGACCCCGGTTACTGATTCCACAGCGCCCTGCATCCTTTCAGACGCACGAAGCGCTGCAGCAATTTACAATCGATCACGCTCACGATTCGGGCTCGACTGAACCCAAATCAGCATGATCTCGGGCCCGTGTCGCCGGCCCCGCGCGGGCCGGAAACGAAAATCGACCGCGGCCTTAACAAATACCTACCGCTGGTAACCTTTCGTTTACGGGCATCGTTAATCATAGGTTCGATGATTTAAGGCTCCGTAAATGCTGAGGCACGAAATGTGGCACATCGCGCATTTGCGAGTCGGAAGAGTCGGATAACGGCGTTTCCTCATGTATCGCATGAATATCGCCATTTCAGATTCACTTTTGGAATCAGGAGACTGCCAAAAATATTTAACACTCTCGATACACCTTGCCAGAGTGAATCAGAATTTGTTAACCATTTGATGGCAGCCTCCAAATCAGGCAACGACTGGATCCGTATCGCGTAAGGGGGCGACGACTACCTTGGGCGGCGGAAAAGGGGAAGACTATGCGGGTTCTACTGATCGAAGACGACAGCGCGACAGCTCAAAGCATTGAGCTGATGCTCAAGTCCGAGAGTTTCAATGTCTACACCACCGATCTCGGTGAGGAAGGCGTCGATCTCGGCAAGCTTTACGACTACGACATCATTCTTCTCGACCTGAACCTGCCGGACATGTCCGGTTACGAGGTTCTGCGGACGCTGCGCCTGTCGAAGGTGAAGACCCCGATCCTCATTCTCTCCGGCATGGCTGGCATCGAAGACAAGGTGCGGGGCCTGGGCTTCGGCGCCGACGACTACATGACCAAGCCCTTCCACAAGGACGAGCTCGTAGCGCGCATTCACGCGATCGTCCGCCGCTCCAAGGGCCACGCCCAGTCGGTCATCGCCACCGGCGAGCTGATTGTCAATCTCGATGCCAAGACGGTGGAAGTCGGCGGTCAGCGCGTACATCTGACCGGCAAGGAATACCAGATGCTGGAGCTGCTCTCGCTCCGCAAGGGCACGACACTCACCAAGGAAATGTTCTTGAATCATCTCTATGGCGGCATGGACGAGCCGGAACTGAAGATCATCGACGTCTTCATCTGCAAGCTGCGCAAGAAGCTCGCAAACGCCGCCGGCGGCGCCAATTATATCGAAACCGTCTGGGGCCGCGGCTATGTGCTGCGTGAGCCCGACGGCAACGACTATCTCGAAACCGCCTGATTTCTGCACTCCGGGACCCAAGCATTCCCCGCATCTGCCACGCGCCCCGGTCGAAGCCGAACGAACCCGCCTCCCGAGGCGGGTTTTTTGCTGTTAAATGGATGTCGCCAAAGCCGTCGCATCAGTTCGACGAATTCGATCGGACGCGGCGCGCCTTGGCGCCTCTGCATCGGGCTGCACGTTCCCGCCTGTGAACAAGGAAAGCCGCGGCACCGCCGCGGCCTCGTCATCGTTCGTCATGGTCGGACTGCGTCTCAGGCGGCCATGGACTGGCTTGCGAACACACTGGTCAGGATTTTGCGGTCGAACGGCTTCAGCAGGAAATCATCCGCGCCGGCGCGCTTGCCGGCCATCATCTTCCGGAGGTCCGCCTCGACGACGCAATAATAGATGCGCACCGATGCGCCTTCAGGCAGGCGGCGGATATTGGCGATCAGCTCAAGCGCGCCGTCCAGACCGGCATCGACGATCAGTATCTTCGGCAGTTCGGCTTCACAGCGCACCAGCGCCTCGAGGCTGCTCGACGCTTCGGAGACGAGGAATCCCATGCCCGACAGAATGCGCTTCCCGACTTTCCTCACGACATCCGAGCTATCAGCAATCATCAAGCGCCGCATGTTCAACTCCTTCACGCCTCACACGCGCGTATCATCCATGAAGCAAGCCTATACGGATTTGGCAAAGAAACCGTTACGACCACTGCTTAACGCTTTCTTTCCGCTGTTGCTGAACCCGTCGATTGATCGCCGCGATTCCCTCGGATCCCCAAAGAAAATCCTCCGCGGCGAAAGCCGGCGGAGGATCCTATTCGTGGCATGTTGAGCAAAAGAGCGGCGAAGCCGTGAGCCCCTTAAGCCTCGCTGCGTGCCGTGAACACGATCTCTTCGCCATTCGAAACGACGTCGATCGTCATGCCGGCCTCCGCTGCCAGGAGGACCGTGTAATAGGGCTGGATCGAGTGCGCATCGATCGCCTCTTCCGGTGTGCCGGAGATGAGTTCCACGAGCTTCGGCGGCACGCGCATCATCCGTCCTTTTGCGACAAGGGTGAGGGTCGCGTCGAACTCCGGATTCTCGAGTGTCACATCGATCGAGCCGCCCCGCGGGATCGCGCCATAGGCGATCAGGAACAGGTTCAACAGAAGCTTCACCCGGTTCTTGGCGATGATCGCACGCGGGCCGTTCCAGTTGACCTCCGTCTTCTTTTCCGCCGCCGCAAAATCCTTGGCCGCCTTTTCCGCCTCGCCGGTGTCGATCGAGGCACCGACGGAGCCGGAGGCACCGAAGGCAAGGCGTGCGAATTTCAGCCGGACCGAGGCGTTGAGCGCACTGGTGCGGATGAGATCCATCGCATCGGCATCCGCGCCGCCCTCGTCGAGAAGCTCGAGACCGTTGTTGATGGCGCCGACCGGCGAGATGATGTCGTGGCACACCCGACTGCAGAGCAGCGCGGCCAGATCAGGTCCCGTCAACGTCAGGTTCGGATTCTTTGCCATCGTTCTTCCTTGCTCGGTTCCATCCGGTAACGGCTCGCGGGGGGATCCCAATGACAACTTCCGCACGGTCATGGCCGAGCCATGAAACGCGCGGGCGCGCCCCGTTTCGCAATAGGCCATAATGACATCACATTTGGTAAACCGATTGTTAAGATGATCGGTTCAAATTGTCTCAGCACCCCGATTTCAAGCGAATCTGGTGAAAGCGGATAAGGTGCGCTCGTTGAAAAAGCTAGTGCGTCCCATACGCATTCTTGTGAGAAACGGCTCATGGCGGAGCCGAGCACGCAAGCAATGCAAAAGCCGGCCATGACGGGCCGCACGGGGCCGCTTTCGCGCCTGACGGAGGAACCGATGCAGCCGATGATGACGACGACCCTGGTGGCTGTCCGCGCTATTCTGACCACGATGGCCCTGGTGGCCGGCATGCTGATCGCCGGCATATCCGCCGCCCAAGCCCAGTCTCCGAACAGAAGCCAATACACGATGCAGGAGATCGTCGATGCCGGCCACGGTTTCTTCGGCGAGACCTCCGGCGGGCTTGCCAAGGTCGTCGAGCGGGCCTTCGAACGCTACGGCCTCCCAAACGGCTATATTCTGGGGCAGGAGGGCTCCGGCGCCTTCATCGCCGGCCTGACTTACGGCGAGGGCGAGCTCTATACGAAGAATGTAGGACAGCACAGCGTCTTCTGGCAGGGCCCCTCGCTCGGGCTCGACTGGGGCGGCCAGGGCAGCCGCGCCATGATGCTCGTCTACAATCTTCCGAGCGTACCGGCCCTCTACAAGCGTTTTGGCGGCGTTTCGGGCTCGGCCTACGTGGTCGCCGGCGTCGGCATGACCGTTCTGACCGACGAGCATGTCGTTGTCGTACCGATCCGCACCGGCGTCGGCGCGAGGCTCGGCGTCAATGTCGGCTACCTCAAGCTGACGCAGCAGCCGACCTGGAACCCCTTCTGACACGCGAGCGACGAGGGCTCTTGCCTTCGGCACGTCTCGCGGATCTGAAAATGCGTGCAAGCTCGCGGTAATTGTTGCAGCATTCGAGCCATCGTGTTTACTGCGGAAAGAGCTGCCCAGCCGGGCGGCGGACGGCATCAGATCGGGTCCAGATTGAAACGGCCAGCACGTGATTGAATATGCGCTTCTTTTCGCCCTGGGTTTCCTGACGGCGGTGGTCATCGCACTCCTGGTCGCGCCGGCCATCCAAAGACGCATCGTCCGCTTCGCGGAGGACCGCCTGAAGGCAACGATGCCCTTGAGCCCGCAGGAGGTGCGTGCGCAAAGGGACGCGGCGCGCGCCACCTATGCCGCCGAAAATGCCAAGACAATGCAGACCCTCCGCCGCGAGCGCGACAAAAGCGTCGCGCTGATGCTGCAGAACGAGAGGACCCTCAAGGAAGCGCGCAAGTTGGCGAGCGAGAATGTCGAACTGCAGTCGCAACTCGCGGACATGAATGTCGAGGCGGCCGACATGCGCTCCACCATGCGGCAGCTCGAACAGCGTCTCGAACGCATGAGTGCGCTGAACAGCCAGGTCGACAAACACGCAGCGGAGCTCGATGGCCTCAAGATTGATCTCGCGGCGCGGCAGACCGAGATCGAGCACCTGAAGAGCCGGATTGCCGCGCTTCGCGATGAGCGCGAGGCGTTGCGCGCGGAGCTCAAGACCGAAAACGTACGCGCGCGGGAGATGGAGTTGCGTCTCAGTAGGGACGAGGGACGCATACGCCAGCTCGAAAGCAGACTTGCCCATGAAACGGCGGCCAATGCCGACCGCGAGAGCGCGCTCGAGCAGCGGGCAGCGGAGATCGCGAGACTGAAGACACGCGTCGAACTTGCCAACCACGAAGTGCGCAACGCCGCGAAAGCGCTTCGCGCTGCCGGCGTTAAGCCGCCGAAGCGGCCGCACGAGAAAAGCGCGGCCCATGTGAAGGGCGCGCCGGCCGCGGCGGAAGGCCTCGATACGACTGCGCTCTCCGAAGATCTCAGAAACCGTGCCACCGCCCTTTCGGAACGTCTCGTCAACTCGAAATCCACCGCCCACGACGAGGCACTGCGCCGCGAGGTTGCCGAGATTGCCGCCGGCATGGTGGCGTTGACCGCGATGCGCGAGGGCAAGGCCTCGCCAATCCATGGGCTGCTTGCTGGCGAGGATGCGACAAAGCCTGGAAATCGCCAGAGCCTGGCTCAGCGGGCGAAGGAAATGCTGCCGCCGGAATAGGCGCTGCTTCACGACACACAAGCGGCAAGTCGTCGAGAACTGCGAAAGCGCGCCCCTCAAATCCGCTCGTTGATCATCGCAACCTGGTGCAGCGCGATACCCGCAGCCATTGCCACGTTCAGGCTGTCCAGGCCCGGCCTCTGGCGGATGCGCGCGGTGCGGATTGCCGAGAGGATTGTCTCGGGCAGCCCCTCGCCTTCGGTTCCAACAAGCAAGGCGGTGCGCGGCGCCGGCGGAATCGCCGCTATGTCCATCTCCCCGCGCGGCGACAGGCCCCAAAGCGCAAAACCGGCGGCCTGCAGCTGTTCGATCAGCTCGGCCGCCGTACCCTCGCGCGCGAAGGGTAATGTCAGCACGGAACCCACCGAAACACGGATAGCCTTGCGATACATTGGATCGCAGCTCGACGCGTCCATCAGCACGGCATCGACGCCGAAGGCGGCGGCATTGCGAAAGAGCGAGCCCATATTGTCGTGGTTCGATATGCCGCATGCCGCGAGCACAAGGCTCGATGCAGGAAGCCCGGCAATCAGCGCGTCCCGCCCGGGCATCTGGTCATGCCGCCCGAGCGCCAGCACACCACGATGCATGTTGAAACCCGCGATTGCGTCGAAGACTCGCTCGTGCGCGACGAAAACGGGGATGTCGGCCGGGAACTCGGCAAGCACGTCGACAAGCCCGGCGACCCGGTTTTCGAGCAGCAGGATCGCCTCGGCAGCAATACCGCGCCGCGCGCGATGCGCGGCGGCCAGCATCCTGAGCACGACAGTACCCTCGGCGATGAAGCGGCCCTGCCTGCCGGTCAGATCGCGCTCCTTGATCGAAACGAACCCGGCTATACGCGGGTCGGCTGGATCTTCGATGCGGACAGGCGGCGGTGCCATATCGTCATTTGGTCCTGACCGTGACGTCGGCGACGATGCGCCCCGCCTTGATATCGAAGACGATCGCGCGCGGCTCGGCGCCCGGCAGGCTCCCGTAGAAGAGAACCTGCGAGCCGGAAAGCGCGACATTGCTTACGGAGAAGCCGGCTGGCAGCGCGGCGATTGCGTTCAACGGCGCATCGCCCGGGACGCTCACCGCTGGCTGGGCCGCCTCGGCCGGGCCGTCCGTGCGCGTCAGCTTGTAGACAATCGTGCCCAGGACGGCCATAAGCATGATCAGCATCACGCCGGCCGAGACGAGCTGCAGGCGCACCATCTTGCGGCGGACGTTCTCCATCGCGGGATCAAGGGGCTTCTCTTCCTGTTCATCGGGCTCGATTGCAGTCATATGGTCGGCTTTCTATCGGAATAAAAACGAATGAACGATCCCTTTAAACAAGCGACCGGCAATAGGAAAGTCCTGACGGCGGGCAAGGACGCCTCCGGACGGCTCGACGCCTTCCTGACGGAGGCGCTTTCAGGCGAGTTCTCGCGCAACCGCATCAAGGCCCTGATCGAGCAAGGAGCCGTTTCGATCAACGGTGCGACGATCGTCGAACCGAAACGGAAGGTTCATCCCGGTGACGTGTTCGAGATCGCCTTGCCCGAGCCTGAGGATCCGGAGCCCAAGGGCGAGGACATCCCCCTCGACGTGCTTTATGAGGACGACGACCTGATCGTGCTGGTAAAGCCTGCCGGTCTGGTCGTGCATCCGGGCGCCGGCAATTGGACGGCGACGCTCGTCAATGCGCTCATCCACCATTGCGGCGACAGCCTTTCGGGCATCGGCGGCGTCAAGCGACCGGGCATCGTCCATCGGTTGGACAAGGAGACAAGCGGCGTCATGGTGGCGGCGAAGAACGATGCCGCTCATCGCCATCTCTCCGATCAATTCGCGGACCACGGCCGCAGTGGACCGCTCGAGCGCGCCTACTGGGCAGTCGTCTGGGGGCGGCCCCGCCAGTTGAAGGGGACCGTCAACGCCCCGCTCGGGCGCGCCGGCGACCGAACGAAGCGCGCCGTCAAGCACGAGGAGAGCGACGATGCACGCGAGGCGATTACCCACTACGAGGTCATCGCGCGCTATCATGAGAAACCGGACGGCACCTGCCTCGCATCGACTGTCGAGTGCCACCTGGAAACCGGGCGCACCCACCAGATCCGCGTCCACATGGCCCATATCGGCCATCCGCTGATCGGCGATCCCGATTATGGCGCCGCCTTCCGCACCAAGGCCAACCTCTTGCCGGAACCGGCAAAAACCGTGGTCAACCGCTTTCCCCGACAGGCGCTGCACGCCTATATGCTGCAATTCGAGCATCCTTCGACGGGGGAGACCATGCACTTCGAGGCGCCAATGCCGGCGGATATGGAAGAACTGACCGCGGCGCTTACTGCATGTTTCCTTAAGCCGTAGCGATTTAAGGATAAAAACATGCAGCAACTCAAGGTGCTGCAGCGACCTTCGCGCGGCTTTCTGCCTGCACTGCGAAGGAGCGATCATGTAGGCCCTTGAATTTGCAACGAAGGATTCCAATTTAATAGGAGCTTCAAACCGCGACCTTTCCTTGCTCTGGCCTCACGACAGCGTGAAACCGGAGTCCTTGAATCATGCTTTCGCCGTACTTATCTTCTAGCCTCGTGGGGTCTGGATGAAGACCCACAGGCCCGGCCTGCCGTCCCGGAGGCCGGAGACGCACAAAGGGGGTGCTTCATGGCCCGCAATACTTTGCCGACCATTGCTGCTGGAGAGGGCGGTCTCAACCGCTATCTTGATGAAATCCGTAAATTTCCGATGCTCGAGCCGCAGGAAGAGTACATGCTCGCCAAGCGGTATCAGGAGCATGACGATCGCAACGCCGCCCACAAGCTCGTAACGAGCCACCTTCGTCTCGTCGCCAAGATCGCGATGGGTTATCGCGGCTATGGTCTGCCGATCGGCGAAGTCATCTCGGAAGGCAATGTCGGCCTGATGCAGGCCGTCAAGAAATTCGAACCCGATCGCGGATTCCGGCTCGCGACCTACGCCATGTGGTGGATCAAGGCCGCGATCCAGGAATATATCCTGCGTTCTTGGTCGCTCGTCAAAATGGGCACGACGGCCAACCAGAAGCGGCTGTTCTTCAATCTGCGGCGGCTGAAGGGCCGCATTCAGGCCCTTGACGAAGGCGATCTCAAGCCCGAGCAGGTGAAGGAAATCGCCACGACCCTGAAGGTCAGCGAGGACGAGGTGGTTTCGATGAACCGCCGCCTCTCCGGCGACGCATCGCTCAACGCGCCTATAAAGGCAAGCGAGGGCGACTCCGGCCAATGGCAGGACTGGCTGGTCGACGAGCACGACAATCAGGAAGAGATCCTGATCGAGCAGGACGAACTGGACAGCCGCCGAGCCCTGCTGGGCAATGCCATGAAGGTATTGAATGATCGCGAGCGCCGCATCTTTGAAGCGCGCCGGCTGACGGAAGAACCGGTGACGCTTGAGGACCTTTCGACCGAGTTCGACATCAGCCGCGAGCGCGTTCGGCAGAT
Organism: Ensifer sp. WSM1721; assembly: GCF_000513895.2. Taxonomy (GTDB): domain Bacteria; phylum Pseudomonadota; class Alphaproteobacteria; order Rhizobiales; family Rhizobiaceae; genus Sinorhizobium. Next base: position 2,663,070 of record NZ_CP165782.1, read on the forward strand.
CGAGGTCCGCGCCTTCGAGAAGGTTCAGGACGCGGTCCGCAAGGCCGCGCTAGAGCAAGCTAACGCGCTACGGGTTGTCGAGGGCGCCTGATCCGCTCGCTGCCTAGTAACAAGAAGCCCCGGCTGGATGGCGCCCAGCCGGGGCTTTCGCTTTCTGTCCAAGCTCGTCCTACTGCCCGCTGGCTGCGGCGGCGCTTCCTTGGGAGCCCCAGGCCTGCAGAGCCTTGTTGAAGGCCTCGGTCCCACTGGCCCCCTTCTCGAGCGTCAGGAGCGCGCGGCGACCATTCCGGTAGGTGATCGGGATATCGATCCAGGTGCGACTGCGCAGCAGTTCGGTGTTGTTGCTCACCGCTTCGGCGAAATCATTGAGCGCGATCATGTGAAAATCGTCGGTGATTTTCGCCGGCACTGCGATCAGCGGATCGCCGCGATCCTGTTCGGTTCGCTTCATCGAAACGCGCTGGACGCCGTCGATGCTGCCGCCCTCGAAGTTTTCGGGCAGTGAGAACACGAACTCGATCACATGGCTTGCCGGCAGGGACGGATCGGCATTGCGCTTGATGGTCATCAGGGCCGTGAGGCCACGGTCGGGCACCGTGATCTGCGCCTGGATCGCGGGCTCCGGCTTGGCGTCGCCACCCGGCGATTCCTCCTTGATCGACCAGGCGACGGAGCCCGGGATCGCGGTCGGCGACGATTGACCGAGTCTCTCCTCATAGAGAAACATCTTCTCGCCATCGGCGATCGAGACCTCGGGCTGCGGTGTCTGGGCGGCGCCTTGCCCCGTTTCCGGCGAGGGCGCCCGATCGGCGGCAGCCTGCTGCACGCCAACGTCGGCGGTCTGCGGCTGTCCGGCCTGCGTCTGCGCGGCGACGGACTTGCCTTCCTGCGAGGCGGCCGTGCCGTTCGAGCCGGCCGGCCCCTCGTCCCGTTCGTTTCCGTCGGCAAGCAGGCGCTGGGTGAACTTGGTCGAGGCGCCCTCGGGCGGCGCGGCATCGTCGGGCGTGGCGGATTGCTCGGTAGGCTGGATCGCCGGCTCGCCCTCGCCGGCCGGAGTCGTCGGCGCCTCGGCAGGTTCCGCCGGCATGACCTTGGCGATCATGTCCGCGATCCAGGCGTTGCCGACGTCCCTGTTCAGCCAATAGGCATATCCGCCGCCACCGAGAAGGAGCGCGATCACGACGCCGATCACCAGTTGCTTGATGCCGAACCGGCGGGGTTTGGGCGTAGCGCGATAGGACGCTGGACGCGCGGGTGCCGGTGCCGTCAGAGGCTCGAAGCCTGCTTCATTCGCCTTGCCGTTCGCGGCCGATCCGTTTGTTCGCCCCTCTTCACTATAGCTGAGCAGATCGTCTATATGGTCCCAAGCGCTGCCGGCGCGCTCTTCCTCGTTCTTCGCCGCAGCCGGCTTTTCCACCGGCCATGACCATTCGGAGACATCGGGCTCTTCGACCTTGTCCTTCTTGCGTTCCTCTCCGGTGGCAAAAGGATCGCTGTCATCGAAGAACCACGAGCGCCCGGCATCAGCTTCGGCGCGATGTTCCGGTTGCGCCGTCTCGGGTTCGACCGGATGCATGCCCAGTCGCTCGGGCTCGCTCGCCTCTTCGTCGCGCGCCGTCTCGGGCGCCGCTTGCGGTTCGCTCGGCGATGCCGCGGGCGCTACATCTTCCCAATCGGGCAATGCCCACTCGGAAGGCTGCTCGGCTTTCGCCGGCGTTTCGGCGGCCAGAGGGGACTCGGCAGACGTCGGCTCTGGGCTTGTCGGTTCTGGCTGATGCGGCGCGGTCTCGGCTTGGTCGTCGCCAAAACGCTCCGGCTCGCCCTCCGTCGCAGTTGCTTCCTCGGCCGGAAATTCATGCTGAGCGTCGTGCGACGGCTGCGGCTCCTCGGTCGGCGCCTCCCGATCCGAAGTGGCGGGGATTGCGTCAACAGGCTCCTCGTCGTGAACCTCATGCTGCGCTTCCGCCTCCGACGTTTCGACGGCGGTATGGTCTTCGTAGTCCGGGACTTTGTCCTCGGCAGCCGGTGCCGGCTCTATGGCTTCATCACCATGCTCGGCCTCTGCGTAAGCCGGGACCGACGGTTCGGCTTCCGCCGGCACCTCTGCCGCAGGCTCCTCGGTCACTTCTTCGGGCGCCGCCTCCGAGGCCGGTGGGGCTGGGCTAGCAGGCTCCTCCACAAGCTGTGTTTCCGCAGCCGCCGGCTCGACCGTTTCGGTCTCTTCAATGGCCGGCAAGGCTTCGGCATTCTCGCTCTCGACCTCGGCGATCGCCTGTTCCAGCTTGTTGAGCTGGCGGTTGATCATGTCGTCCGACGGCCGCGGGTTCATGTTCTCGAGCTGGCGCCGCACGGCACTGCGCGCCTTCTCGTAGACCCTGCCTCGCATTTCCGGTGTGTTTTCCGACAGGCCGTCAACCGTCCTGCGAATAACTGCAACAAAATCCGCCATCAGAACTTTCTCAATTTCCAGACACGCAGCCGCAACCGCGATGCCGTTTGTTTTGCGCCGACACTAGTCCTCAAAAGGGTCCGTCACAAGTATCGTGTCGTCGCGCTCCGGGCTCGTCGAAAGAAGCGCGACCGGTGCTCCGATCAGTTCCTCGACCTGGCGAACATACTTGATCGCCTGCGCCGGAAGATCGGCCCAGCTACGGGCGCCGACAGTCGATTCCTTCCAGCCTTCGAGCGTAATATAGACCGGCTTTACCGAGGCTTGCTGCGCCTGACTTGCGGGAAGATGGTCGATCTCTTGTCCGTCCAGAGTATAGCCGACGCAAATCTTCAACTCGTCGAGGCCATCGAGCACGTCGAGCTTGGTGAGCGCGATGCCGGTAATGCCGTTTGCGGCAACCGACTGGCGTACGAGCGCCGCGTCGAACCAGCCGCAGCGACGCTTGCGCCCGGTGACCGTCCCGAACTCGTGTCCGCGCTCACCGAGGAACTGGCCGATCTCATCGTTGAGCTCGGTCGGAAATGGCCCTTCGCCGACGCGCGTCGTGTAGGCTTTGGTGATGCCGAGAATATAGCCGAGCGAGCCCGGCCCCATGCCGGAGCCGGCAGCCGCCTGGCCGGCTACCGTGTTCGACGAGGTGACGAACGGATAGGTGCCGTGGTCGATATCGAGCAGCGTGCCTTGTGCGCCCTCGAAGAGGATGCGCGCGCCCTTGCGGCGCTCCCGGTCGAGCAGCAGCCAGACCGTATCCATGAACGGCAGCACCCGCGCGGCGACCGAAGACAATTCATCCATGATCGCCTGGTGGCTGATCTCCGCCTCGCCGAGTCCGCGGCGCAGCGCATTGTGGTGGGTCAGCAGCCGGTCGACCTTCGCCGGCAGCGTATCGAGATCGGCAAGGTCCATGACGCGGATGGCGCGGCGGCCGACCTTGTCCTCATAGGCCGGCCCGATGCCGCGGCGTGTCGTGCCGATCTTGGTGCCGCTGTTGGAAGCCGCATCCTCGCGGAAACCGTCGAGCTCCCGATGGAGCGAAAGAATGAGCGTGGCGTTATCGGCGATGCGCAGGTTCTCGGGCGTGATCTTGACACCCTGGCCGGCGAGCTTGTCAATCTCCGCGATAAGCGCATGCGGGTCGATCACCACGCCATTGCCGATGACGGCGAGCTTGCCCGGCCGGACGACGCCGGAAGGCAGCAGCGACAGCTTGTAGCTGACGCCGTCGATCACCAGGGTGTGGCCGGCATTGTGACCGCCTTGGAAGCGCACGACGATGTCGGCGCGCTCCGAGAGCCAGTCCACGATCTTGCCTTTGCCTTCGTCGCCCCATTGGGAACCGACCACCACGACATTCGTCATAATTCTCTTCCTGTTCACACGCGCATGGAGAGATTGCGCTGTTCTCAAACCCGCGCATCTATACTGTGTTGTCTTTCGGAAAGCGACCCCGTTGTGACCTGCCGCCGGCCCTTTTTGAATGACAAGCTGCCGGTTTAAAGCCTATATCTCGAACCCTCCGCCTGTCCGGCACCCCAACGCTTCACCCCCACGGATCGCCTCGTCGTGAACGCCAGAGCCTATTTCTATCTCAGCATTACTGCGCTCTTCTGGGGCGGAAATTCGGTCGCCGGCAAGATGGCCGTCGGGCATGTAAGCCCCATGATGCTGACGACGCTGCGCTGGCTGGTCGCGCTTGTCGTCATTCTCGCGTTAATGACACCCCAGATCCGCCGCGATTGGGACAAGATTCGCTCGCACTGGCTGCAGCTCATCGCCTATGGCGCCGTCGGCTTCACTTTGTTCAATGCCTTCCTCTATTCGGCGGTGAAATATACGAGCGCCATCAACGCCGTCATCCTGCAGGCCGGTATTCCCATGCTGATCTTTCTCTTCAATTTCGCGCTTTTTAGGATGAAGGCCTCGCTTGCCCAGGTCGTCGGCTTCACCGTAACCCTGATCGGGGTACTGCTCACGGCCGCGCACGGCGATCTTGCGAGCCTGATGCGGTTGCGGTTCAATTTCGGCGACGCGCTGATGATCCTCGCCTGCATCGTCTATGCCGCCTACACGGTGGCGCTGCGCTGGAAGCCCGCGATGCACTGGCAGAGTTTCATCGCGGCCCCGGCATTCGGGGCGCTCCTAAGCGCCATTCCTCTCCTCTTCTGGGAGCTTTCGACCGGCAGCGCGATCGTACCGGACGCAACCGGCTGGGCGATCGTGCTTTATGCCGCGATCTTCCCGTCGCTGATGTCGCAGGTCCTCTACGTCCGCGGCGTCGAGATGATCGGCGCCAACCGCGCCGGCCTCTTCATCAACGCCATCCCGGTGTTCGGGACGCTTCTGTCGGTCCTTCTCGTCGGCGAGGCGTTCCAGCCGTTTCACCTGGTGGCTCTGGCGCTCGTTCTCGGCGGCATCGCGATCGCAGAGCGGGGGCGGCCGAAGCTGCCGCGATAACCGCACCCTATGCCTGCCCTGCGGCACCGCGCCTTCATAAAAAAGAAGAGCGCGCCGGGATACCGGCGCGCTCCAATTCGTCTGTGTCGAATGCGCTCTTGCGTTCAATCGATATTGAACACCAGCGGCTTTGCCTGACGGATCGCCGGGTTCGCGCGCAGGCGGTCGAGCACGGTCTCGGAGACCGGGCCGTCGACGTAAAGCAGCGCGATCGCGTCGCCGCCCTGCTTCTCGCGGCCGAGCTGGAAGTTCGCGATGTTGACATTCGCTTCGCCGAGCGTCGTGCCGATGAAGCCGATCATGCCCGGGACGTCGGTATTGGTGAGGTAGACCATGTGGTTGCCGACATCCGCATCGAGATTGATGCCCTTGATCTGGATGAAGCGCGGCTTGCCGTCTGAGAAGACGGTGCCCGCGACCGAGCGGGTCTGGTTCGCGGTCTTCACCGTCAGCTTGATGTAGCCGTCGAAGACGCCGGTCTTGTCGCGCTTGACCTCGGAAAGGATGATGCCCTTTTCCTTCACCATGACCGGCGCCGAAACCATGTTCACGTCCGCCACCTGCGGACGGATCAGGCCGGCGAGCACTGCGCTCGTCAGCGCCTTGGTGTTCATCGCCGCGGTGGCACCGTCATAGAGGATCTCGATCTCCTTGATGGCGCTTTCCGTGACCTGCCCGACAAAGGCGCCGAGAACGTCGGCGAGCCGGATGAAAGGCCTCAGGATCGGCGCCTCTTCGGCGGTGATCGACGGCATGTTGATGGCGTTCGAGACGGCGCCCTTGACGAGATAGTCCGACATCTGCTCGGCGATCTGCAGAGCGACGTTCTCCTGCGCCTCAGTGGTCGAGGCGCCGAGATGCGGCGTGCAGACGACATTCGGCAGGCCGAAGAGCGGGCTTTCGGTAGCGGGCTCCACCTCGAAGACGTCGAATCCCGCACCGGCGACATGACCGGACTTCAGTGCCTCGGCGAGCGCCTTCTCATCCACGAGACCGCCGCGAGCGCAGTTGATGATGCGCACGCCCGGCTTGGTCTTGGCGATGGCTTCCGCGCTCAGGATGTTGCGCGTCTTGTCCGTCAGCGGCACATGCAAGGTGATGAAATCAGCTTGCGCGAGCAGCTCGTCGAGCTCGACCTTGACGACGCCCATCTCCTCCGCCCGCTCCCTCGACAGGAAAGGGTCATAGGCGATGACGTGCATCTTGAGGCCGATGGCGCGGGCGCAGACGATCGAGCCGATATTGCCGGCACCGATGACGCCAAGCACCTTGCCGGTGATCTCGACACCCATGAACTTCGACTTCTCCCACTTGCCAGCCTGGGTCGAGCCATCGGCGGCCGGGAGCTGGCGGGCGACCGCGAACATCAGCGCGATCGCATGCTCTGCGGTGGTGATCGAGTTGCCGAAAGGCGTGTTCATGACGATGATGCCGCGGCGCGAAGCGGCCGGAATATCGACGTTGTCGACGCCGATGCCGGCGCGACCGACGACCTTCAGATTGGTCGCGGCGGCGATCAGCTTCTCGGTCACCTTGGTGGCCGACCGGATGGCGAGGCCATCATATTTGCCGATGACTTCGGCAAGCCTTTCCTTGTCCTTGCCGAGCTTCGGCTCGAAATCCACTTCGACGCCGCGATCGCGGAAAATCTGGACGGCGGTTTCCGACAGTTCGTCGGATACGAGTACGCGAGGTGCCATGAAGGCCTCCTTGAAGATCAGGTCTTAACGGTTCGGGAACGGCTTCGCCCCCAGGGAGAGCGAAGCAATCGCATCGAAATCAGGCGGCAGCCTGCGAAAGCGTTGCTTTCTGGGTCTCGAAGGCCCAGGTAAGCCACGGTATCAGCGCTTCCATGTCGGACGTGTCGATCGTCGCACCGGCCCAGATGCGGAGCCCGGACGGGGCATCGCGATAGTGGCCGATATCGAAAGCGACGCCTTCCTTGTCGAGAAGGGCGACGACACCCTTGGCGAAGGCTGCCTGCGCATCCGCATCAAGCGCCGAAACGTCAGGGTCGACAATCTTCAGGCAGACGGACGTGTTCGAGCGGGTTTCCGGCTTGACCGCGAGGTTAGCGATCCAGTCGTTGGCCGCAACGAAACGGTGGATGACCTCGGCGTTGGCGTCGGCGCGGGCGATCAAGCCCTTGAGGCCGCCGACCGACTTCGCCCAGAGCAGCGCGTCGATATAATCTTCGACGCAAAGCATGGAGGGCGTGTTGATCGTCTCGCCGGTGAAGATGCCCTCGATAAGCTTGCCGCCCTTGGTCATGCGGAAGATCTTCGGCAGCGGCCAGGCCGGCACATAGCCCTCCAGCCGCTCGACCGCACGGGGGCTCAAGATCAGCACGCCATGGCCGCCCTCGCCGCCTAGCACTTTCTGCCAGGAGAAAGTGACAACATCGAGCTTGGCGAAATCAAGAGCCTGCGCGAAAGCAGCCGAGGTCGCGTCGCAGATCGTCAGCCCCTTGCGGTCCGCCGGAATGAAATCTGCATTCGGCACGCGCACGCCGGAAGTCGTGCCATTCCAGGTGAAGACGACGTCGCGGTCGAAATCGACCTTGGTGAGATCCGGCAGTTCGCCGTAGTCGGCTTCGAATCGGCGGACATCGGCAAGCTTCAGTTGCTTGACAACGTCGGTCACCCAGCCCGCACCAAAGCTCTCCCAGGCCAGCATGTCGACACCGCGGGCGCCGAGCAGCGACCAGAGCGCCATTTCAACGGCGCCGGTATCGGAAGCGGGCACGATACCGATGCGGTAATCGGCCGGAACTTCTAGAATTTCCCGGGTAAGATCAATGGCTTGCTTGAGCTTCGTCTTGCCGATCTTGGCGCGGTGCGAACGACCGAGCGGTGCATCGGAGAGAGCTTCGAGCGTCCAGCCGGGACGCTTCGCGCAAGGACCGGAAGAAAAATGGGTATTCGCCGGGCGCACGGCCGGCTTGGCAGGCTTCGTCATATGCTATCCTCTCAGATAGAAGCCCCTCGTTGGGGAGGGGTGTCCCGCCGCCGGGAATATGGTGAGCCGGAGAGGAAGTCAAGCGCCTTGCGTCGCGTTTGAAAAAATTTATGGCGTTTCCGGCAATGTGCCTAATGCATGTCGCCCGCAAGTGTGCAGCGGTTTCGGGACAACGACATGCATTCAAACAAAGATTAAAGCGCGTCGCATGCTCCAATTGAATGCGACGCGCTTTAGGCGCATTCACCAAAGCGCAAAACGCAAGCCCGCACGGATTTCATGACGAGTGAGGCCGTCGTCATATCCTTTGGCGCCGCTTGCCCCGGTAAGGGACTCCGAACCGAAGCCGAACATGCCGCCATCCGCAATGCGCGAAAAGCGATAGCCAATATCGAGCTTCAACCGGTCCGTGACCTCGTAGGACACGCCTGCCATCAGCGCATAGGTAAAACGCCAACTGTCACGTCCCGCATAGGAAGCCCCTCCGGACGCGCCGGCACAGGCGCCGCCGCCGGCAACGCAGGTCGTCGTCTCATGGACGGTGTTCCAGTCGATGTGGGTCGCACCGATGCCGGCGCCAAGATAAGGCGTGAAGCCGGCAAGCGTCGCCAGATCCACATAGCCGTTCGCCATCACTCCAAGTGCGGAGAAATTGGCGCTGTGAGAAAAGGCACAGGACGTTCCTGGCCCCTCGCCCGCGCAGGGAGTGGCGACAAGCGATGAGCCGTCGAAGCGGCCCTCGAAATATTCCGCCGTCAGGTCGGCGCGAAAGACATCGGTGAATTGGTAGCCTATGCCGAGCGTGCCGGCGACCGGCTTGTCGAAGCGGGCGTGGTCGAAGCGAAGATTGCTGTAGCTACCGGTGCCGGCGTCGAAGCTGCGATAGAAGGGATCGCCCTCATCCCGCCAACCAGCATAGCCGATGTCGCCGCGTAGATAGAGGCGACCGGCCTCCCGAGCCTCCCTGGAGATCGTAATCTCGGGAGCATCGAGCAAATCGTCGTCGGCGGCCCGCGCAGTGCCAGACGCTAGGAGGCCGGCGCAAAGCGCAATGCTCCAAAATCCCTGCCGCCAGTCCATTCCCACGCCCTTTCGCCTCGGTCGTCAGCGGCTTGGCTGCTGCATGTTTCCCTGAACAGGAGCTGCTCGGGACAAGAGCATGCAGCAATTCAAGTGCTGGACCTTTGCGCCTCAAGGGACGCAGGTCGCTGCAGCAGCCATGCTGATCATCGGCGTTAACTATTGCAGGCACGGGTTAACTATGGGTTAACCATCTATCTTAGCATTTTGTACACTCCGTCTGTTCCGGCAAAACGAAAGGGCCGCCCCAAGGGCGGCCCTCCTAAAAATTGCAGAGTTCCTCCGATCACTTGTACACGATCGGCTCAGCCGGCGGCACGTAGGCCGCTTCACAGTTGTCGCCGAAAGAATAACGCAGGCCGGCCCGCGCCTCATGCACATAAATGTCCTTGTCGTAGGCCGGGCCGCTGTTGAGATTGTAGCCGAACATCTTGCCATCATTGATATGGCGGAAGCGGTAGCCGACATCGGCCTTGAGGTTGCAGGTCAGGTCCACGGCAGTGCCGGCCATCAGCGCATAGGTGAACCGCCAACCGCTTTCGCCCCTGTGCTCGACCGTCGGATCGCAGTTCGTCGGATCGGTAGCGTCGCAGCTCGTATTGCGCAGCGTTCCCCACTTCACCCGCGTACCGCCGATACCGGCACCGACATAGGGCGTGAAGGCGCCGTAGGTTCCGAGATCCACATAGGCGTTGGCGAGCAGGCTCCAGGCGGACATGGACGCGACATCGTTCGACACGCAGTTGACAGCGACACCGCAGCTACCGCTGGTCGACCCCTCGAAATCGGCCTCGCCGAGATAGTCGAGCGTGACATCGGCGCGCAGATAGCTGTTGATCTGATAACCCACACCGCCGCCAAGAACGTAGGAATCGTCGAGATCGGCGCTGTCGAAATCAACCAGATTGCTGTTCGAGCCCTGGAAGTAGTGAGCGCCGCGCAGGTCGTTCCAAGCGTATCCGACATCGCCTCGCAAGTACCAGCCGCTGGCTTGGACCACCTCCACCGGCTGTTCGACGTACGGTGCTTCTGCGGGCGGCTGGTAGACGTCCGCCGCGTAAACCGACGTGCCGCTCAGCAAAATAGCAGCAACGCCACTTAAAATCTTCCTCATGCCCAACCCCAATACATTAGAGTATCCTTGCCCGGCTAAACAGCACATGATCGCAGTCAAGCCGTATGCTTGGCAGCATAATGAATGGGAAAGGTTAAGCCCTGATTAACTACAAAAATTTACCTTGAATATTAACGGTTACTAGTATTCACCCGAGCTAGTGTTGCAGACGGAAAGAAGACTTCGCGGTCTCGACACGCTCGATGCAATGGTGCTCGATGTTGGCGCCGTTTTTAGGAAGAAGGCGCGAGCGACAAATCTTCACTCCCTCGCGCTGCTTGCGGGAACAGGGCCACAGCGCCGCGCGTCCAATCGGACGCGCAAAGGTCGCTGTAGTACGCGCCGCGTTCAACTCATGCGACACGCTTCAGGTCCTTGTTCTTTGCATATCGCCCGAAGCCGCGCAGCCTCTTGGGCCACATGCATAGAGGCGGCAAAATCTACGCCGCGCTGCGCACGCTGCCGATCACATTGACCAGTTCGTCAACGATGCGCTCGACCTGGCCGCGGTCGTCGCCCTCCGCCATCACGCGGATCAGCGGTTCGGTGCCGGAAGGGCGGATGAGGAGGCGGCCGTTCTTGGCAAGCTGCGCCTCGGCCTCGGCGATCGCCTGCTGCACGGTCGCGTTCTCCAAGGGCTTGCCGGCCGAAATGCGGACGTTCTTCAAGATCTGCGGCACCGGCTCGAAACGACGGCAGACCTCGCTCACCGTCTTACCCTGCCGCTTGACTACGGCGAGGATCTGCAGCGCCGCGACCAGACCGTCGCCGGTCGTGCCGAAATCGGAAAGGACGATGTGGCCGGACTGCTCGCCGCCGACATTCAGGCCGTCCTGGCGCATCTGCTCGACGACGTAGCGGTCGCCGACTTTGGTACGGTGGAGCTTCAGGCGGCGCGCCTGCAGGTAGCGTTCGAGGCCGAGGTTCGACATCACGGTTGCCGCTATGCCGCCGCCTTTCAGCACGCCGTCGGTCGCCCAGCTATCGGCGATTACCGCCATCAATTGATCGCCGTCGATCACGTTCCCGGTCTCATCGACGATCAGAACCCGGTCGGCATCGCCGTCGAGCGCGATACCGATATCCGCTCTCACCTCGTGCACCTTCTTCTGCAGCGCCGCCGGATGCGTCGATCCGCATTCGAGGTTGATGTTGACGCCGTTCGGTTCGGTACCGATCGTCACCACTTCGGCGCCGAGCTCCCAAAGGGCGGACGGCGCGACCTTGTAGGCCGCACCGTTGGCGCAGTCGATGGCAATCCTGAGGCCTTGCAGCGTAACGTCGCGCGGCAGCGTGCGCTTGGCTTGTTCGATATAGCGGTAGATGTCGCCGTCGACACGTTTGGCGCGGCCGATATCTTCCGGCTTGGCGAGCTGTGCCGTCATGTCCTGCTCGAGGAGTTCCTCGATCTGCTCCTCGATATCGTCGGAAAGCTTGTAGCCGTCGGGGCCGAACAGCTTGATACCGTTGTCGCGGAACGGATTGTGCGAGGCGGAGATCATCACCCCGACGTCCGCGCGCAACGATCGCGTCAGCATGGCGACGCCCGGCGTCGGGATCGGCCCGAGCAGGAAGACGTCGAGACCCGCCGCCGTGAAGCCGGCGACCATTGCATTTTCGAGCATGTAGCCGGAGAGGCGCGTATCCTTGCCGATCACCACGCGGTGGCGATGGGCGCCGTTCCTGAAAATGGTTCCGACCGCAATGCCGACCCGCATGGCGAGGTCCGGCGTCATCGGAAAAATATTGGATTGTCCACGAATACCGTCGGTGCCGAAATATCTGCGCTTCATAAAAACTCCATTGTCCTGCTTCGGCAGGATCTCTTTTGCCGGCCCCATCTGCCTGCGTGTTCCGCGACGGGTTTTCATGTCTGCGAAGACCTCGCTTACGGGCCCGTCTCCAACTCGGAATGAGGGGAAGCGTCGGGCAAACTCTCCACACCCGTCCGCTCTTGGTCGTTAAACGCCCTCCCCGATCAGATCGGGAAAATCAAGTGGCCCCGCGCCATCTTTGGCACAAAACCGTGTGAAACGGCAGCAATCCTACCATCAGAAATCATTACAGCGCGTTACCAAGCGCAGGAGAAGAAAAAAGAAACGGCGCATCAAAAAAGCCGCCGCCCCTTCGGAGCGACGGCTTTGATCATCATGCTTAACGGCCTATTGCGGCTGCGGTTCGAAGCCGCCTTCGGGCTCTTCGCCCTTGCTGCCGACTTCCTTTTTGGTGCCGGCCGAAGGTACGGCCGATCCGCGATGCGGCGGGGTGTCGTCGCCGAGATCGCGCGCCGGCTTCTCGCCGCGGATCAGTGCCTTGATCTCGTCGCCGGTCAGCGTTTCGTATTCGAGCAACCCTTCCGCAAGCGCGACGAACTCGTGGTTCTTTTCCGTGAGGATGCTGCGCGCCGCTTCATAGGCGTCGTCAATCAGGCGGCGGATTTCGTTGTCGATCTTCTGGGCCGTCGCTTCCGAAACGTTCTTCTGCTGCGCGACGGAATGGCCGAGGAAGACTTCCTGCTGGTTCTCCCCATAGGCGACCTGTCCGAGTTGGTCGGAGAAGCCCCACTGCGTCACCATCGCACGGGCGAGCTTGGTCGCCTGCTCGATGTCGGAGGATGCGCCGGAGGTGATGTTCTCCTTGCCGAAAGTCAACTCCTCGGCAACGCGGCCGCCCATCATGATGGCGAGACGCGAGATCATCCACTTGTAGCTCATCGAATAACGGTCGCCCTCGGGCAATTGCATGACCATGCCGAGCGCACGGCCGCGCGGAATGATCGTCGCCTTGTGCAGTGGATCGGCCGAGGGAACGTTGAGCGCAACGATCGCATGGCCGGCCTCATGGTAGGCTGTGAGCTTCTTCTCCGCCTCGGTCATGGCGGAGGAGCGACGCTCCGCGCCCATCATGATCTTGTCCTTGGCGTCCTCGAACTCCTGCATCGTGACGAGGCGCTTGTTGCGGCGCGCCGCCATCAGTGCCGCCTCGTTGACGAGATTCATGAGGTCGGCGCCGGAGAAGCCCGGGGTACCGCGCGCCAGCACTTTGAGGTCGACATTCGGCGCCAGCGGCACGTTGCGGACATGCACCTTGAGGATGCGTTCGCGGCCGTTGATGTCCGGGTTCGGCACCACGACCTGGCGGTCGAACCGGCCCGGGCGCAGGAGCGCCGGATCGAGCACGTCCGGGCGGTTGGTCGCGGCGATCAGGATGATGCCTTCATTCGCCTCGAAGCCGTCCATCTCGACAAGCAATTGGTTCAGCGTCTGCTCGCGCTCGTCATTGCCGCCGCCGAGGCCGGCGCCGCGATGGCGACCGACCGCATCGATTTCGTCGATGAAGATGATGCAGGGCGCGTTCTTCTTCGCCTGCTCGAACATGTCGCGGACGCGCGATGCACCGACACCGACGAACATTTCGACGAAGTCGGAGCCGGAGATCGTGAAGAAGGGCACGTTCGCCTCACCCGCGACCGAGCGGGCAAGCAGCGTCTTACCGGTACCGGGCGGGCCGACGAGCAGCACGCCGCGCGGGATACGGCCGCCAAGCCGCTGGAACTTCTGCGGGTCGCGCAGGAATTCGACGATTTCCTCGAGATCCTGTTTGGCCTCGTCGACGCCGGCGACGTCGTCAAATGTGACGCGGCCGTGTGCTTCGGTCAGAAGTTTGGCTTTCGACTTGCCGAAGCCCATGGCGCCGCGCGAGCCGCCTTGCATCTGTCGCATGAAGAACAGCCAGACGCCGAGGATCAGGAGCATCGGCAACAGCGTACCGATATAGCTCAGGAAACCCGACGAACCGTCGGTCTCCGGGCGAACGGTCACCGTGACATCCTTGGCTTCCAGCCGCTCCGTAAGCGCCGTATCGACGGAAGGCGCATAGGTCTGGAAGGTCGCGCCGCTCTCGGTATAGCTGCCGATCACCTTCGAGCCGGTGATCACCACTTCCTTGACACGGCTGGCATCAACGTCCTTCAGGAACTGCGAGAAGGGAATTTCACGCGAACCGGTTCGTTCTGTCGGCTGCTGGAACATGCTGAATAGCGCTATCAGGAGAAGCGCTATGATTGCCCAGAGGGCAAAATTTCGAAAATTAGGGTTCATCGAACTCCCCGGAACCTGCCGCAGGCCGCACGATCGGCGGCCCGTACTCTTGTTCCTAACATAAGGTTCCGGTGCCGCCTTGCCAAGGCAAACCGCCGGCTACCCTTCCATTTCTGTCAAAACGTCGCGAACCGGCGGAGCGCGGTATCGATCGCGCCCGAACAGGACGGCGATCGCATCCGCCATGATCCTGTCGAAACCCGGCAAAAAGGTGTCGTAAGGGGCGATGCGGCATTCGACTTCCGCCGAAGCCTCCTCCAACGTGGCGTCCGCTGTCGCGATGTGTGGTGCCACCAAGGAGGCGCGTTTGGCAACCCCCATCGGCAGGCCTGCGTCAATAAGCCTCTGCATCCGCCTCTCGCCCGGTGCAGGCGCCGCGGTGACGGTCAGGGCGGGACCCTTGCTCGTCACCGTGAAGCGTCCGTCCCAGACGCCCTTTTCCCCCGGCCTTATTTCGAGAAGCGGGAGATTGCGCGCCTCCCGATAAAGATAAAGAGCGCCGCTGCGACGGTCGAACACGACCCGTCCCGCAGTGAGGCGTCCGGGCTCACCTGATCGCAGAAAGCCGGAGAGGCGCTCGACCGTGGCGCGCGCCGGCAGGTGATCGCGCCCCCCGAGGATGGCAGCGACCGTGAGGAGCGCCCGGCGCCAATCGGGATCGTCGATGTCGCCAGCCTGCCGCGACGAAACTTCAGCCACGAGGACGTCGTGCACACGGATGTGTTTTTCGATGAGCGCCGCCGACCTCGCCGAGGAAGCGGCACGTTGCCGTCCGCCCAGTGAAGGCGCTGGCTCGTGCTCGGACGCAGCGAGCCGAGCGCGCACGCGAACCCGCTCGAACTTAGGGTTGGCATTGCTCGGATCCTCGAGCCAGCCGACGCCGCGCCCTTCGAGAAAAGAGCGTATCTCCGCCCGCCGCAGATCGAGAAACGGCCGCAGCACCCAGATCCGTCGTCCGTAGAGCATGGTTGCGGCCATCCCCGCGGCGCCATGACCCCCGCCCGCATCGCGCAAGCCGCGCATGGCGATCGTCTCGCGCTGATCGTCGAGTGTGTGCCCCGTGACGATGCAGTCGGCGCCGAGCGCCTCGGCGGCCTCCGCCAGCAATTCGTAGCGCTTGTTGCGGGCAGCCGCCTGAATACCGGTTTCGGGCTTCTTGCCGTCCCAGCGGGCGATGCGATGAGGAATGCCAAGCTCGGCAGAGAAAGACGCAACGGCTTCGGCTTCGGCGGCGGATTCCGCCCTTAGCGCGTGATCGACGGTACAGGCCGCAAGCGAGAATCCCTTGTATTCCGCTGTTTCAAGCGCCGAATACAGCGCGAGCAGAAGCCCCTTGGAATCGCTACCGCCGGAGACGGCGACGAGAATCCGGCAGGGTCTGATGAAAGATCGAAGAAATTGTCTGGCCGCGTCGGTGACGGCGTCAGGCATGTGAGCCGGCCTCAGCAGCCGAAACGGCTCTGTTCGCTCGCCACCTTTGCCTTCACGGCGGACGATGCCTTCGGATAGCGTTTGTTCACCTCGCGCAAGGTGGCGCAGGCCGTCTCCCGGTTATCGAGAGCGCCAAGCGACATGCCGAGCTTCAACAGCATTTCCGGTGCTTTCGGCGATTTGCCATAGGTCTGATGGGCGTTGAGGAAGGTCTTTGCGGCGTCGCTGTACTTGCCCTGCGAATATTGCGCTTCGCCCATCCAGAAGCTCGCGTCGGCCGCCTTGTCGCCCTCCGGGAAGGCGGCGAGATAGTCGCGGAATTCCTGCTCTGCGGTGCCGTAGTCACCGGAAAGCACATGGCCATAGGCGGACTGATAGAGATCGCCGGGGTTGCTCAAGGAAGCCGTCTGCTCACCGCTTGCGGGGTTGTCGTTGAGACCGCCGCCCTGGCCCGCAACGCCCGCATCAACGCCCGGCAGAGTGGCATTGACGCCCGGTTGCGCTTCCGCCGTTGCCGAGACCGGATTGCCGCTTTCATCGAAAATGATCCGGCCGAGCGTCGTGGGGGGCGGAGCAGCACCGGGGGCACCGGGGTTGGTGGCCGCCATGTCACCGCTGCCTGTGCTGCCGGCGGGCGCTGTTGTGCTGGGGCTATCCGTCACCTCGGGGGTGACGGATGCCTGATCGCTTGTTTTCGGCGTTTCAACTGCGCCGCTCTTCTTGGAGGAAGACTTGCCGCTTTCGAGATCCTGGAAGCGGAACTCGTTGTCCTCCTGGAACTTCCGGATCTGCTCCTGCATCTGCAGAAGCTGGAAGCTCATTTCCTCGATACGCCCATTGAGCTGGCGGACCTGTTCCTCGAGTTGGCCGATCCGTCCGATATCGGCGGATTGTACCTTGACCACCGGCAAGTCGCCTTTGCTGGCGGTATCGGCATGAGTGGTACGGGCAAGCAGCCCGAAAAGCGGCATGGCATTCGCCGTTGGGCCGAGACCCGCGAGGGTCGCAAAGCCAATCAGGCCTGCCACGACAAATTTCTTCATCCTATTTGTCCTGTTCGAATACCGATTATCCCACCCTGCGACCGCGGTCCGCAATACATGTCGACGATTCTTAGGGTGAGCGCCCGCACAGTTTTCCAATTGCCGTGAAAAAGCAACGGAGTTCGGCCAAAGTGTGGTAAAAAAGAAAGGGCGGCCCGTCGCCGCCCTTCCAAATTCATCCAGTGTGACCTGAAGATCAGCTGCCGGCGCCGCCGAGCACGGTGACCGCGCGACGGTTCTGCGACCAGCAGGAAATGTCGTCGCAGACGGCGACCGGCTTTTCCTTGCCGTAGGAGATCGTGCGCATGCGGCTCGCCGGAACGCCGCGGCTCGCGAGATACTCGCGCGTCGCTGCGGCGCGGCGGGCGCCGAGCGCCAGGTTGTACTCGCGTGTGCCGCGCTCGTCGGCATGACCTTCGACGGTGATTGCGTAGTTCGGGTACTTCGCCAGCCACTGAGCCTGCCGGTCGAGCGTCGCCTGGGCGTCCGCACGAATGGAGCTCGAGTCGGTATCGAAGAAGATGCGGTCGCCGACGTTGACGGTGAAGTCCTGTTGCGAGCCCGGAGTCGCAGCGCCCGCGCCAAGGCCGAGGCCGGCGGCATCGTTCGGCAGGTTCTTCTTGGAAGCGCAGCCGGCAAGGGCAAGCGTCATGACAAGGGCGAGCATGACTGGATTGCGGGCGATGGTCTGCATGCGGCTTGCCGCCGGGGTGTCAATTCGGCTCATGGGGCCGGGTCTCCTTGAGAAGTGGCTGAATTCACGGTTGCCAGACTGTAACCGGAAGCGGTTAATTGCTTTTCAACAGTTATGGTTAACAAATCGACAATCTGCATCGGGCGCCTGCTACACCAGCACTTTGCGGCGAGAAAGCGGCACATCCGTCACATTCCTCGCCGCATCTGTGGACACTCGATCACGATGATTTTCGGGTCGATTCACTCGTGATCGACTCTATCGCCTCGAGACGCGGGATGCGGGCGGGAAAAACCCGCACGCGTTTCCGTGATCCCGCTCTATTCCATCAGCGGCGACCAAGCCGGGTCCGAGGCGAAGCCCTTCGTCGGAATGAGCTGCTCGTTGTAGCCCGTGAGATCGATCGAATAGAGCTGCGGCCCGCCGGCGCCCGCATTCTGACGGAAGAACATCAGGACGCGGCCGTTCGGCGCCCAGGTCGGGCCTTCATTGTGGAAGCCGGTGGTGAGGATGCGCTCGCCGGAACCGTCCGGCTTCATCACGCCGATCGAGAACTTGCCGCCCGACTGCTTGGTGAAGGCGATGAGGTCGCCGCGCGGGGACCAGACGGGGGTCGAATAGGAGCCGTCACCGAAGGAAATGCGCGTCTGGCCGGAGCCATCGGCACCCATCACGTAGAGCTGCTGCTTGCCGCCGCGGTCGCTTTCGAAGACGATGCGGCTGCCGTCCGGCGAATAGGAGGGCGAGGTATCGATCGCCGCGGTGTTGGTGAGCCGCGTCGTCGTGCGTGAGCGCAGGTCCATCGTGTAGATGTTGGCGTTGCCTTCCTGCTGCAGGCTCATGATCACCCGCTGGCCGTCCGGCGAGAAGCGCGGCGCGAAGGTCATGCCCGGGAAGTTGCCGACGACCTCACGCTGTCCGGTTTCGAGCTGCAGCAGATAGACGCGCGGCTGCTGGTTCTCGAAAGACATGTAGGTGATTTCCTGGCGGTTCGGCGAGAAGCGCGGCGTCAGAACGATGTCGTTGGAATTGGTCAGCGCGCGGGCGTTGAAGCCGTCCTGGTCCATGATCGCGAGCTGACGCTTGCGGGCATTCTTCGGACCGCTTTCGGCGACATAAACGATGCGGGTATCGAAATAGCCTTTCTCGCCGGTGATCCGCTCATAGATCGCATCGGCGATGATATGGGCGACGCGGCGCCAGTTTTCCGGCTGGGTGTAGAACTGCTGGCCGAGCATCTGCTGTCCGGCAAAAGTATCCCACAGGCGGAACTCCGCCTTCAGCCTGCCGTCCCCCTCCTGGGTGACGCGCCCGGTGACGAGCGCCTGCGCGTTGATCACCTTCCAGTCCTCGAACCGCGGAGCGGCATCCGGATTGGCAATCTTCTCGATGAAGGCGCCCTTGTCGATCGGCGCAAAAAGGCCGGAGCGCTTGAGGTCGGCGGCCACAACATCGGAGATCTTCTGGGCGAGTTCGCCCTGGAGGAAGTCGGTGATCGCGATCGGCAGCGGCTCGACATTACCCTTGTTGATGTTGATCTCGACGAGCGCGTTTGCCGGCGAGGCAATGAGCCCGCAGCCTGCAAACAGTACGATCAGGAGGCGGAAAAAATTGCGTCTCAGCATTTCCATAAAGCCTTTCAGCCTTTCATCTTTCCAGCGCGGGATGAGGAAGAGTGCGTGCGGTTTCCGCCGCGTCCCGCCTAACCTATCTAGAGCATGGAGCTCGGGTCGAAGTTGACGACGACCTCGCTCCACGAATCGTATTTGTCGGCCGGCAGCCCCTTGAAGGGTGCGGATTTCAAGATGGCGCGGCGCGCACCGCCCATGAGCGCCCGGCGCGCCGCATCGGAGCCGCCGGTCGCCTCGACTTCCGGCTCGCCAATGAGCTCGCCGTTCGGATCGAGCCGCATCGTCACCTTGATGCGGACATCGGCCGCGTCGGCCATGCCGGGAATGATCGACCAGTTGTTCTGAATCTGGCCGCGAAGCGCGTCCATCTCGCTCTGCGAAAGCGTGTTGCCGCTCGTCGTCTTCTTGCCGCCGAGGGCCGCTTCCTCGGTCGAGCGCTTGGCGCCGCCGCCGGAGGATTCCTGCTTGTTGAGCAGTGCCGCGATCTCGTGCGCGTTGAAGTCGCTCTCCTTCTGCGAGGACGGCTTCTTCTGCTCTTTCTTCGCCTCTTCCTTCTTGCGTTCGGGAGTCTTCGCCGTCTGCGCGGGCTTTTCGACCTTAGGCTTGAGCTGCGGCGTCGGCACCTTGTCCGGCAGAGCCTCGGCCTCCGGATTCTCCGCCGGCTGTTCTTCCACCGGCGTCGGTTCCGGCTTCGTATCGGGCTTCACTTCCTGCTTGGGTTCGGGAAGCGCCGCCACTTCCGTGGCGGGTTCGGCAGCGGGCTTGGTCTCCTCGACCTTTTCGATCTCTTCCTTCACTGGGTCGGGTGTCGGCGGGGCCTTCTCGGTCTTTTCAGGAGCAGCGGCAGATTCGTTGTCGACAGGCTTCGCATTCGGCGTCGGCGGTGTCTTCAAGTCCACGTCGTTGTCGCCGATGTTCTCGGCATTCTCGACAGGCGTCGGTTTTTTCGTCGGAACGGGCGAAGCCTTTTCCTTGGCCGGCGCTTTCTTGTCACCCTGCTGAATCTGCGTGATCGATTCGACCGGCACGATGTCGACCGGCAGCGCCTCGACATCCGCGACCTCGAAATCGGCCGGGCTGCCAAGCGACACCAGCGCCCAGGTCAGGACCAAGGCGTGGAGGACAGCAGATGTAGCAAGACCGCCCTTCATGATCGGGGATCACTTTTCCTGTTCTTGGAGGGTCACGAGACCGAGATTCTTGAAGCCGGCCGCCGATATGCGCGCCATGACCTTCATCACCGTGCCGTAGTCGGCATTGGTGTCACCGCGCACGTAAATGCGCTCGTTATAGCCGGTGGTCGCGATCGCCTCGAGCTTCGGAACGACCTCGTCGATCGCGATCGGTGTTTCCTGCAGGAAGATCTCGCCGGCGGGGTTGACCGAAACGGTGATCGGCTGAGTGTCGGCATTCATCGCCTTCGCCTGCGTTTCCGGCAAGTCGATCGGCACGCCGACCGTCATCATCGGGGCCGCCACCATGAAGATGATCAGAAGCACCAGCATGACGTCGACGAGCGGCGTGACGTTGATCTCGCTGATCGCGCCTCTCCTACCGCCACGCCGGCGACGTCCGCCGCCCGAACCCCTGGCTCCGCCAACTGCCATACCCATCAGCGTGGTCTCCGTGCTCGAAGTTACTGCGCGGCCTGGCGCGAAGGTTGCAGTTTCTCGTCGATCTGCCGCGACAGGATGGCGGAGAATTCGTCGGAGAAGGCTTCCATGCGTGCCGTCAGCTTGCCGGCGTCGGCGGTGAATTTGTTGTAGGCGATAACGGCGGGAATAGCGGCGAGCAGGCCGATGGCGGTGGCGAGAAGCGCTTCGGCGATACCGGGCGCGACGACGGCGAGGTTGGTCGACTTCGAACCGGCGATCGCCTGGAACGAGGTCATGATACCGACGACGGTGCCGAAGAGACCAATGAAGGGAGCGGCCGAGCCGATGGTCGCGAGCGAGCCGAGCCGCGCCTCGAGCGCTTCGGACTCACGGGCAAGTGTCACGTCCATTGCACGGTCGATGCGCATCTGCAGGCCGATCGGCGAACGGGCGCCGCGCTCGAAGCTCTTCTTCCATTCGCGCATCGCCGAAACGAAAATCGCACCCATGCCGGTCGTCTGCCGGTCCGAAAGGGTGCGGTAGAGTTCCTCGAGCGATTGCCCCGACCAGAAGACCTGCTCGAAATTGTCGAGCTGGCGGCGAACACGCCCGTAATTCAGGGTTTTGTCGACGACGATCGCCCAGGTCCAGACCGAAGCTCCAATCAGCCCCAGCATGACCAGCTTCACGACCAAGCCCGCTTCCATGAAGAGCGACCAGAGGGTCACATCGCTCGTCGCGGCCAATCCAACCTGTTCCATCGATTTCAGTCCCCGAATCCAAACACCCGGCAGAGCACTTCATGCTCATGACCGGGTCGCCCAAACGTCCTGATGCAAAGAATGCCCCGGTATGCCACCCATCGCGGCATTGCGATCTATTCGCTTCAGCCTGCCTTCTTGCCGTCAATTTTGGTCAAAGGATGACGTGCACTGCACAAATCCTGATGCACCGATTAAGACAGCATTATCGTTAAGGGAGTGTTACCGGAACGGCACTTCACGGCCGCTGCAGCGCGGAACTTCGCCCGTGCTTGCACGTTTGGGGGCAATGAGCGCCTGGCGGCCGAAACAGAAGCGGAGAAAGCCAGTGCGGCGATCCGCTCGCCGCGAAGCTTGAGGTGCGGCCATGGCACCCCGCGCGATGTGGAAAGGGCAGCTTCGTCTCTCACTGGTCTCGATACCTGTCGAGCTCTTCAGCGCGACCCGCTCGGGAGCAAGCATTTCCTTCCGTCAGATCCATAAGCCCTCCGGCAAGCCGATCCATTATCAGAAGGTGGTCGAAGGGATCGGGCCGGTCGACGTCGACGACATCGTCAAGGGCTATGAATACGACGACGACCGGTACGTCCTGCTTGAGCCGGAGGAAGTCGACGCGGTCAAGCTCGAGACCAAGAAGACGTTGGAGCTCGTTCAGTTTGTCGACACCGGCGATATTCCGCCGCTCTATTTCGACAAGCCCTATTACCTGGTGCCGGCGGATGAGCTGGCAGAGGATGCCTACCGCGTCGTGCGCGATGCGCTGAGGACCTCGAATAAGATCGGGCTCGGGCAACTGGCACTGCGGGGCCGGGAATATCTCGTCGCCGTCAAGCCGTGCGGCGATGGCCTCCTGCTGGAAACGCTGCGCTATGCGGACGAGCTGCGCAAAGCCGACCCTATGTTCTCCGAAATCTCCGGCAAGAAGGCCGACAAGGAACTCCTGGACGTCGCAACCGCACTGATCGAGCGCAAGACCGCCCCCTTCAACGCCGAAGCCTTCAAGGACAACTACGCCGCGGCACTCAAGGAGCTGGTGAAGCGCAAGATGAAAGGCAAGTCGGCGCGGGTTGAGATCGAGGAGGAGGAGCGCCCTCAAAAGCGAGGCGACAATGTCGTCGACCTGATGGCTGCATTGAAGAAGAGCCTCGAAAGCGGCGAAGGCAAGAAACCGCAGACGAAAGCGCAATCTTCTTCGCGCCGTGGTCGGCGCAAATCGGCATGAGGACCATCCATGGCCGCGCGCAACGAACCGCTTTCCGAATACAATCGGCGCCGCGATTTTACCAAAACGCGCGAACCGAGGGGCTCGATGGTGCGAGCCCACGCCGGAAAGAATCGCTTTCTCGTCCAGAAACATGAGGCGACGCGGCTCCATTACGACTTCCGCCTTGAATGGGGCGGCGTGCTGAAGAGCTGGGCGGTCACGCGTGGCCCGAGCCTCAACCCGGAAGACAAGCGGCTCGCCGTGCAAACCGAAGATCACCCTCTCGCTTACGGCGATTTCGAGGGAACGATACCCAAAGGGCAATATGGCGGCGGCACCGTGATGCTCTGGGACACCGGCTGGTGGGAGCCGGACGACGATCCTGACGAGGGCCTCAAGGAAGGAAAGCTCACCTTCCGGCTGCACGGAAGCCGGATGAACGGAGGCTGGGCGCTCGTGCGCATGCGGCCGCGAGAGGGCGAAAAGCGCGAAAATTGGCTCCTGGTCAAGGAAGCCGACGAGGCCGCCTCGGACGATGGGGAGAGCCTGATCCGGGAGAACTTCACCAGCGTGCGTACCGGCCGCACCATGAACGAGATCGCCGAAGGCAAGGGGGAAAAACGGGCGCATGTCTGGCACTCCGATAAGAGCGTGGCGGCCAATCTGAAGGCGGGCGCAATTGCCGAGAATGAAAAGGCGCAAAAGCGCCCGGCGCGGAAATCCTCCGCAAAACCTCCCGCTTTTAGGCCACCGCAGCTCGCGACCCTGGTAACGAAAGCGCCCGCTGGCGACGGTTGGCTGAACGAAGCCAAGTTCGATGGCTACCGGCTGATATGCGCCGTCGGCGGCGGGAACGTCCGCTGCTATACGCGTAACGGGCTCGACTGGACCGAGAAATTCTCCACGGTCGCCTCCGCGCTCGCCGAGCTCGACTGCAAATCCGCCCTGGTCGACGGCGAGGTGGTCGCCTTGTCGGACGCGGGTTCGAAGTTCTCCGCCCTTCAGAAGGCGCTCAGAACCGGTGCAGGTACCCGGCTATACGCCTTCGACCTGATGGAACTCGATGGCAAGGACCTGAGCCGCGAGCCGCTCGTCGAAAGAAAGGAAAAACTGAGGGCTCTCCTCGAGTCGCTTGGTCCTACGGCCACCGTCCAGTACAGTGAACACGTCCGTGGCAGCGGCGAGCACGTGCTTGCGGCCATGTGCAGGGCCGGATTGGAAGGCATCATCGCCAAGGAGGCGAACGCCCCTTACCGAGGTGGCCGCACGCGAAGCTGGCTCAAGGTGAAATGCACGAAGCGGCAGGAATTCGTCATCGGCGGCTATACGCCCTCGTCGAAGAAGGGTCGCCCGTTCGCCTCACTGCTTCTCGGCACTTTCGAGGGCGAGAAGCTCGTCTACCGAGGAGGGGTCGGCACAGGGTTCAGCGGGGAAACGATGGACGAACTTGCCGCCGCCTTCGCCAAGCGCAAGCGCCGCACGTCGCCATTCGAAACGGTGCCGCGGGAACGAAGCCGAGAGGCCGTCTGGCTGACGCCAGATCTGGTGGCGGAAGTGGACTTCACCGAATTCACGGCCGACGGACATGTCCGCCACGGCTCATTCGAGGGATTGCGCGAGGACAAGGAGGCCAAGGCCGTGAAACTGGAAACGCCAAAGCCGGCGGACGCCGAAGCGCAGACAGGCAAGAGCAAATCCTCGGCGAAGCCGAGCAAGGCTTCGCGCGCCGAGGGCGATGCCGATGTGCTGGGCATCCGCATTTCGCACCCTGATCGCATCCTCTTTAAGGGTCAGGGTATCACCAAGATCGACCTCGCCCGCTACTATGGGGTGGTCGCCGACCGAATGCTCGCCTTTGCCGCCGATCATCCCGTTTCACTGGTGCGCTGCCCACAGGGCGGAGAGCGGCAATGCTTTTTCCAGAAGCACGCGAGCGATGGCTTCCCGGATGCCATCCGCGAAGTGCCGATCACGGAGGCCTCGGGAGAAACCGAAAACTACATGTACGTGCACGATGCCAAGGGCCTCGTCGCCGCCGTGCAGATGGGCACGCTGGAGTTTCACATCTGGGGTGCAACGATCAACCGGCTGGAAAAGCCCGATCGTCTGGTTTTCGATCTCGACCCCGATCCGAGCGTCGACTTCGCCACCGTGAAGAAGGCTGCAGCAACCCTGCGCGACGAACTTGTCAGTATCGGCCTCAAGACGGTCGCAATGGTGACCGGCGGCAAGGGAGTCCACGTTATCGTGCCTCTTCGTCCGCACGCCGAATGGGACGAGGCGAAACGCTTCGCCAAGGCCGTTGCGCAGGGGTTCGCCGAGCGTGATCCGGACCATTTCGTCGCCACCATGTCGAAGGCGAAGCGGAAGGGGCGGATATTCATCGATTGGCTGAGGAACGATCGCGGCGCCACCGCCATCGCCCCCTATTCCACGCGCGCCCGCCAAGGCGGACCGGTCGCGACACCGGTCGGCTGGGAGGAACTCGAAGAGCTCGATGCCGCCAACACGTTCGAAATTCCCGCTATAATTGAGCGTATCGACGCGGGCACCGACCCGTGGCAGGAGATCGGCAAGATCAGCCAGTCGCTGACGAAAAAGATACTGGGCGCCGTCGCTGTGTGAACGGCGACCGCTGAGACGGCATAACGGGAGCCGGGCTCGTCAGGCCGGGATTTTCTGCCCCGCCGACAGGAACTTGATCGCCAGCGCCTCTGGCAGGCGCCTCGGTCGGCCCTGGCCGTTGATCACCGCGATGATCACCTTGGCCGCGATCAGCAGCGTACCGGCGCGGCGGATTTCCTGCTGCAGCACCATCTTGGCGCCGCCGGCCTTTTCGGTCGTAGTCTCGATGGTCAAGACATCGTCCATTCGTGCCGGCTGTTTGAAATCGATCTCCATCCGGTGGACGACGAAGACGAGACCTTCCGGGTCGCCTTCGATTGCAAGCGATGCCTGCTCCACTCCAAGCAGCCGCAGGTAATCGGTTCGCGCACGCTCCATGAAATGCAGATAGCGTGCATGATAGACGACGCCAGAAAAGTCGGTGTCTTCGTAATAGACCCGCTGGATCAATCGATGGCCGGTCTCGGTGAGCTCGCCGGCGAGCGAAATCAGTGACATGGCATTCTCCGGGAGGATTTTGCTTTTCCTGTGCAGGAACAAAAAGACAATTGCAAGCATTGCAGCTTTGTCACAATCCTATCCTATCAGGGCACTTGTCCTCTTCCCGATCTGGAGAATCCTGCATGAAGATTGCAATCCTCGGCGGTGATGGTTTTGTCGGCTGGCCCACCGCGCTGCATTTGTCCGATGCGGGCCACGACATCCACATTCTCGATAATCTCTCCCGCCGCTGGATCGACACCGAGCTCGGCGTGCAATCGCTGACGCCGATGGACTCCATCCAGGAGCGTACGCGAATCTGGCACGCCGAAACGGGACGGCGCATTCACTTCAACCTCATCGATCTTGCCCGCGACTACGAGCTCATGAAGAAGTGGCTCGCCGAACACCGGCCGGACGCGATCGTCCATTTCGCCGAGCAGCGCGCCGCGCCCTATTCGATGAAGAGCGACCGGCACAAGAACTACACGGTCAACAACAACGTCAATGCCACCCACAATCTCCTGAACGCGCTCGTCGAGCTCGAGCTCGACGCCCATCTCGTGCATCTCGGCACCATGGGCGTCTACGGCTATTCGACGGTCGGCGCGGCGATCCCGGAAGGCTACCTGCCGGTCGGTATCGAGACGATGGGCGGCGAGACGGTGAGCCAGGAGATTCTTTATCCCTCCAATCCCGGCTCGATCTACCACATGACCAAGTGCCTGGATCAGTTGCTCTTCCAGTTCTATGCCAAGAACGACGGCCTCCGGATTACCGACCTGCATCAGGGCATCGTCTGGGGCACGCATACGGAGCAGACGCGCCGGCATCCGCAGCTCATCAACCGCTTCGACTATGACGGCGACTACGGCACCGTGCTGAACCGCTTCCTGATCCAGGCGGCGATCGGCTATCCGCTTACGGTCCATGGCACTGGCGGCCAGACCCGGGCCTTCATCCATATTCAGGACTCGGTCCGCTGCATCGAACTCGCGCTCGATAACCCGCCCGCGCGCGGCAGCCGCGTCGAGATCTTCAACCAGATGACCGAGACGCATCGCATCCGCGATTTGGCCGAGATGATCGCGAAGATGACCGGCTCGGAGATCGCCTGGCTTCCCAATCCGCGCAAGGAGGCGGCGGAAAACGATCTCGTCGTGCACAACGAGAAGTTCCTGGCTCTCGGGCTCAACCCCATTCGCCTCGAGGACGGGCTGCTTTCCGAAATCGTCGACGTGGCGAAGAAATTCGCCTACCGCGTTGACCGTTCGCGCGTCCCGGCCGTCTCGGCCTGGACGAAGGACATCGCTCCCTTGATCAACCACGATCCGGAGGGCAAGCGGCTGAAATCCGTCTCATGAGTGGCACGGTCGCCATTCCGGAGGGGCTCCGCCCCTCCTCTCCGATGGCTGCTCGCCATGCCTTCGTGACGCTCGTCACCAATGCCGACTACGCGCTCGGCGCACGGGCGTTATTAAGATCGATCCGCTTGACGCGGACGCCGGCTGATATCGTCGTGCTCCATACCGGCGGGGTGGATGCCGCCGCGCTGGAGCCGCTCACCGAATTCGACTGTCGCCTCATCGGAACGGAGCCCCTGCCGCTCTCGGACGAATTCAACGCCCGGCACGCCCGCCGCAACGTCCATGAGCAGGCGCCCTTCACCAAGGGCCGCAAGCCCGACTTCCACTCGCCGCTCGACAATTTCTGCAAGCTCCGCCTTTGGCAGCTCGTCGAGTATGACCGCTGCGTCTTTATCGACGCCGATGCATTGGTTTTGCGCAATATTGACAAACTGTTCCTCTATCCGGAATTTGCCGCCGCACCGAACGTCTATGAGAGCCTTGCGGACTTCCATCGCCTGAATTCCGGCGTCTTCGTTGCCGAGCCGTCACTTGCGACCTTCGATCAGATGCTTGTGGCGCTCGATCAACCGGGCGCCTTCTGGCCGCGCACGGATCAGACGTTTCTCCAGAGCTTCTTTCCGGATTGGCACGGCCTGCCGGTGACGATGAACATGCTGCAATATGTCTGGTTCAACCTGCCGGCGCTCTGGGACTGGCGATCGATCGGCGTTCTTCACTACCAGTATGAAAAACCGTGGGAGAAGGACCATCCGCGCGCCGAAGCGCTGCGTCCGCTGATCGAGCTCTGGCATGCCTACCTGACGGGCGAGAACATTCCCGACATCGCGGCGCTCGAGAATCCGGCTCCGGCCGGCGCTGCAGGGCGATGACCCGCGTTCTCGTCTCTGGCGGCACCGGCTATGTCGGCCGCTTCATCGTCGAGCATCTGCTTGCGAGCGGCTACAAAGTCACGGTCGGCGGCCGGTCGCGGCCCGCGGACGGCTACTTCTCCCAAGCCGTACCTCATGTTCCGCTGCGCCTCGATCCGGATGCGGACCAGATCGCCGCTTTCGACGACGTCTACTATTTCGTGCATGCCGCGTTCGAGCATGTCGAAGGCAAATACCGCGGCGGCGAAGGCCATGACCCCGAGGGTTTCCGCCGCGCCAATCTCGACGGCACGGTCCGTCTCTTCGAAGAAGCTCGCGCCGCCGGCGTGCGCCGCTCGGTCTTTCTGTCGAGCCGCGCCGTCTATGATGAGACAGCATCGCCTGTCCTCGACGAAACGTCGCCCGCTGAGCCCGACACGCTCTACGGGCAAGTGAAGCTTGCCGCCGAGGATGCATTAAAAGCGACTGCCGGCCACGGCTTCGTCACCGCCAGCCTGCGCGTCACCGGCATATATGGCCCCGCAGGTCCCGGCCGGAAACACAAATGGAGCGGGCTCTTCGCCGATTATCTCGCCGGCAAACCTGTCGCGCCGCGCATCGGCACGGAAGTCCATGGCGATGATCTCGCTGAGGCCGTTCGCCTGATGCTGGAAACCGACGCGGCGAAAGTCTCCGGCAAAGTCTTCAACGTCTCGGACGTGCTGACCGACAACCGCGAAATCCTTTCCGCACTACAGTCGACGACCGGCTGTCCCCATCCCTTGCCGCCGGCGGCTGAGCGGAGCGGGTTCAAGGTGATGTCCACCGACAGGCTGCGCGCCCTTGGCTGGGCGCCGGGCGGAAGCGAGCGGCTGGCGGCGACCATCCGGGAATTGGCCGGGGACATGCGGTCATCATGAGCTTGACTATCACCGCCGGCGGGCGAATGAGGGCGAAAGCGCCAGGACCTGCCTATCCGAGATCGACCACCACGATCTCCGGTGGCACCCCGAAGCGGATCGGGGCGATCGAACAACCGAGACCGCCCGAGACGATCAGGTTTCGATCCTCTTCGACAATATGGCCATAGGCGTAACGGTTGCCGAAGCGGGAAGGCACGACGGGAGAATGGCCGACGAAACGCACCTGCCCGCCATGGGTGTGGCCGGAAAGCGTCAGCGAAACCCGCGAGGGCACGGTCGCAAAGATATCCGGCTCGTGCGCAAGCAGGATGACCGGAGCGTCGTCGGTGACATGTCGCAGCGTGCCGTCGAGATCATCAAGCCCGGTCATCCGCCGCCGGCTCCAGATCTTGCCGGGGCGCAGCGCGAGTTGATCCTCTAGTCCCGCGAGCCAAAAGCCGAAGCCGTCCTTCTCGAGCCGAACGGCGCGGTTGCTGTAGACCTCGATCCCGGCGCCCGCAAGCGCGCGATGGCCGAAAGTCTCGCCGCCGCCGTTCTGCTGCGCGGTCCTGTCTTCCCACCAGTCGTGATTGCCCATGACGGCGTGAACGCCGAGCGGGGCTTGAAGCGTCGCCAATGCCTTCGACCATTCGCTCGAATGAACATAGCGGGTGACCAGATTCATTCCGGAGGCATAGTCGCCGAGGAGTACGGTGACATCGGCCTTGAGCGCATTCGCTCGCTCGCAGATGGAGACGATCCGGCTCGCTGGCATCCAGGGCTCGCAGGCGTGCAGGTCGGCAAGAGCCACGATGCGGAGCTTGAGACCGGGCGTCCAGCCGGGTGGCGTCAGGCGATACCGCGCGATATTGAGACGCGCGAGCGGCTCGACGGCAAAGCCATAGCTGCCGAGCGCCGCGAAGCTCGCGAAACTGCCGCCGAACAATTTCATGAAGCCGCGGCGGGTGATCATCGTCAGTCGTCCTCGAGCGTCAGGCGGAATTGCGTTGCCTCGAGATCCTTCGGCGGATTGAGGCCGAGATGCTTCCAGGCGTTGGCCGTCAGCACGCGGCCGCGTGGTGTGCGCTGGATAAAGCCCTGCTGGATCAGATAAGGCTCGATGATGTCTTCGATGGCATCGCGCGGCTCGGAAAGACCTGCCGCGATCGTCTCGATGCCGACCGGCCCGCCGCCGAAATTGTGGGCGATCATCGTCAGGTAGCGGCGGTCGAGCTGATCGAGCCCCATATTGTCGACCGAGAGCCGCGTCAGTGCCTCGTCGGCGATCTCCCGGGTCACGGCCTCGGCGCGCGCGACTTCGGCGAAATCGCGCACCCGGCGCAGGAGCCGTCCGGCGATGCGGGGCGTGCCACGCGCCCGGCGGGCGATCTCGCGCGCACCCTCATCGGTCATGCCGAGACCCATCAACCGCGCACCGCGCCGGACGATCAGTTCCAATTCCTCGACCGTGTAGAAATTGAGCCGAACCGGTATGCCGAAGCGGTCGCGCAGCGGCGTCGTCAGGAGCCCGAGGCGGGTCGTCGCCGCCACGAGTGTAAATTTGGCGAGATCGATCTTCACCGAACGGGCCGCCGGCCCCTCGCCGATGATGAGATCGAGCTGGAAGTCCTCCATGGCCGGATAGAGGATTTCCTCGACGGCCGGGTTCAGACGGTGGATTTCGTCGATGAAGAGCACGTCGCGCTCTTCTAGATTGGTGAGCAACGCCGCGAGGTCGCCGGCCTTGGCGATGACCGGCCCCGAGGTCGAGCGGAAATTTACCCCGAGCTCCTTCGCCATGATCTGCGCAAGCGTCGTCTTGCCGAGACCGGGCGGCCCGACGAATAGGACGTGGTCGAGCGCTTCGCCGCGATTGCGCGCCGCCTCGATGAAGATCTTGAGATTGGCGCGCGCCTCCGCCTGGCCGGTGAATTCGTCGAGCGACTGCGGACGCATCGTCGCGTCGAGATCCTCGCCCCGTTTCTCCGGCGCAATCAAGCGTGCGGCTTCACTCATCTCAAACTTCCATTTCGGGCTGATTCGCAGTCATGGGAAACGCAGGCGTCAATGCCGATCATCGCCGTACTGCCGTGTTCAACCATACCGGGAGTGCCGCAGCCAATCCAGGCGCGGTCGGCTGACGATCCCGTTACTCCAATGTCTTTGTGGCTGCAGAATGGCCTGCCTCCCCTCACCGCGACAATTCCCTCAGCCCGAGACGGATCAGCTTGGCGCTGTCGCCGCCCTCCCCGCCATTTTTCAGCGCCGCAGCAACGGCGTTCGCCGCCTGGTCGCGCGAATAGCCGAGATTAGTGAGCGCCGAGACCGCGTCGGCGATTGGCGCCGGGGCGACGCCCTCGCCGAGTTCTTGGCTAAGTACGATCGACGGGGCCATCTCGCCGGCAAAGGCCGGCGCCTTGTTCTTGAGTTCGGTGACGATACGCACGGCCACTTTCGGCCCGACACCCGGTGCGCGCGAGATCGACGTCTTGTCCTGCAGGGCAATGGCATTGGCGAGTTCGCCCGGCGTCAGCGTCGAAAGCACTGCCAGCGCCACCTTGGAACCCACGCCTTGCACGCTCTGAAGCAGGCGGAACCACTCGCGTTCCATCGCGGTCATGAAGCCGAACAGCTTCAACTGGTCCTCGCGCACATAAGTCTCGATGAAGAGCACCGCCGCCTCTCCCGCCCGTCCGAGCTTCGCGAGCGTGCGCGCCGAACAATGGGCGACGTATCCGACACCATGCACGTCGAGAACCACGTGATCCTCACCGATCTCGTCTATGGTGCCCTTGAGCTTGCCGATCATCTGGCTTCGTCTTTCTGGATTGTTTGGAGGCTCTGTGCGTAACCACTTAAAGAAATTCCGGCGAGTGAACTAGCCTGCAAGGGCCGCCAGCCGGCTCGTGATTGCCTGGCGATTGTGCGCATGACAAATGGCGATGGCGAGCGCGTCGGCGGCATCGTTGCCTTTGAACTCGACCTTCGGCATCAGGACCTTCAGCATCATATGGATCTGCTGCTTCTCGCCATGGCCGACGCCGATCACGGCCTTTTTCACCGCATTCGGCGCATATTCCGCGACCCTCAAGCCCGCTCGCGCCGGAACCAGCATGGCGATGCCGCGCGCCTGGCCGAGCTTCAGCGTCGCCGTCGCGTCCTTGTTGACGAAGGTCTGCTCCACCGCCGCCTCGTGCGGCTGATAACCGTGCACCACTTCGGCAAGCCCGTCATGCAACTGGCAGAGTCGTGAGGCGAGATCCATCTCGCCGTCGGACGTCACGGTGCCCGAGGCGACGAAACGCAGCGAATTGCCAAGCGTCTCGATAATCCCCCAGCCGGTGCGTCTCAATCCCGGATCGATGCCGATGATGCGAATCGTGCTCTGCATGCCTCACCCTATGTCGCTCATGGGGACGCTGCCAGCAAAAAGTGAACAAAACAAAAACATTGCACAGAAACGCTGCCCTTTCGCGGAAAATCGCGAAAGCAGCCTTGGCGTTAGGAAACTTGAACCTACATTGCGATCGATCAATTTCTCTTAATGAAAAAGGCGTTGTCATGATCCCTTTCTCCATTCTCGACCTTTCGCCGATCACCGAAGGCGGCAGCGTCGCCCAATCGCTCGAGAATTCACGCCGGCTGGCGATCGCCGCGGAAGAGAATGGCTACAAGCGCTTCTGGCTGGCCGAACATCACGGCATGAAGGGCATCGCCAGCGCCGCGACATCCCTCGTGATCTCCCACGTGGCCGCGGCCACGCAAGCCATCCGGGTCGGCTCGGGCGGCATCATGCTGCCCAACCATTCGCCGCTCGTCATTGCCGAGCAATTCGGCACGCTCGCAGCGCTTTATCCCGGCCGTATCGATCTCGGCCTCGGTCGCGCCCCCGGCACCGACATGCGGACGGCGCAGGCGCTCCGGCGCAACATGGAGGCGAGTTCCAACAATTTCCCGAACGATGTCGTCGAACTCCAGGCGCTGCTTGGGCCCATCACGGAGGATCAGAAGATCATCGCCGTGCCGGGTGCGGACTCTAACGTGCCCATCTGGCTGCTGGGCTCAAGTCACTTCAGCGCCCACCTCGCCGGCATGCTCGGACTTCCCTTCGCCTTCGCATCGCATTTCGCGCCGGACATGCTGCTCTCCGCGCTCGAAATCTACCGCGAGCGCTTTACGCCGTCGCAGCAGTTGGATAAGCCCCACGTGATGGTCGGCGTCATGGGCGTTGCCGCCGATACGGATGACGAGGCGAACCACCTCTTCACCTCGATGCAGCAATCCTTCGTGGCGCTTCGCCGCAATGCGCGCGGGCGCTTCCCGCCCCCGGTCAAGTCGATGGACGGCCTCTGGAGTGCGGACGAGAAGATCTTCGTCGATCACGCCATGACCTATGCGGTCGTCGGCGGCCCGGAAACCATCCGCCGCAAGATCGCGGCTTTCCTCGATCTCACCAAGGCGGACGAGCTGATTATCTCCATGCCGATCTTTGACATGGATAAGCGGCTGCATTCGCTGGAGCTGTTTGGTGATGCGCAGCGGCATCTTAAGACACTGGGCTCGGTGTAGCGATCGAAACGAATATGGGTAGTCCGCTTGGGCGCACCCCCTCTGCCCGGCAGGGCAGAGGGGGTATCAAGCCGTGTTCTCGGGTTCCCCGCTACTGTAGTCTGATCAGGCCGAAAGCTTTGCCAGCACTTCCTCGGAAACTTCGAAATTCGAATAGACGTTCTGGACGTCGTCGTCGTCTTCGAGGTTGTCGATGAGCTTCATCAGCGACTGTGCCTTTTCCTCATCCACCGGCACGGTGTTCTGCGGCTTCCAGATCGCCTTGACGGTCTCCGCTTCCCCGAGCGTGCCTTCGAGCGCCTTAGAGACCTCGCCGATATCCTCGAAACCGCAGATGATGGTGTGGCTCTCCTCGTCCGTCTCGACGTCGTCCGCACCCGCGTCGATCGCGGCTTCCATCACCTTGTCGGCATCGCCGGCGGAGAGCTTGTAGGTGATTTCGCCGACGCGGTCGAAGGAGAAGGAGACCGAGCCGGTTTCGCCAAGCGCTCCGCCCGCCTTGGTGAAGATGGAGCGGACGTTGGAGGCGGTGCGGTTGCGGTTGTCGGTCAGCGCCTCGACGATAACGGCGACGCCGCCCGGCCCGTAGCCCTCGTAGCGGACTTCCTCGTAGTTCTCCGCGTCACCACCGGAAGCCTTCTTGATCGCGCGTTCGATATTGTCCTTCGGCATGGATTGCGCCTTGGCGTTCTGGATCGCCAGGCGCAGGCGCGGGTTCATGGTCGGGTCGGGCAGGCCAGTCTTTGCGGCAACGGTGATTTCGCGCGCGAGCTTGGAAAACATTTTGGAGCGCACCGCATCCTGACGGCCCTTGCGGTGCATGATGTTCTTGAACTGTGAATGGCCAGCCATGGCGCCCTCTGCATGCATTGAATTTATTGGGATGGGGCGCCTTATAGTTTCATTGCCGCTGTCCGTCCAGCAGAGCCTTTTCTTTTCGAAAAACGAAAAGGCGGCCTTCACACGCCCTGGAGAACGTAGATCAGCGGCTTGCTCGGCAGCGAGCGCAGAGAGACCTTGACCGTCGGTCCGGTGGCAAAGCTCTTGTCGAAGTCGTCGCCGAACATGGCTAGAAAGGCGTTGGTCAACGGCCGGTGCATCGGCAGGATCAGCGCGGCGCGCAGCCGGGAGACGACGCGGCTCATGCTCTCGGCACCCATGGTCAAGCCACCGTCGACCGGCACCATCAGCACATCGAGTCGCCCGATTTGGCGATAGTGGCTGTCGTCGAGTTCGTAGTGCAGATGACCGAGATGGCCAATGCAGAGCCCGGCAACCTCGAAGATGAAGATTGAATTGCCGTTGGGCTCCATACCGTCGAAGCCGGAACGGATATCCGTCGTCACGTTACGGATATAGGTGTCGCCGACGACGAGGTCATGGCGGGCCGGCTCGCCGTCCTCGCCCCAGCCATGCAGCACATGACGGATCGCCGGGTCCGGCGCCAGGGTATAGTGACTGGAATGGGCCTTGTTCATCGTCACCACGGTCGGCGGCGCTGCGGTCCGAAACCAGCCGTTGTAATCGGTGGCGATCGAGACGCCGCCGGGCGTTTCGATCAGGAACGTCGAGTGGCCGAGAAAGGTGATGCTCACCTCTTCTCCTGCTGCCGCCGCAGCGGGCGTGGCCGCAGGTGGCGCCGCGAAACCGACGAAGGTCGCCGCCGGCATGGCTTCGGCAATCGTCTGGCATTGGCTGACTGGGGCTGGTTGCTGTTGGGCATGCACCGGTTCCGGCCAGAACGCATGGATCAGCCAGATTAAGGCCAGGGTGTAGGCAAGGTATCGCAGCAGCATCCTTCACCTCTCACACGCTATCGGGCGCGGGATGAGGTAAAGTGTAAGCGGTCCTCCGCCCGCATCCCGCATCTCAAATTCATGAGAAACGATCACAATGATTTCGGATCGATTGGAGGCCGAAATCATCGTGATCGAGCGGCAGGCAGGATCATTCAAGCTGGTGATCCCGTCCAGCGCCAAACGGCTGACAGCCGCTCACAATCGCGTCATTGCAAGCGCAAATCCGTCCGGCGTCACTCTCCCGCCGCAGCCGCCGGCTCGGCCGCCGGGGCCCGCTTCCGGCGCAGCGACCGCAGCGCGACGTAGAAGACCGGCGTCAGGAACAGGCCGAGGAACGTGACGCCGAGCATGCCGGAGAAGACGGCGGTGCCGAGCGACTGGCGCATTTCGGCGCCGGGTCCCGTCGCGATCACCAGCGGCACGACGCCGAGGATGAAGGCGAAGGCGGTCATCAGGATCGGGCGAAGCCTGAGACGGCTCGCTTCAATCGCCGCTTCGACCGGCGTCTTGCCTTCTTCTTCGCCCTGGCGGGCAAATTCGACGATCAGGATCGCGTTCTTGGCGGCAAGGCCGATCAGCACGATGAGCCCGATCTGCGTCAGCACGTTGTTGTCGAAGCCGCGAAGCGAGACGCCGAGCAGAGCTGCGAGAACCGCAAGCGGGACGATCAGGATGATCGCCAGCGGCAGCACCCAGCTTTCATATTGCGCGGCCAGCGCCAGGAACACGAAGATCACCGACAGCGCGAAAATGAAGACGGCGGTGTTGCCGGTCTGGCGCTCCTGCAAGGCGAGTTCCGTCCATTCGAAGGTCGTGCCCTGCGGCAGGATCTGGCCGGCCAGCGCCTCCATCTTGTCGAGCGCCGTGCCGGTCGAGACACCGGGCGCCGGATTCCCCTGCAGGGGTACGGAGACGTACATGTTGTAGCGCTGGACAAGCGCCGGGCCGCTCGTATCGCGGATCTCGACAAGCGTTCCGAGCGGCACCAGCGCCCCGGAGGCGGAACGCACTTTCAGCGCGAGGATGTCGTCCCGTTCAACGCGGTACTGTTGGTCGGCCTGGGCACGCACCTGGTAGACGCGGCCGAACGCGTTGAAGTCGTTGACGTAAGACGTTCCGAGATTGATCGAGAGCGTCTCGAAAATGTTCGGGATCGGCACGTTCAGCGCCCGCGCCTTGTCGCGGTCGATCGCCAGGAAGAATTGCGGGCTCGACGCCGAGAAGGTGGTGAATACGCCCGTGAGCCCCTCGGTTTGGTTGGCCGCACCCATCATCTGGAAGGCGAGCCCGAGGACGCGCCGCATGTCGGCGCTCTGGCGGTCCATGATCTGCATCTTGAAGCCGCCCGCATTGCCTATGCCGCGAACGGAGGGCGGCGGCACGGCGATGATGAAGGCTTCCTGGATGCTCTGCATCGCACCGAATATCTGACCGACGATCTGCGTGGCGCTCTGATTGTTCTTGAGCCGCTCCTCGAAACTGTCGAAGGGCGTGAAGATGACGCCGGCGTTGGACGCATTGGTGAAGGTGGCGCCACTGAAGCCCGCGAAGGCGACCGCATCCCGGACACCCGGCACCTCCCGAACCATCTCGGACGCCCGCCGCACGACCGCGTCCGTCCGCGCGAGCGAGGAACCTTCCGGGAGCTGGATGACGACGATGGCGTAGCCCTGGTCCATCTGCGGTATGAAGCCCCGGGGCACGATCTGCGCCATATAGGCAGTGGCCCCGAGCAGGGCGACGAAGACGACGAGAGACGCAACGATCGCCATTGTCGTCGTGACGAGGTGGCGCACCGCCCATGCGTAACCATCGGCCATGCGGTCGAAGCCACGGTTGAAGCCATTGGCGAAGCCGCGACCGAGCCGCGTCAGCGGATTGCGGCTCTCATGCTCGTGATTGTCGTGCGGGCGCAGGAGAACGGCCGCAAGCGCCGGCGAGAGCGTCAGCGAGTTGATCGCGGAGATCACTGTCGCCACCGCGATCGTTACGGCGAACTGCAGGTAGAACTGGCCGGCGATTCCCGGAATGAAGGCAGTCGGCACGAAGACGGCGGTCAGAACGAGGGAAATCGCTACGACCGCCGCGCCCACCTCGTCCATCGTCACATGCGCCGCCTCTTTAGGCGTCATGCCACGCTCCAGGTTGCGCTCGACATTCTCGACGACGACGATCGCGTCATCAACAACGATGCCGATCGCCAGCACCAGGCCGAAGAGCGTCAGCATGTTCAGCGAAAAGCCGAAGGCATAGAGCAGCGCGAAGGTGCCGACGAGAGAAACGGGAATGGCGACGATCGGAATGATCGCCGTACGCCAGGACTGCAGGAAGACGATCACGACGAGGGCGACGAGGATCGCGGCCTCGCCGATCGTCTTGTAGACCTCGTTGATCGATTCCGAGATGAATTCGGTGGGGTTGTAAATGATCCTGTGTTCGAGTCCCTCGGGGAAATCCCTTGAAAGGTCCGCCATCGTCGCCTGGATCGCCTCGGCCGCCGCAAGCGCGTTGGTGCCGGGACGGGAGAAGATACCGAGCGCGACCGCCGGGCTGCCGTTCAGGTAGCTGTTGGTGACGTATTCGCGGGCGCCGAGCTCGACGCGAGCGACATCCTGCAACTGCACCAGCCTGCCGTCTTCGGTAGCCTTTACGATCACGTAGCGGAACTGCCGGGCGTCGCTGAACCGGCCGTCGGTCCTCACCGTGTATTGGAAGGCTTCGTCGCCGGACATCGGCGGGCCACCGATGGAGCCTCCCGAAACCTGGACGTTCTGTTCGCGCAGCGCGTCGACGACGTCGCCTGCGGTCATGCCGTAGGCAGAGAGTTTCTGTGGGTCGAGCCAGACGCGCAAGGCGTATTCGCGCTCGCCGAACAGCGTGACGTCGCCGACGCCGTCGAGCCGGACAAGAATGTCGCGGATGCGCGTGCGGGCGTAGTTGGAGACATAGAGCTGGTCGTAGCGATCGTTTGGCGACAGCAGATGGACGACCATCATCAGGTCCGGCGAACTCTTCGTCGTCGTGACGCCGATGCGCCGGACTTCCTCCGGCAGCCGCGGCTCGGCGACCGAGACGCGATTCTGCACTAGGACCTGCGCCTGGTCGAGGTTCGTGCCGAGCTTGAAGGTGATTGTCAGCGCCATCGAGCCGTCGGCCGTCGAATAGGACGACATGTACAGCATGTTCTCGACGCCGTTGATCTCCTGCTCGAGCGGGGTGGCGACGGTATTGGCGATCGTCTCGGCATCCGCGCCCGGATAGGAGGCGCGCACGACGATGGTGGGCGGCGCGATTTCCGGATATTGCGCCACCGGAAGCTGGAAGTAGGCGATGCCGCCGACGATCAGCAGCACGATCGAAAGTACCGACGCGAAAATCGGCCGATCGACGAAGAAATGCGCGAATCTCATTGGGCGTTCTCCGCCGCTTGCGCCGCTTCCTGCGGCAGCACGACGAGCTCGGGCTTGACCTTGACACCGGGCCTGACCCGCACGAGGCCGTTGACGATTATCGTCTCGTCGCCTGTCAACCCGCTGCGGATGACGCGATAACCGTGGAGCCGCGGTCCGAGCCGCACGGGCTTGGTCATTACGCTGCCGTCCTCGCCGACCGCATAGACGATGCGCTCGTTCTGGTCGGCAGCGATCGCCTCGTCTGGGACGAGGACCGCCCGATAGGTGTTCGAGCCCTCGACCTCCACCCGCCCGAAGAGGCCGGGCTGCAAGATGAAATTGGGGTTCGCGAAGCGGGCGCGCACCCGCATCGTGCCCGTCTGGTTGTCCACACGGTTTTCCGCGAAATCTAGCTTGCCTTCGAAGGGCCGTTCGGTGGCGTCTGCGATCGTGACAAGCACCGAGAGCGATCCCGCGCCCTCCTGCAAGGCACTGCCGCGCTCGCGCGCGGTTCGAGCATAGGAAAGCAGGCGGCGCTCGTCGACGTCGAAATAGAAGTCGATCGGATCAAGCGAGACGATCGTCGTCAGGACCGTCTGATCCGCCTGGACGAGATTGCCCGGCGAGATCAGCCGCCGGTCGACGCGGCCGCTGAGCGGCGCAGTGATGGTCGTATATTCGAGATCGAGCTTGGCCCGCTCGACGGCCGCTTCCGCGCCGCGCACGTTCGCCTGCGCCGCGAGCAGCGCCCGGCGATCGTCGTCGAGCCTAGATACCGAAAGCGTACCGCTTCCGGCGAGCGACTCCGTTCGCTTGAACGTCGTCTCGGCGAAATCGAGTGTCGACCGCGCTGCCTCAAGCGAGGCTTCCGCCTGGGAGAGAGCGGTGCGGAACGGCCGCTGGTCGATGACGAAGAGCTTGTCGCCCTTCTTCACCATCGCACCATCGGTGAAGAAGACCTGATCGAGATAGCCGCCGACGCGTGAGCGTATCGAAACCTCGTCGACCGCCTCGAAGCGGCCGATGAACTCGTCGGCATCGATGACGTCGCGCACAACCGGTTTGGCGACGGTCACCGTCGGCAGTTGCGCGTCCTGCGCGCCGGCGGGCATCGACATGAAAAAAGAAATGGAAATGGCGGCGATAGCCGGCAGACACCACTTTCGCAACATACACGCTCTCCAGGCACCTGATATCAAGATCGCCCGGCACGTGGATGGGACCTTATAGTTGCCGCGGCGACATTTTCGTCCAGAGCACTCGGGCCCCGGTGGCACTACGTCATGAGAACTTGCGACAGCGGCCGCACGTCATGCGGCTCTCATTTTGCGAGCTAACCTGCCACCATTTGGGAGAACTGTCACCCATGAAACTTGAAAAAAGACAATCGTGCAAAAGCGATATGTCGCGCCGCTTTAACGTGGGTCGAGCAAAGGCACGGCCGCAGGGGTAGGCGGCGATCAGACCCAGAATTGCGGAAGCGTCTCGGCAAGACGGGGGCCGAGCCGCAGCGGTGCGATCTTCTCCGCAAGCCCGGTCCGATCGGAAATCTCGACGCCCACGCCGCAGATCGTGGCCGGGCCCGAGGCCGCCTCGAAACGGCCCTTGGGCATTTTCGAGATGAAGCGATTGAGCGGCTCCTCCTTCTCCATGCCAAGCGAGGAATCGTAGTCGCCGCACATGCCGGCATCGCTGATATAGGCGGTGCCGCCGCTCAATATCTGATGATCGGCGGTCGGCACATGCGTGTGCGTGCCGACAACGAAGCTGGCGCGGCCGTCGACGAAATGGCCGAAGCATTGCTTCTCGCTCGTTGCCTCGGCGTGGAAGTCGAACACGATGGCATCCGCCTGCTCGCCGAGCGGGCAGGCCTCGAGGATCGCCTCGGCGCATTTGAAAGGATCGTCGAGTTCCGGGTGCATGAAGACCCGGCCCATGACGTTCGCGACCAGCACGCGGGCGCCGTTGCGGGCGAAATAGAGGTTCGATCCCCGGCCCGGTGTTCCGGCCGGATAGTTTGCCGGGCGCAGGAACTGATCGTGGCGCTCGCAGAAGGTCACGGCCTCCTTCTGGTCCCAGACATGGTTGCCGGTCGTCACCACGTCGGCGCCCGCGCTGATCGTCTCCAGAAATATGTCCTCGGTGATACCGAAACCGCCGGCGGCGTTCTCGCCGTTGACGATGACGAAATCGAGCTTCAAGTCGCTGACCAGTCCCGGGAGGCGCTCCCAGACCGCCATGCGGCCCGTCCTGCCAACCATATCTCCCAGAAACATAAGTCGCATGCTGCTCAATCCCGATTGGATCATGATGACTTCGGTCAAATCGATCCGAGGTCGGCGTGATCAATTCCAGTTGGGTTAGAGCG
This sequence comes from Ensifer sp. WSM1721, assembly GCF_000513895.2. Lineage (GTDB taxonomy): Bacteria > Pseudomonadota > Alphaproteobacteria > Rhizobiales > Rhizobiaceae > Sinorhizobium. The sequence goes on from NZ_CP165782.1 coordinate 2,703,940, forward strand.
CGATGCGGGCGGACCGCACAATTCATTATGCTCTAACTCATCCTGCTCAAAAATGCCGAAAACCGCTCTCCGTCAATACCGCGTCCAGCGCCACGTCATGCGGTTCGGCCGGCACTGATGCCACTTCCTGGCAGTCGAATGCAATCCCGATCAGACGCGGCATGTGGCCTTTGCTGCGCAGCCGGTCGATCGCCCGGTCGTAATAGCCGGCGCCGTAGCCGATGCGGTGCCCGGCCGCATCGAAGGCCGAGAGCGGCACGAGCATGATGTCGGGGTCGACCTCCGGCGCCTCGGGACCTGGACCGGTCGTTCCGAAGCCCGTTTCGACCACGGCAATGCCGTCGACCAATTCGCGGAACACGATCGTTCTCTTGTCCATGATCACCGGCAGGCAGAGCCGGGCTCCACGATCCCTGAGACGCACCATCAGGGGCCGGATATCCGCCTCGGATCGGATCGGCCAGAAGCCCGAAACGAGGTGGCCGGGATCGAGCGCGATGATGTCGGCCGCATGATCGGCCATGGCGAGGCTTGCCTCGATCCGTGCTTCCGCCGGTATCGCGTCGCGAAGCGCCAGACGTTCCTTCCTCAACGCTGCCTTCAAATCCTTCGGTGACATCCAAACGCCCTTCCCGGCAGACCGGCGCTGCCGCAACGACGCCGCCTTTCCGCCATGCCATACGCAAGAAACCCGTTAGCTGGAACCATGTCGCCGCCGCTTTTGCAACCTTTCGCGACAAGTCTTTTGCATCGCCGCCAAATCGGCACTGCGTCAGCGCTGCGTTCATTAGCCGTCGCAGCTCCACGTCGCAGGCGGCCGCGTACATGCAAATACGTTCATGGTTTCAAAGAATTAGACGAATATTGGCGGAGGTGATGCGCAAGCTTGGGGCAAAGGAGCTCACCGAAACGGTCTTCCGCGCTGCCGGCTTGAGCTGATTTCATAGCATCCAATAAAAATGCCGGACCGCTTCGCTCCGGCGCCGGCATTCTTCGCGCGCAAGGCAATGCGGATGCGTGAGGCCGGCATCCGCGAGCAAGCGCGGATCGCCGCGGCGACGGACGATTTTCCATTGCGCGTAGGTGGCAAGCCACAGCCGCCAATGCGCAAGCGTGGTCGCAGGCAGTGAGGATCGTTCGGCTATCGGAGGTGCGGGGGCGACCAGAACAGGCATGGCGGAAACCTCGACAAGGACGCGACACCGTCGATCTTCCGCCTTCCGTTGACATGCGACAAACGAATTGCAAACATGGCTATTATCAGATTTCCTTATGGCTGACCGATGTCACTCCCACTCGACAGCGACCTGCTCAGAACCTTTCTGGCAGTTGCCGACACCGGCAATCTCACGCGGGCTGCCGACACGGTACGGCGCACGCAATCGGCCGTCAGCATGCAGGTCAGGAAACTCGAGGATCTCATCGGCTTGCCGCTTTTCGAGCGCCATTCGCGCGGCGTGGTTCTGACGGCACAAGGCCGGCGCCTCGTCGATAACGCCCGGCGCATCGTCGCCCTACTCGATGACACGGCCGCGGCCATGCGCCTGCCTGCATTGGCCGGCACGGTTCGGATCGGAATACCGGAGGAATACGTAAACTCCACTCTGCCAAAAGCGCTCGGCTCATTCGCAGCAATTCACCCGAACGTCGAGGTGACGGTGCAGCAGGGACATTCGATGTCCAATCTGGCGTCGCTCGAAGCCGGCGAAATTGACATCGCGGTCGTGTTCGAGCCGGGCGGCCGAACGAGGAACGAGGTCCTGATGGTGGACCCCACCGTCTGGGCCACTTCCGACCAGCACGGCACGCACGAGCGGCGACCGGTACCGGTCGCCACCTACACCTACTACGAAGGGGGTTGGTGCGATGACCTCGCCATGCGGAGCCTGAAGAAACGTCGCATGGAAAGCCGTGTCGCCTATGTCAGCCGCACGAGCAGCGGCCTGATCGCCGCCGTCGTTTCGGGCCTAGCCATCGCTCCGCTATCGCGCAGCGCCATACCGCCCGGCTGCCGCGAACTCACCGAAGAGGACGGCTTCGGCATCATCGACATGTCGAACGTCGTGCTGCGCACGAGGCGGGAGGAGCGATCGGCGACAGTCGACGCGATGGCCGACGCCATCCGCCGCGCCTTTGGAGCAGGGTGAGAGAGCGAGCGCGAACACCGTAGCAAGATCGCCCCTCCCCAACCCCTCCCCACAGGTGGGAGGGGCTATCCTGGCCGCAACCGTCACCGCCCTCCGCTACGTTCGCGCTTGATGCGGCTGTCGAAAATGCCAGGTGGTCGCAACGGGCGCTTGCCCCTCCCACCTGTGGGGAGGGGTTGGGGAGGGGTCTTTTCCCACAAAAAGAAAGGAGTGCGATCCACACGACCGATGGATTGTTTACGATCCCGGGCGCCTACTAGGTAGGTGGGCGCCGTATGTCCGAACCCACGAGTTCGGCCAGGGACAGCTCCCTTGAGATCGTGTATGGCCCCGGGGATTGTGGTTCCTGTCGGGAAGCGCAGACCGCGTCGCAGATATAGGACGTCCCGAAGCTTTTCGCCAGAGCGCGACCGGGCGCAACCGCTCGAATTTTCGATTTCGCTGCCGGGCCTGGCCGAAGCTTCAGTTCGAGGGCGCGGCTGGACGGCCGTTCAGCTTGGCGGTAATGCCGTGGATCTGCGCCGTTACCTCGGCAAGCGCCGAGGCGAGCGCCTCTTCGCTTCGCGCCTGATCGGAAAGCGCGGTGTCGCGGCCTCTCTTCAAATTATCGACCTCGGTTTCGAGGCTCTTCAGCCGCCGATCGATCTCGCTTAACTCGTCCATGACCATGATGCCCGCCATCACCGTCAGCCTGAGGTCGCCGATTTCACCGAACTGAGCCTTGAGATGGCCGACATATTGATCGAACCGCGCGGCGAGGTCGCTGAGGTGGTCTTCCTGCCCTTCTTCGCAGGCCATCCGGTAGGCCTTGCCGTCGATCGTCACCGTCACCTGCGCCATGCTTTTAGAACCCTCAGCGATCCAGAACCGCCCGAATGGTCTCCATCGCCGTCACCAGACGGCGGGACACCTCGCGATTGACCTCTTCCAGCCGGTTGGCGCGGAACTGGGACTGGTCGAGTTCCTGTGCCAGCCGCGACCGGTCCTCATTGACCCGCCGCACCTCGCCTTCGAACTCACTCACGTCCTTTTCCTTGTCGAAGCGGCCGTCGATCGCGATTTCAAGTGACTGAACCGCGCTGCGCAACTCCTCGATCGCCGCTTTGACCGTCTTTGCCGGCATGTCTTCCGATACCTCTCTAGGGAAGCAGCTTCGCTCTGCCCTAAAACAAAGTGCCGGAGCCCTTGCGCCTTGCCTGAACGCGCCTCGCTCCAAAGGCCGAATCGCCGGAAATTCGCCGCTTCGGCCCTTTTCTTTTTAAACCTATTACGCAAGGCTCAACAATGCCAAGCGCGACAATGGCGAGCGGAAGCTGTGGATCGTCGATTCCGTCCGCGGACGATCTCCCGCGCGATGCGATCTCGCCGTTTTTTAGGCCTCCGGGAGAGGCGCCGCATTTGGTCGCGGAGGGCCCGTATTTATTGACTCAGCCCGTGCACCTGCTATGTGTCTGCCGCTTCTCATACGGTCTTTGGAGGATAGAGACCGTCCCCTGACCACCGAACGCAAACGGAACAGTCATGATCTCTCGCGAAAAACACGACCGGATGGCAAATGCAATCCGTTTCCTCTCCATGGACGCCGTCGAGAAAGCAAATTCCGGACACCCTGGCCTCCCGATGGGTGCCGCCGACATCGCCACCGTTCTCTTCACGCGCTACCTGAGCTTCGACCCCAAGAACCCCACCTGGCCGAACCGCGACCGTTTCGTTCTGTCGGCCGGCCACGGCTCGATGCTGCTTTATTCACTGCTCTATCTCACCGGCTACGACGACATCACCGTCGACGAGATCAAGAACTTCCGCCAGCTCGGCTCGCGCACCGCCGGCCATCCGGAATATGGCCACGCCGCCGGCATCGAGACGACCACCGGCCCGCTCGGCCAGGGCATCGCCAACGCCGTCGGCATGGCGATCGCCGAGCGCAAGCTCCGCGAGGAGTTCGGAGCCGAGCTGATGGAACACTACACCTACGTGATCGCCGGCGACGGCTGCCTGATGGAGGGCATCAGCCAGGAGGCGATCGCGCTTGCCGGCCATTTGAAACTCAACAAGCTCATCGTCTTCTGGGACGACAACAACATCTCGATCGACGGCCCGATCTCGATTGCCGACTCGACCGACCAGCACGCCCGCTTCCGCGCCTGCAAGTGGCACACGATCGCCGTGGACGGCCATGATCCCGACGCGATCGCCGCCGCGATCGAGGAGGCCCAGAAATCCGACAAGCCGACCATGATCGCCTGCAAGACCGTGATCGGCTTCGGCGCGCCGAACAAGGCGGGCACGCACAAGGTTCACGGCTCGCCGCTCGGCGCCGAGGAAATCGCCGCCACCCGCAACGCGCTCGGCTGGGAAGCAGAAGCCTTCGCCGTCCCCTCCGACGTGCTCGACGCATGGCGCCTCGCCGGCCTTCGCTCCGTCAAGGCGCGCAAGGAATGGGAGGAGCGGCTCGAAGCCACCGAGGCGGAGAAGAAGGCCCAGTTCATCCGCCGCTTCGCAGGCGATCTCGAAGGCAGCCTCGGCTCGGCGATCAGCGCCTATAAGCAGAAGCTCGCCGAGACCAAGCCTTCGCCGGCGACCCGCAAGGCCTCCGAGGACGCGCTCGAAGTCATCAACGGCGTGCTCGCCGAAACGATCGGCGGCTCTGCCGACCTGACCGGCTCAAACAACACCAAGACCAGCCAGACCCATTCGATCACCCCGGACGATTTCTCCGGCCGCTATATTCACTACGGCGTGCGTGAACACGGCATGGCGGCCGCTATGAACGGGATGGCGCTGCATGGCGGCCTCATTCCCTATTCCGGCGGCTTCTTGATCTTCTCGGACTATTGCCGTCCATCGATCCGGCTTGCCGCGCTGATGGGCATCCGCGTCATCCACGTTTTGACCCACGATTCCATCGGCCTCGGCGAAGACGGCCCGACCCACCAGCCGGTCGAACACATGGCTGCGCTGCGTGCCATCCCGAACCTCCTGATGTTCCGCCCGGCGGACGCGACGGAGACCGCGGAATGCTGGCAGCTTGCCCTCGAGAACCGCAAGCGCCCCTCCGGCATCGCGCTCACCCGCCAGAACCTGATGGCGGTGCGCACAGAATATGAGGAACAGAACCTCTGCGCCCGCGGCGCCTACGACCTGATCTCGGCAAGCGACGCACAGGTGACGATCTTCGCGACCGGCTCTGAGGTCGAAATCGCCGTCAAGGCCTGCCAGACGCTGACCGCCAAGGGAATCTCGACGCGCGTTGTCTCGGTGCCCTGCTTCGAGCTCTTCGCCGAGCAGAGCGAGGATTACCAGCAGGCGATCATCGGCGACTCGCCGGTCAAGATCGCCGTGGAAGCCGGCGTCCGCCAGGGCTGGGATCATTTCATCGGCAGCGATGGCACCTTCATCGGCATGTCGAGCTTCGGCGCTTCCGGTCCCTATAAGGATCTTTACAAGCATTTCGGCATTACGCCGGAAGCGGTCGTGGCCGCCGCGGAAGCCAAACTGTCCTGATCAAGCCGGAGGGCGTCCTCGGAACGCCCTCCTTTCCGACCACCCGTTCTGACAGGGAGAGACCCGAAATGACAGTGAAAGTCGCCATCAACGGTTTCGGCCGCATCGGCCGCAACGTGCTCCGCGCCATCGTCGAATCCGGCCGCACGGACATCGAAGTCGTCGCGATCAACGATCTTGGTCCGGTCGAGACCAATGCGCACCTGCTGCGCTTCGATTCGATTCACGGCCGCTTCCCGGCCGACGTGCAGGTCGACGGCGACGCGATCGTCATCAACAATGGCAAGCCGATCAAGGTGACCGCGATCCGCAACCCGGCCGAGCTGCCGCACAAGGAACTCGGCGTCGACATCGCGATGGAATGCACGGGCATCTTCACCGCTCGCGACAAGGCGGCCGCCCACCTGGAAGCCGGCGCCAAGCGCGTCATCGTCTCGGCACCGGCGGACGGCGCCGATCTGACCGTCGTCTACGGCGTCAACCACGACAAGCTGACGAAGGACCACCTCGTCATCTCCAACGCATCCTGCACGACCAACTGCCTGGTGCCGGTCGCCAAGGTGCTGCACGACGCCATCGGCATTGACCATGGCATGATGACGACGATTCACTCCTACACCAACGACCAGCCGTCGCTCGACCAGATGCACAAGGACCTCTACCGCGCGCGCGCCGCGGCGCTGTCGATGATTCCGACTTCGACAGGCGCTGCCAAGGCGGTCGGCCTCGTGCTGCCGGAACTCAAGGGCAAGCTCGACGGTATCTCCGTGCGCGTGCCGACCCCGAACGTCTCGGTCGTCGACCTGAAGTTCGTCGCCAAGCGCGAGACCACCAAGGAAGAGATCAACGCCGCCATCAAGGCAGCCGCCGATGGTCCGCTCAAGGGCGTTCTCGGCTATACGCTGCAGCCGAACGTCTCGGTCGACTTCAACCATGACCCGCATTCCTCGGTCTTCCACATGGACCAGACCAAGGTGATGGAAGGCAAGTTCGTGTCGATCCTGTCCTGGTACGACAACGAGTGGGGCTTCTCGAACCGCATGGCGGACACGGCGGTCGCCCTCGGCAAGCTCCTCTAAGACCGATGTTTCGGGCCCTTTCCTCAACGACGGTGCGCTGGCGCCCGCTCGAAGGGGAAGGGCTCGAACATCTGACGGTCCGACCGTCGGACACACCCGTCGGCGCGGCCATCCGCGCCGAAAGCGTTCTTATCGGGGAGCGTGGCGGCCTGGCCTATGGCGTCCGCTACCGCATCGACTGCGACGCCGGCTGGCGCGTCTTTTCCTTTCTCATAGAAACAACCGCGGGACAGAGGCTTCACCTCCTGTCCGACGGGCACGGCCACTGGCGCAAAAGCGACGGAACGGCCCTGCCGGAATTTGACGGCTGCGTCGACATAGATCTCGCCGGCACGCCCTTCACCAATGCGCTGCCGATCCGCCGCCTTGGCCTCGTCCGGCAATCCGGAACCGCCAAGCTTAAGATGCTCTATGTGCCGTTCGACAGTTTCGAGCCAACGGTCGACGGTCAGCATTACACCTGCCTCGTGGACGGCAAGCTCTACCGCTACGAGGCGGAAGACCGGAGCTTCACGGCCGACCTGCCGGTGGACGCGGACGGCCTTGTCATCGACTACCCTACTCTCTTCCAGAGACTATCACCGGAGACTATGTGATGACTTTCAAGACTCTCGACGATCTGACCGACATCGCCGGAAAGCGCGTGCTCGTGCGCGTCGACCTCAACGTGCCGGTCAAGGACGGTCAGGTGACCGACACTACGCGCATCGAGCGTGTGGCGCCGACCATCCGCGAGCTCTCCGAAAAGGGTGCCAAGGTCATCCTGCTCGCTCATTTTGGCCGCCCCAAGGGTGAACCGGTCGCCGACATGTCTCTGATGGCGATCGCGCCGGCCGTCGAGGAAATCCTCGACCAGCGGGTCCACTTCGCGGCCGACTGCATCGGCGACAAGGCCGCCAATGCGATCGCCGAGCTCAACGACGGCGATGTCCTCTTGCTCGAAAATACCCGCTTCCACAAGGGCGAGGAGAAGAACGATCCGGCCTTCGTCACGGCGCTCGCCGCCAATGGCGACATTTACGTCAATGACGCCTTCTCGGCCGGCCATCGCGCCCATGCATCGACCGAGGGCCTGGCACATCACCTCCCCGCCTATGCCGGCCGCACCATGCAGGCGGAGCTCGAGGCGCTGGAAAAGGGTCTCGGCAATCCGAAGCGTCCGGTCGTCGCGATCGTCGGCGGTGCGAAGGTCTCGACCAAGATCGACCTGCTGCAGAACCTCGTGAAGAAGGTCGACGCCCTCGTCATCGGCGGCGGCATGGCCAACACCTTCCTTGCGGCACAAGGAATTAATGTCGGCAAGTCGCTCTGCGAGCATGAGCTTGCGGAAACCGCCAAGTCGATCCTCGCTGCGGCGTCGACCGCCGGATGCGCGATCGTGCTGCCGGAAGATGGCGTCGTCGCCCGCGAGTTCAAGGCGGGCGCCGACAATGAGGTGGTCGACATCAAGGCAATCCCCGCCGACGCCATGGTGCTAGACGTCGGCTCGAAGTCGATCGATGCCATCAATGAATGGATCTCGCGTGCCGAGACCCTCGTCTGGAACGGCCCGCTTGGCGCCTTCGAAATCGCGCCCTTCGACAAGGCGACGGTGGCCGCCGCCAAGCATGCGGCCTCGCGCACGAGGGCAGGTTCGCTCGTCTCCGTCGCCGGCGGCGGCGATACTGTTGCCGCACTCAACCACGCCGAGGTCGCCGAGGATTTCACCTATATCTCTACCGCCGGCGGCGCCTTCCTTGAGTGGATGGAGGGCAAGCCGCTGCCGGGCGTCGATATTCTTCACCAACGGAAGTAATGCTTCAGCCTCCCGGCCCGGGCAAATCGATGAGCCGGGCCGGGAGGCGAAAAATAATTCTGACATTTCAAACGATTAAAATTATTTAAATCGTTTTAGCCCGTTTTACTGCCATTTTCCCGCACATTATCTTCTGTTATCGCGCCTTTGTTCCTCCGGCGCGCAAGATGTTTCTCGCGCCTCGGATCAGGCTGTTTCATTCGCTGCTCCGCTGGTTTTCGGCGCTGTGTGTAGGGAGAAAAAGATGAGCGAAAGACTGGAAGATATCGCGGTTGCCATGGTCGCCAACGGCCGGGGCCTGCTCGCTGCCGACGAGTCGACTGCAACGATCAAGAAGCGTTTCGACAGCATCGGGCTGGAGTCCACCGAGACTTCGCGCCGCGACTATCGAGAGATGCTGCTGCGCTCGGACGAGGCGATGCGCGAATACATCTCCGGCGTCATCCTCTATGAGGAAACCCTGTTCCAGAAGGCGGCCGACGGGACGCCGCTCGCCGATATCATCCGCAAGTCGGACTCGATTCCTGGCATCAAGGTCGACACCGGTGCCAAGCCGATGGCCCATTTCCCCAACGAGACGATCACCGAAGGGCTCGACGGGCTCGCCGCCCGTCTCGCCAAGTACTACGAGGCCGGCGCTCGCTTTGCCAAATGGCGCGGCGTCATCGCCATCTCCGGCACCCTTCCGACCTGGGGCGCGATCAAGGCCAACGCCCATGCGCTCGCCCGCTATGCCGCGCTCTGCCAGGAAGCGAAGATCGTACCGATCGTCGAGCCGGAAGTGCTGATGGACGGCGCGCCCGGGGATCATTCGATCGAACGCTCGGAAGAAGTCACCGAATGGGTGCTGCGCACCGTCTTCGAGGAGCTCGGCGATGCGCGGGTCAAGCTCGAGGGCATGATCCTGAAGCCGAGCATGGTGATCGACGGCAAGAAGGCGCGCACGGCCTCGGTCGAGGAAGTCGCGGAGCGCACCGTCAGGGTGCTGAAGCGCACCGTCCCGGCAGCCGTCCCCGGCATCGCCTTCCTCTCCGGCGGCCAGTCGACGGAGGAAGCCACCGCTCATCTCTCGGCGATGAACACGGCGCACGACCTGCCCTGGAAGCTCACCTTCTCCTATGGCCGCGCCCTGCAGCAGGAGGCGCTCAACGCCTGGAAGGGCAAGGCGGAAAATGTCGCCGCCGGCCAGCGCGCCTTCACGCACCGCGCCAAGATGTGCAGCCTCGCCGCCAAGGGAAGCTGGAAGAAGGATCTCGAAAAGGCCGCCTGAGCGGCCCGAAGTTAAGGGGAGCGAGGAGAGAAGGCCCGGCGGCAGCAATGTCGCCGGGCCTTCTATTTTTTCCGACACTTTTAATTGTCAGGGGGACAAGTTCGCCGTTCCGGTCGGCCCGGCAGGGCCTCTAAATCTGTGCCATCTCCGATTGACCAGAGGCTCCCATGAACACCGTCTCCTTCGTCACCGTCGACGTCTTCACCTCCAAGCGTTTTGCCGGCAACCAGCTCGCCGTCATTCCCGACGCGCGGGGATTGAGCGACCGTGAGATGCAGGCGATCGCCACCGAATTCGGTTATTCCGAAGTCACTTTCGTACTGCCGCCTGAAAATCCTGAGAACACTGCGCGCGTGCGCATCTTCACGCCGACAATCGAGGTGCCCTTTGCCGGTCATCCGAATGTCGGCACCGCCTTCGTGCTCGGCCGGCAGAAGGAAGTCTTCGGGCGGGAGCTGGGCGACGCACTGCGGTTTGAGGAAAGAGCCGGCCTGGTCGAGGTGGCCCTCCACCGCAACGATGGCATCGTCACGGGTGCGCGGATCGTCGCCCCGCAAGCACTTGCCGTCGGTCCTGCCATCGATGCGACGACGATTGCCGCCTGCGCTTCGCTCCGCCCGGGCGATCTTGCTGACCAGACCCACGCGCCCGTGCGCGTCTCCGTCGGCCTCCCCTTCGCCGTCGCAGAGGTGAGGGATGTCGATACTCTCTCGAAAGCGCGCCCGAACGTCACGGCCTTCGAAGGGGCGAATGCCCATTATCCGCTTGCCGAAGACAGCTTCAGCCTGTTTCTCTATGCCCGCACGCCCGGGCAATCTTGGCAGATCAGGGCGCGCATGTTCGCGCCGCTCGACAACGTCATCGAGGATCCGGCGACCGGCAGCGCTTCCGCCGCGCTCGGTGCCTATCTCGTGTCGCTGCTTCCCGAGGCCGACGCGGAAATCGACCTCGTCATCGAGCAGGGCGTGGAGATGGGGCGCCGCAGCCTCATTGCCGTCAACGTCAGCAAGACGAACGGCACAGTCCACAAAGTCAGCATCTCGGGCGACTGCGTGACTGCCATGCGGGGCGAGATTGAGCTCTGAGCGGCCTACAGCGCGCGCCTTACCAGACGCCCAAACGTCGCTGTAGCACTTTGAATTTGCTGCATATTCTCACCCTTAAATCGACTAGGATTTAAAGGAAGATGCAGTAGCCGATTGCGTCAGCGCGTACCGGACTTGCCGTCTCCGAGCGCGTCGAGGAGCGCGCGGAAGCGAGGATGGTCGCGAATGGCGTCCAGGTCGGCGTCCTGGTTGAACCATAGGAGGTGGTAGCTGGAGCTCTGCGGCAACACGATCTCGAGCAGATCCAGCGCGCGCTCGCTCTCGCCAAGCAACGAATAGACGCAGGCCGCATTGTACTGCGCGACCACGTCGTCCGGGTCGATCGCCAACGCGCGAGCGACCCACTCCTTGGCGCGCTCGACTTCGCCCAAATGCGCAAGCGCCAATGCACCGCGATGGGCCGGGCTGGCATTCTCGGGATGCCGCTCCAGCGCCCTTTGCGCCCGCTCGATACCGATCCGCGCCCAGCGCCGGCGCTCGGCGTCCATGCCGAGGGAGAAATAGCAACCCATCAGGTGCATCGGCGAAAAATAGTCGTCCCGCCGGATCTCGGCCGCCCGCTCGAAGAATCCGATCGCCTCCTGGAACCGCCCCTGCGCAAACAGGAAGCGACCATAGTACAAGTTCGCCTCATAGAGCGAGGGATCGAGCGCTAAGGCCTGGCGGAATTCGCGGCCGGCCTCCTCCGTTTGCCCCTCATGATTCAATGCCAGTCCGCGTGAGGCATGCGCTTCCGCCAGATTTGGATCGAGGGCCAGCGCTCGCGCACTCATCTCGAGAATGCTCTCGAGCGGAAAGTCCTTTTCGTGCCAGTCCCTGATCGCGCATTCGCATTCGGCTATGCCGGCATAGGCACGGGCATAGTTCGGGTCGAGTTCGACGGCCTTGAGGAACATCCGGCGCGCAAGCAGCAGGTAGGACCGGGTCCAGGTACGCGAGAACTGCCGGCCCCGGAGATAGTAGGTATAAGCCTCGACCGAGGTCGTCGGATCGCTCTCGATCGCCTTCCTCTCCCCCGGTAAGAGCTTTATCTTGAGCTGGTCGACGATCGCATGGGTGATCTCGTCCTGTATCGCGAAGATATCGGTCAGATCGCGATCGTAGCGGTCGGCCCAGAGATGGCCGCCGGTTTGGGCGTCGATGAGCTGGCCGGTGATGCGCACACGCTCGCCCACCTTGCGCACACTGCCTTCGAGTATGAAGCGAACGCCGAGTTCGTGGGCGGCCTGCTTCACCTTCACCGCCCTGCCTTTGTAAGTGAAGACGGTGTTGCGGGCGACGACATGCAAGCGCGAAATCTTCGACAGATCGGTGATGATGTCCTCGGTAATGCCGTCGGAGAAATACTCCTGTTCCGGATCCTGGCTCATATTGGTGAAGGGAAGCACGGCGATCGACAATTCGTAGCCGCGGTCGACGCTGACATCAGACGGTTCCGCATGTTTCGAGACCGAGTTGTCGCCGAGGGATACCGTATAGACGCGAATGGTCGACGCGATGTTCTTCAGACTGTATTCGCCCTTGTCGATGAAACCGACATCGAGCCTCGAGCCGACGTGATCGCGCACCGAGGCGGAAACCGCAATCCCGGAGGGATCGGCGAGCCCTTCGAGCCGCGCGGCCACGTTGACGCCGTCGCCGAAGATGTCGCCGTCTTCAACGATCACGTCGCCGAGGTGGATGCCGATCCTCAGTTCGATGTACCGACTCCTCGGCAGGCCTTCGTTGCGGGCGAGCATGCCGCGCTGGATCGCGGCTGCGCAGGCGACGGCGTTCACAACGCTTGAAAACTCGACGAGCATGCTGTCGCCGGCGAGCTTGACGATGCGTCCCTTGTGTTCGGCGATCTTCGGCTCCAGGAGCTCGCGGCGATGCCGCTTGAGCGCCGCCAAGGTGCCAGCCTCATCCGTCCCCATGAGACGGCTGTAACCCACGACATCGGCAGCGAGAATGGCGGTGAGGCGGCGTTCCAAAAGACCCTCGATTTTCATCTTGTGGCCGAGCACGGCAATTTAACCTTTTCCTGTCGACATGTCGTGCGGAGACTTCAGCACCGTGGATGCAAACATAGCCATGCCTCGCAGAGTGCGCTGTTTCGGAAGGAACCCGACGGAACGCGAGAGCGGAAAGAGGAAGGCGCGAAGCGGCTTCCATCTACAGTAGTAGACTGTTACGGTCGGACGAGCACCGTCACCATCGTCACGACGATCGCGAAGACGGCAATTTTCCAGAAATCTCGGCGCTGCCGCAGGCCCGGATATCCGAGTGGCTTGATGAGCTGGACACACATGGCGAGCAGCAGGAGAACCGTCAATATCTTGCTGCTCATTTCCGTAAAGTTCCCACCCCGCGTTGGTGGCGTCATACCGCCGTCACTTTTCGTCGCATAGAGGGCTATTGTTTTCGCCGCCGATTTGCAATGACCGGGTGCTTGGATTCCGCCTGGTAAAGCGGCACCTCCGCTCTAACTTGGCCCTGGGCAGAACGATTTCGGATTGATGATGAGAAAAAACCTGCTTCCTGTCACCGCGCTCCTGCTTGGTACTCTATTCCTCTTTCTCGGAAACGGTCTGCAAGGCCTGCTCCTGCCCGTACGGGGGACATCGGAAGGCTATCCGACAACCATACTCGGTCTGATCGGCACATCTTGGGCTGCTGGCTTCGTGCTTGGCTGTTTCTTCGCACCCAACGTCGTCAAACGCATCGGCCATGTGCGCGCCTTCAGCGTCTTCACCGCCCTGATCGCAATTGTTTCGCTTTTGACGGGCATTCTGATCGACCCCATTTGGTGGCTGGTGCTACGCGCACTGACGGGCTTCTCCACCGCGGGCACATCGATGATCATCGAAAGTTGGCTGAACGAGCGCGCCACGAACGAGAGCCGTGGCGTGATCTTCTCGCTCTATATCGCCATCACCCTCTTCGGCGTTGTCGGCGGTCAGATGATGATCCCCTTCGGAGAGACGTCGACCACCTTCTTCTTCATGATCTGCGGCATTCTCTATTGTGTGGCGATGCTGCCGACGCTCCTGTCCAAGGCGGCTTCGCCACAACCCCTGAAACAGGTTCGGCTCGATCTCCGCGGCCTCTACCGGAACTCCCCGGTTTCTTTCCTCGGCATCCTGCTCGTCGGCATCGCCAACGGCGCCTTCGGGACGCTGGGCGCCGTTTTCGGTCGACAGGCTGGACTTTCCGACAGCACCGTCGCAGCGATGATGAGCGTGGCGATCTTCGCGGGGGCGGTTATGCAATTGCCGGCCGGGCGCATCTCGGACCGCATGGATCGACGCTACGTCCTGGCTGCGCTCGCCGCGGTTGGCGCGCTCGCAGGTCTCTTGCTGTTCCTCATCGAGCCCGGCCAGGTCTGGATCGTGCTGGCGCTGATCGCCATCTACGGCGCCGCCGCCAACGCGCTCTACCCGATCGCCGTCTCCCACGCCAACGACTTCGCCACGCCGGAGGATTTCGTCAAGGTGTCGGGCGGGCTCTTGCTGCTCTACGGTATCGGCACGATCATCGGCCCAACGATCGGCGGTCCGGTGATGAGCGCAACCGGACCCTATGGCCTCTTCATGATCACGGCCTGCGCGCATATGCTGATTACCGCTTACGCGATCGTCCGCAGCCGCCGTCGCGCGCCGGTGCCCGTTGCCGAACGCGAAACCTTCTCGCCGATCAATGCCGGTACCGCGACGACGCCGGAGAGCCTGCAGCTCTCGCCGCGCGCAGCACCATTCGAGGAGCCGCGGGAGGATGCCATCGACGAGCCGCAAGAGGAGGAGAGATCGAATGAGCCTGTTTGACGACGACCAACCGAAGAAGAAGACCGCCCACGAGATTGGCAGCGATCTTTCGCTGCTCTCCGTAGACGAGCTGGACGCACGCATTGCGCTTCTGAGAGAGGAGATTACAAGGCTAGAGGCCGAGCGCGCCCGCAAATCCGCGAGCCGTTCGGCTGCCGAAGGCCTCTTCCGTTGACCGGAGCCACGCGCGCGCCCATGTGAACGCGAGGACGCTTCTAGAACTCTGAATCCAAAGCATCTTTTGCTGCATCCGCGTTTGCGCGTCAGAGCAGGATGTTCTGCAGAAGACGACGTTACCTGCCCTTAAATGGGCGGGGGCTTAACCGCATATT
Source organism: Ensifer sp. WSM1721 (assembly GCF_000513895.2). GTDB lineage: Bacteria > Pseudomonadota > Alphaproteobacteria > Rhizobiales > Rhizobiaceae > Sinorhizobium. The sequence continues at coordinate 2,718,976 of NZ_CP165782.1, forward strand.
AAGCATTTTCTGCGATTGTCGGATCATCCGGTTCCTTCCGGACTCAGACATTTTCACCGACTGGCGAATGGGTCTGATTTTCTCCCTGTTTTACCTTGAGAGCCGCTTCGCGCGGCTCTTTTTTTATTTCGCCACAGCAAATTCAAAGAATTGTGGAGATTAACCCTTTCTTAAGAATACCCTTGCGCGGAATGCGGTATGGGATCATTCTTCGAGCAAAGAGGGGGGCATCAGGAAACTTTTCCCAGAGCCGCCCGTTACCTGACCGTCGTGATGCGTTGAACCAGGGAAAACAGGCCATGTCCGAAAGAGGATTGAACACCGTCAGCTTCGCGGGGCACGCTGCGTCTTCGGCGCAGTTCAAGGCGCTTTACGCTGATGGAATGGGCCTGGTCGAGGAAACGGCGAGCTACCTCGATGGTCCCGGTCGCGCAGCCTCCAAGGCCCTGCCGCGCATGGCTTCCGTCCTCTATGCTGCCGAGTCGATGCGGCTGACCACGCGGCTGATGCAGATGGCCTCCTGGCTTCTCCTCCAGCGCGCCGTCAACAATGGCGAGATGAGCCGCGACCAGGTGCTGTCGGAGAAGAGCAAGGTCCGCCTCGACAGCTTCAATGTCGACCGCAACGCGCCCGGCTGGAACGATCTCCCGGAGATGTTCCGGGACCTGATCGAGCGGTCGCTGCGCCTGCAGAACCGAGTTGCGCTGCTCGACCGCGAGATCTATCGGCCCCAGGAGGCCGCGGCCTTCGTTCCGGACAACCAGAACGGCGTCAAGGCGCAGATCAAGCTGCTGCAGACCGCCTTCGGGGCGAACTAATCACAACGCCTCGTGTCTTTAGGCTTCGGGCCCGGCCATGCGCCGGGCTTTTTTGCGCACAGTGCGGAAGCAGCGAGCGAACCGTTGTTATGCAGGCGTAGCAGGCAACAAAAAAGCCCGGCAATGCCGGGCTTAGAAAACGCCATGAAGCGCGTGTATCAGAGGCCGAGGCCTTCGAAGCGCTTCTTGAACTTGGAGACGCGGCCGCCGCGGTCGACGAGCTGCTGATTGCCGCCGGTCCATGCGGGATGCGACTTCGGGTCGATTTCCAGGTTCATGGTCGCACCTTCCTCGCCCCAGGTCGAGCGGGTTTCGTATTCGGTGCCGTCGGTCATGACCACCTTGATCATGTGGTAGTCGGGATGGATGTCTGCCTTCATAACGATCTTCCTAGAGTTCCAGGGTCCAATTGTCGCAAGGCATTGCGACTTTGGGACCGAACACGTAAATGAAGCCGCAGACCGCTCTTGGCCGCGGCTTCCCAATTCGATGCCGTGCCTATACATGAAGGTCTGCGGGATAACAAGTGCCGCTCGGAAGACTTATCGCAAGGCCTCCGTGGCGGGCGATCGGGGGGTCACGTGCCGAAACAAGAAACGCAACCGCCAGCGCGCAAGTCCATTCGCCCGCTCGCAACCGTGCTGCCTTACCTCAAGCGTTACCGTCGCCTCGTCGTCGGAGCCGTGATCTCGCTGACCATTGCTGCCGTCACCACGCTGACATTGCCGATGGCCGTTCGCCGGATGATCGACCACGGCTTCTCGAATTCCGACTTCGGCTTCATCAACACCTATTTCTCCATGCTGATGGTGCTGGCGGTGGTGCTCGCGCTCGCCAGCGCCGCCCGCTACTACTTCGTCATCTCGCTCGGCGAGCGCGTCGTCGCCGATCTGAGGCGCGATGTCTTCGCGCGCGTCATGCAGCTTTCCGCTTCCTTCTTCGACGTCAACCAGTCGGGCGAGATCGTCTCGCGGCTGACTGCCGATACGACGCAGATCAAGTCGGCGGTCGGCGCAACGGCTTCCGTGGCGTTGCGCAACCTGATCCTCTGTCTCGGCGCGATCGGCATGATGGTCTATACGAGCCCGAAGCTGTCGAGCCTGGTTCTTGCCGCAATCCCGCTCATCGTCTTCCCGCTCGTCGCCTTCGGCCGCTCCGTACGTCGGCGCTCGCGCGAAGCGCAGGATACGCTTGCCGCCGCCTCCGCCTACGCCGGCGAGGCGATCGCAGCCAGCCGCACGGTGCAGGCCTTCAACGGCGAAGGAAATGCGGAGGGACGCTTCGGCACCGCTGTCGAGGAGGCCTATCGCGCCGCGCGAGCCGCCACCAAGGCGCGCTCGGTGCTCACCGCTTTCGCCATCACCATGGTCTTCGGCAGCGTCGTCGCCGTGCTCTGGTTCGGTGCGCGGGACGTGCTCGCAGGCGCGCTTTCCGCCGGCACGCTCGGCCAGTTCCTGCTCTATTCGGTCTTTGCCGCCGGCAGTCTCGGCGCGCTCTCGGAGGTCTGGGGCGAGCTCTCGCAGGCAGCGGGCGCCGCCGAACGCCTGAACGAACTGTTGACCGAGGTGCCTGAGATCCGGGCGCCGGAGCACCCGGTCGCCATGCCCCAGCCGGCAAAGGGCGAGATCGAGTTCACCGACGTTCATTTCGCCTATCCCGCCCGGCCGGATTATAAGAGCCTCAGGGGCCTGAGCTTCGCGGTCGAGCGGGGCGAGACGGTGGCGATCGTCGGGCCCTCCGGCGCGGGCAAGAGCACCGTCTTTGCCATGCTGCTCCGCCACTACGATCCCGCGAAGGGTACCGTCCGTGTCGACGGAACGGATGTGCGAACCGTCGATCCGAAAGACCTGCGCGACCGGATCGCGATCGTTCCTCAGGACGTGACGATCTTCGCTGCCTCCGTTCACGACAACATCGCCTTCGGCGCGCCGGACGCAAGCCGCGAGGCGGTGCGTGCGGCTGCCGCCGCGGCACAGGTCGATGAATTCATCGCCAAGCTCGATCGCGGCTACGACACGCTTGTGGGCGAGCGCGGCGTGACGCTTTCCGGCGGTCAGCGGCAGCGCATCGCGATTGCGCGCGCAATCCTGAAAGACGCTCCGATCCTTCTTCTCGACGAGGCGACGTCGGCCCTCGACGCCGAAAGCGAGACTCTGGTGCAGACGGCCCTCGACGGCTTGATGCGGGAGCGGACTACGCTCGTCATCGCGCATCGGCTCGCGACCGTGCTGAAGGCGGACCGCATCCTCGTCATGGAGAACGGCCGCATCGTTGAGGAAGGCACCCATGCCTCGCTGGTCCGCCAGGGCGGCCTCTATGCGAAACTGGCGCGGCTTCAGTTCGATCACGGCGCCGAAGCGCTGTTTGTCGCCAACATGAACTGATGCGGGCGATATAAGCCGCGCCGCATCAATCCTTTCTTGCGTGACGCGCTTTACAGCGCCGTGCGTCTTTTCAGACGCACAAAGGACGCTGTAGCACTTTGAATTGCTGCATGTTTTTGTCCTTAAATCGGCTCCGATTTAAGGAAACATGCAGTAGACTTTCGTCTGTCTCGACGACCGATCTCCGACCCGCCATTGCACGACCGGAGCGCGGCCCTATTCTTAAGGGGCCGGCTTTCGGCTGTATCGTATCATGTCGATGAATTGGGAGGATCCTGAATGCCATTTCTAAGCTTGACCCGCCGCGCCGCCATCGCGTTCGGCCTCGCCGCCTTTTCCGCACTCGCCGTTGGCGCGCCGGCGGAGGCGCAGAGCTTTCCAGATCGGACGATAACGCTCGTCGTTCCGTTCGCCGCCGGTGGCTCGACCGACGTGGTCGCGCGCATCATCGCCCAGAAAATGTCCGAGGACCTAGGCCAGCAGGTGATCGTACAGAATGTCGCCGGCGCCGGCGGCAATCTCGGCGCAGCGAATGTGGCGCGCGCCGACCCGGACGGCTACACGATCCTCATGGCGACCGTCGCGACGCATGCGCTCAATCCGCTGATCCTGAAGACGAAGCCATATGATCCCGAAAAGGATTTCGCGCCGATCTCACTGCTCGTCATCGTTCCGAACGTACTCGTGGTCAATCCGGAACTGCCGGCCAAGAATGTCCAGGAATTGCTGGCGCTGTTGAAGGCGGCGCCCGACCAGTATAGCTACGCCTCCTCCGGCAATGGAACGCCGCTGCACCTCTCCGGCGAGCTCTTTAAGAAGTTGGCCGGCGTCGAGATGCAGCACATTCCCTACAAGGGCTCCGGTCCGGCGCTGAACGACGTGATTGGCAACCAGGTGCCGATCATGTTCGACAATCTGCCCTCCTCCTCCGGACACATCAAGGCAGGCACGCTGAGGGCGCTCGCCGTCACGACGGCCGAACGCGCGCCGTCGTTCCCGGATGTCCCCACCATCGCCGAATCCGGCATTCCCGGTTACGAGACCTATACCTGGAACGCGCTTTTCGCACCGGCCAATACGCCGCAACCGGTGATAGCACGGCTGAACGAGGCCGCGAAGAAGGCGCTCGCCGATCCGGCGGTCCAGAAACGCATGGAGGAGTTCAGCGCGAAGATCGTCGGCTCGACGCCCGAAGAACTCGGCGCCCACGTCAAGGCCGAGCTTGCGAAATGGACGCCGGTGGTCCGCGACGCCAACATCCAGATGGATTGATCAGCGCCCTCCGGCGGATGGACCGAATCCGCCCTTCATCCGGCCTGCCGACCACCTTCTCCCCGCGCAAGCGGGGCGAAGGAGACTCGCGGCGACCGTGAAGCTCCCAAGTCCCATCTCCCCGTCAGAACGGGGAGAGGGTTAGACCATTTGCAACTACGCAGTTCCGGACGGAAAACCTTGCACACTTTTCCTGGAATTGCTCCCAGGAGAGGGGCAAACTTCTACTAAACATCCGCAGCAGCGCGCCCAGCCGCGCGGCCCGAAAAGATGCAGCCGCCGAGGAAGGTTCCCTCGAGCGCGTTGTAGCCATGCATGCCGCCACCGCCGAAGCCGGCGACTTCGCCTGCGGCATAGAGGCCCGGCACGGGCTCGCCGGAAAGTTCGAGCACCTGGCCGGAGAGATTGGTCTGCAGTCCTCCGAGCGTCTTGCGCGTGAGAATGTGCAGGCGCACCGCAATCAAGGGGCCGGCCTTCGGATCGAGCAGCCGATGCGGTTTCGCGGTCCTGAACAGCCGGTCGCCGCGATAGGCACGCGCGCCGCGAATGGCGGTGACCTGCGCATCCTTGGAAAAGGGATTGGCGATCTCGCGGTCTCGCGCCTCGATCTGCTCTCTGAGGTGCTGAGCCGAGAGCCGGCCCTCGCCGGTGAGCCTGTTCATCCCCTCGACGAGGTCCTCCAGCCGATCACGGACGACGAAGTCCTCACCCTTTTCGATGAAGGCCTGGACCGGGCCCGGCGGATTTCTGCCAAGCCGCTTCAGTAGGAGCGCGATGCTCTTGCCGGTCAGATCCGGGTTCTGTTCCGACCCCGAAAGCGCGAACTCCTTCTTGATGATCGCCTGTGTCAGGATGAACCAGCTATAGTCGTGGCCGCTGCGGCGGATCGCTTCCAGGGTCGCGAGCGTATCGAAGCCGGGCATGGCGGGGGCGGAAAAGCGGTTGCCGTCGGCATCGCACGAGAAGGACGAGGGCCCCGGCAGGATGCGAATGCCGTGGTCCGGCCAGATCGGAGCGAAATTTTTCAAGCCCTCGGTGTAGTGCCACATGCGGTCGGCGTTGATGACGGAACCGCGCGCCTCGGCCACGATCTCCAGCATGCGGCCGTCGACATAATGCGGCACGCCACTGACCAGCGAGGCCGGCGGCTGGCCGAGGCGCTTGCGCGGCCAATTGCGGCGCACAAGCTCATGATTGCCGCCGATCCCGCCGGAACTCACGATCACACAACCGGCAGATATCTCGAAATCCCCTACGACCTCGCGCGAGCTGCGCTGGCCGCGGGCAACCGGATCGGTCTTGAGGACTGCGCCGCGTGCGCCCGTCACGACGCCGTCGGTCGTCAAGAGCTCATCGACCCGGTGGCGAAACCGGAAGCGGACAAGTCCGCGGCTTTCCCCTTGCCGCGCAAGCCGGATGAAGGGCTCGAGCACGGCCGGCCCAGTGCCCCAGGTAAGATGGAATCGGGGAACGGAATTGCCGTGACCGTGGGCGAGCCCGCCGCCGCGCTCCGCCCAGCCGACGACCGGGAACAAGCGTACGCCGAGCGAATGGAGCCAGCGGCGCTTCTCGCCGGCGGCGAAGTCGAGATAAGCCTCGGCCCAAAGCCGCGGCCAATGGTCCTCCGGTCGGTCGAATTGCGACGTCCCCATCCAGTCCTGGCGCGCCAGCGCATGGCTGTCGCGAATGCCCATGCGCCGCTGCTCGGGACTGTCTATGAAGAAGAGACCGCCGAGCGACCAAAAGGCCTGGCCGCCGAGATTCTGCTCCCCCTCCTGATCGAGAATGATCACCTTGCGGCCACGCGCCGCCGCCTCGGACGCCGCCACGAGCCCGGCAAGGCCCGCGCCGATGACAAGCACATCGCAATCCATGAAAGCCGCCCTCCCCTTGCGCCCTTCGACCTGCTGCAACTCTTACGCACACGTCAAGGTCAATTCAAGGGGCGCTAAGCTGAGCTATTTCTCCGTGAGCTTGAGCTCGATGCGACGGTTCTGCGCGCGTGCCTCCGGGCTGTCTCCCGGAGCGATCGGCTGATATTCGCCGAAGCCGGCAGCGACCAGCCGATCGGCCGGAACGCCTTTCGAGATCAGGAATTTGACGACCGATGTGGCGCGTGCCGACGATAGCTCCCAGTTGTCGGCAAAGCGCCCGGAACGCGAGAACTGCACATTGTCCGTGTGGCCGTCGACGCGCAGGACCCAGTTGATCTCCGCCGGGATTTCCCTGGCGAGGTCGAGAAGGGCTGTCGCGAGCTTCGTCATCTCCGCCTGCCCCTCCGCGTTCAAGTCGCTGCTGCCCGAGGGAAAGAGGACTTCCGACTGGAAGACGAAGCGATCGCCGACGATGCGGATGTTTTCCCGATCCGAGAGGATCTCCCGCAAGCGCCCGAAGAAGTCGGACCGGTAGCGGTTGAGCTCCTGTACGCGCTGCGCCAGCGCCACGTTCAGCCTGCGGCCGAGATCAGCGATTTTGGCTTGGGATGCCTGGTCCTTCGCTTCCGACGCCTGCAGCGCGCCCTCAATGGCGGCGATCTGGCTGCGCAGCGCCGCGATCTGCTGGTTCAGGAGCTCGATCTGGCTCATGGCACGCGCGCTGATCTGCCGCTCGTTCTCTAGTTCCGAACCGAGCCGGCCGATCTTCTCATTGGCCACCTCCGCGCTGCCGGCGCCCCTGTCGAGCAGCGCCTGGAGGCGCGACCGCTCTCCCTCCGACTGAGCGAGCGAGGCCTGCAGGTTGGCGAGCGAATCCTCGAGGTCCTGCTTGCCGCTCTTTTCGAGCGCCAGGAGTTGGGTGAGTTCGTTGATCTGGCTGTTGAGGCGGTTCAAGACCTCGTCCTTGCCGCTGATCTCCCTTCCCAGCAGAAACTGCGCGGTGACGAAGACGCTGAGCAGGAACATGATGGCCATGAGCAGGGTCGAGAGCGCATCGACGAAGCCCGGCCAGTAATTGATCGTCCGCGGTTCGCGGCCTCTTCGGGCGAGCGCCATGGTCAGTCACCCCCACTCTCTTCAACGCGGCTGAGCTTCGCCTGCGTGATAGCCTTGTCGGGCTGGACGGTGATCCGCTCGGCCTGCCCGATGCGCGCCGTCAGCCGGTCGAGCGTCTTGCGCATCGATTTCGCCTCCTCCTGTTGCGCTTCGATCCAGTCGCGCAGCATCTGCTGCTCGCCGCGCATGTTCTTTACGAGGCCCTGGATGCCTTCGGCAAGGCTCGCCATCGCCGCCGTGGTGCGCTGGTTCACGCCGCCGTCATGGGCAAGCCGGGTGAGTTGGTCGGTGAGCCGCCGCAGCTCTTCTGCCGGCGCACCGTCGATTGAATCGATCGACGACGAAAGGCCGGAGCCAACGTCGGTCACGGACGAAAGCCAGTTCTCGAGCTCGGTGTAGAAGCGGTTCTGCGCGCGACCGGCCTGGAGATCGAGAAAGCCGAGGATCAGCGATCCGGAAAGGCCGAACAGCGACGCGGAGAAGGCCGTTCCCATGCCGGTGAGCGGCGCAGAGAGACCGCCCTTCAACGAGCTCAGGAGATCCTCCGTGCTGCCGGACCCCGCATCCAGCGACTGGATGACGGTATTGATCGAGCCGATCGTGCCGAGCAGGCCCCAGAAGGTGCCGAGCAGACCGAGAAAGACGAGCAGGCCGGCAAGATAGCGGGTGATATCGCGCGATTCATCGAGCCGGGCGGCGATGGAGTCGAGGATCGAACGTAGCGCGATGGTCGAGATCGCGGTCGTCTGGCGGCCGCCGATGAGCGCCCGCATCGGCGCGAGCAGGACGGGATCGCGCCCGACCTTGTCCGCGCTTCCGGCGGCGCGGAACGAATTGAACCATCGAACCTCCGGCCGCAAGCTGAGGACATGGTTGAAGGCCAGCAGGATGCCGATCAGAAGCACGCCCAGGATCAGCCCGTTGAGACCGGGATTGCCGACAAAGGCTTCGCGGGCCTGGCGGAAAAGGATCGCGGCGACGAACCCGACGATGATCAGGAAGAGGACCATCGTCCAGAAATAGGGCATGGGGCTCGAAAGCTTGTGCGGGTTGTAGTTTTCCTCCGCGCCTTCCTGGTCGCGCCACCCGGACAGATTCAATTTCGCCATAAGTTTGCCAATCTCCCGGTTTTGCGGCAATTCCGCGCGCCTGCCGGGGCAGGCAATGAGCGGCCGCAACACTTTGAATTGCCGCACCATTCTTGAATCGATGGCGATTTGAAGAGCGATGCTGCCGATGGCCCGGAGACTAGTGGAACTTTGCGCCAAATTGAAGGGAAAACAAAAGCCTCCGGCAGAGAAGGCGATGGAGGCGACAGGAGGTCGCAGATCGCCCGCGATCCTGCGCAATCGCGAGCATGACCGGCACGAGGCAATGGCGCTCGCGCCTGCTCGCCGGCATCATGCTCTGCGCGATTTACTTCGCCGGAACCGGGCGCTGAATGACCTCGCGTAGCGCCTTGGCGATATATTCGTTCCCGCAGACGATCGAACCGGCCTCCAGCGGCCTGTTGCCGCCGTCGGCATCGGTCGTCCAGCCGCCGGCTTCGCGGATAAGGAGGACCCCGGCGGCCATGTCCCAGGCGGCAAGATCCCGCTCCCAGAAGCCGTCGAAGCGGCCGGCGGCGACATAGGAAAGGTCGAGTGAGGCGGAGCCGAAGCGGCGGATGCCGGCAACCTCGCCCATGACGTGGCGGAGTTCGATCAGATATTTGCCGTGATTGCCGCGGCCAAGATGCGGCGTGCCGGTGCCGATGACCGCATCGGAAAGGGCCTTGCGCGCGCCGACCCGCAAGCGCCGATCGTTCAGGAAGGCGCCGCCGCCGCGCTCGGCGGTGTAGAGCTCGTCCGTCGCCGGGTTGAAGACGACCGCGCCGACGATTTCACCCTGGCGCTCCAGCGCGATCGAGATGGCGAAATGCGGGATGCCGTGCAGGAAATTGGTGGTGCCGTCGAGCGGATCGACGATCCAGCGGTGCGCGCCGTCGGTTCCCTTGATCTCCTCGCCCTCTTCACCGAGGAAGCCGTAGGTCGGGCGCGCCTTCATCAGCTCGTCGCGGATGAGACGCTCTGCCTTGCGGTCCGCCTGCGAAACATAGTCGCTTGGGCCCTTCAGCGAAACCTGCAGGTTCTGCACTTCGCCGAAATCGCGCGCCAGCGACTTGCCGGCCTTGAAGGCGGCCTGGACCATGACATTGAGAAGGGCAGAACGAGCCATGTGGCAATCCTCTAGCGAAAGCCGGCCGAGTGTTCCCGACCGAGCATTGAACCTGTCTGACGGTTCGCAAGCGGCCGCCGCTTGGAAGCGCGGCCGAGTTTCACGAACCTGTCGTCAAAAAACCGAGTGAGACGTCACTCCGTCCGCGGGCAAGCGGTGCATGAGGGGCCGCGGAGAAAATCGGGGCTTCATGACCACAAAAACCCCGGAAGTTCAAGCGAAATAGGTGATGCCGATCCACACGGCGCAGAAGTTCACGACGAGCGGAACTTGTTTGCGGCCGCGAGCGCGGATTTTTGCTGCGTCTCGTTGAGGCCGAGATAGAAGTCCTCGAGTGCATCGTCCTTCAGCCCCGCACGGCGCGAGAGCACGTACCATTTCGCCGCCTCTACCGGATCCGGGGTTGTTCCGATCGCGTTGATATAGAGGTGCGAGAGTCGGTTCTGGGCGACGACATTGCCGCCGTCGGCGGCGCGCTTCATCCAGGCGAACCCCTCCTCCAGATTGCGGTCGCCGGCAATGCCTTCGATCAGCCAGATCGCCATGTCGAGCTGCGCCGTATCGTAGCCGGCCCGCGCGGCTCTCAGCAGCCACTCGCGCGCCCGGGCGCGTTTGCTTTCCTCGATGCCGCTGACATTGAGATAGATCTGCGAGAGGGCATATTGCGCGTCGGCGATGCCCTGTTCGGCGGATTTCTCGTAATAGGGCATAGCCGCCTTCAGGCCCTTTTCGCCGGGCATGTCGGCGACAAGCGTCTGCCCGTAGTTGAACTGGGCCGAAGCATTGCCGAGATCGGCGGCCTTCTTCATCAGCTCTTCGGATTTCTTCCGGTCGCGCTTGACGTAGCGCCCTTCCATCAACATCAGGGCATATTTGAACATGGCTGCAGGATCGCCATTTTCCGCAGCCTGGCCATACCAGAAGGCCGCCGCCTTGGCATTGCGCGCCACGCCGAGCCCCTGCTCGAGGATCGAGGCGACGAGCGTCTGGGCCGCCGGGTCGCCGAGCTGGGCGCGCGGCACGGCGAGGTCCATGGCCGTCAGATAGTAGCCGCGCTGGAAGGCGCCATAAGCTTCATCGATCTTGCCGTTGAACGGCTTCTCGGGAGGAAGGGCGGGCAGGTCGGCGCCCATGCGGTCGATCACGTTAACGCCCTTCGACGGCGTGTTGCCGTCGCCGGCCTTCGGCTTCGCTGGCGCTGTCGTCCCCGCGGGTTTCTCCTGTGCACCTTCCGGTAGCGCCGCGCCGTTATGCGGCGTGATGCGCCCGCGTTTCGGAACGCTTCCCTCGTCGGTTGGGAGAGTGGCCGCCGGCTCGACCGCCCGAGCCGGCACCGCGGCAAGGAGGATCGCCACGGCAAAAGCTGTGACCCGGCTGAGTTTCAGGAAAAAACGGCTCATCGGCACGTCTTAATCTTCAAACCGTGGCGCTTTTTCGTCAAGCAATGCATTGACGGCCGCGACCACGGACGGCGCCTGCCCCGGCTCGCCGAAGACGGCAAGGCGGAGCGCCGCGAACTCCGCTCCCGTCTCCGCTACCGCAAGCGCCGATTGCGGATCGGTGCCGCCCATGACGACGCAGGGAATTTCGATCATCGAGGCCCACCATTCGGCAAGCGCAAGGTTCTTTGGATGCGCTTCAGGCTTTATGTCGCCGTCGGTGCGGCCGAAGAACACGTAATCCGGCCGAAGCTCTCCGATTTCGAGCGCATGATGGCGATCCGTGGCGTTGCCGCCGCCGACGATCAGCTTCGGCGCGTGCCTTTCAATTGCTTCGGCAAGCGCATCCACGCCGCCCGCGATGTGCAATCCGTCCGCCTTGGCGCGGCCGGCAACACGCGTGTCGCCCTCGATCAGGGCTGCCGCGCCCGCCTGCTGGATCACCGGCACGAGCGCCTCGGCGTGCTTCTGGAAATCCTGATCGCTGAGACCGTATTGCGGCACGATGACGGAGGCCACATCGCCACCTTTCAATGCCTCGCCGACGAGCTTGGAACGCTCCGCGGCATCCGCCAGATCGGGTGCGACCAGCACGAGGCGGCAGCGGTTTTCTGTGTTGCTCATGTGGTCATCCTGGCGATCTACGCATTTGCCCCGAGGGTCGGCACTCGATTTCGTTCGGGAAAACCGATAGACGGAGATGACAGAAGGATCAACCGCCCGCAATGTTTCCCGACTACGACTTCTATCTCATCGCCGTTCCGGCCGTCCTGCTCGTTGGCCTTAGCAAGGGGGGCATGGGCGAGGCGCTCTCGCTGATGGGCGTCCCGATCCTGTCCATGGCCGTCTCGCCGGTTCAGGCGGCCGCGCTGCTTCTGCCCATCCTCATTGCCATGGACATGGTCTCCCTATGGATCTGGCGCAAACATGGCGACCGGCGGACTCTTTTCATGCTGCTGCCCGGCGCCATCGCCGGCATCGCCGTCGGTTGGGCGACCTCGGCCTATGTGCCGCGGGACGCTTTGAGGCTGATCATCGGTCTCATCACGGTCACCTTCGTGCTGCGCTATCTCTATACCGTCTGGCTGAGCCGCAACGGCGCCCCCATTTGGCCAAAGCCGCAGCGCGCCGGCCCGGCCGCGCTCTGGGGCTCGCTTGCCGGCTATGGCAGCTTCGTCGCCCATGCCGGCGGTCCGCCGTTTCAGATCTATGCCCTGCCTCTGAAGCTCGAGCCGCGCGAATATACCGGCACCATCGTCCGCTTCTTCGCGATCCTCAATGCGGTGAAGCTCGTACCCTATTTCGCGCTCGGCCAGCTCGACCTCAGCAATGTCACGATATCGGCAACGCTCTTCCCGCTCGCGATCGTGGCGACCGCATGCGGCGCATGGATCGTCCGACGGATGAAGCCGCAGGTCTTTTACCCGTTCATGTATACGATGGCCTTCATCGCCGGCTCGAAGCTCGTCTGGGACGGTCTTGCGAACCTGCTGTCCGGAAGTTGAGCAGCTCTGAGCGGCCGCTTTGCTGCAAAGCAAAGCGGCATGCCGCAACGCACAATTTTCTTGCCGCTCATCGGGAATTCGCTTAACCTCCGGCCATGACGATCGCGGACCCATTCGATGCCATTGCGGATCCGAACCGGCGCCATCTGCTGGAGGAACTGCGGCGCGCGCCGCGGACCGTGAACGAACTCGCCGAGGGCCTGCCGATCAGCCGCCCGGCCGTATCGCAGCATCTGAAGGCGCTGCTCGACTGCAATCTCGTGTCGGTCTCGACCAGCGGAACGCGGCGTATCTACGCGATCCACAAGCCCGGCTTCGACCGGCTCAATCTCTGGCTCGACCAGTTCTGGTCATAGTTTCGACGCATAGGACGCGGGAACGCGCCGCGGAAGCGGACCGGACAAAGGGCCCGGTCCAGCGATCCGTAACTTGGATTTTCGGGATTGTTGTTGACCTTATCGCCGCGTCGTCTCGCGCAGAGATGACGCTTTCCCGATGATCTCGGGAACGACCGTTCAGTGCGTGGTCGTCGAAGAACGAAGTCGTTCGATTTCGTCTTTGATGCGCAGCTTCCTCCGCTTGAGTTCGCTGATCAACTCGTCCTCGCAGGACGGCGAGTTGAGAGCTTCGTGGAGCTCCTCTTCAAGGGCGCCATGCTTTTTCTCAAGCGTTGCAAGATGAGCCTCAATGGTCATTGGCAGTCCCTTCCTTTTGCTTGCATCCGGCACGCAAATGCCGGATGTTCCATGGTTGAAACCTTTCTACTGTGCCATGCCATTTTTCATTTGTCGAAGGCGAAATGATGACGTCGGATAACTTCCCGTTACCGCCCAAGATGTGGTAGAGCGACGCAGGAAATTCCGGTTCGCGGCTCGACGCGACCGGCTTATGGGGATCGCTTTGCATGCCGGACCAGGACCAGGCCGAACTCAGACTGACTATCGCGCGCCTGAGGCAGGAACATGAAGATTACGATGCGGCGATCAACGCCATGATCCAGACCGGCTGCGACGCCCTGCGCATCCAGCGCATGAAGAAAAAGAAGCTGGCGATCAAGGACAAGATCACCAAGATCGAAGACCAGATCATCCCCGATATCATAGCCTGAAGCGGATCCAGACAGACGTGACCGACACTACGCCCCCGCCCGTCGCCATCATCATGGGAAGCCAGTCGGACTGGGAGACGATGAAGAATGCGGCCGACACGCTCGAGGCGCTCGACATCGCCTATGAAGCCCGGATCGTTTCCGCGCACCGCACGCCGGACCGCCTAGTGCGTTTCGCCAAGGGCGCGCGCGACGAAGGCTTCAAGGTGATCATCGCCGGCGCCGGGGGTGCCGCGCATCTTCCGGGAATGTGCGCCTCGATGACGCCGCTGCCGGTCTTCGGCGTTCCGGTTCAATCGAAGGCGCTTTCCGGTCAGGACAGCCTGCTCTCGATCGTCCAGATGCCGGCCGGCATTCCCGTCGGCACGCTGGCGATCGGCAAGGCGGGCGCCATCAACGCAGCGCTTTTGGCCGCAGCCGTGCTCGCGCTCAGCGATGAGGACCTTGCCGACCGTCTCGACGACTGGCGTGAACAGCAGACCGTATCGGTCGCGGAATATCCGGTAGACCAGGCATGAAGACGATCGGCATCATCGGCGGCGGCCAGCTCGGCCGCATGCTTGCCATGGCGGCTGCGCGCCTGAACTTCCGCACCGTCATCCTCGAACCGCAGCCGGACTGTCCCGCCGCACAGGTCGCGAACGCCCAGATCGTCGCGGCCTATGACGACCCGCGTGCGCTGGATGAACTCGCGCGGGTGTCGGACCTCATCACCTACGAGTTCGAGAACGTCCCCGTGGCGGCGGCCGAGAAGCTCGGCGCATCACGGCCGGTCTTTCCGCCGCCGAAGGCGCTCGAAGTCGCGCAGGACCGGCTCGCTGAAAAACGCTTCATCAACGATTGCGGCATCGCGACGGCCCGCTTCCGCGCCGTAGACAACCAGGCCGATCTCGACCGGGCGCTTGCCGATTTCGATGGCGTCGGCGTGCTCAAGACCCGACGCCTCGGCTATGACGGCAAGGGCCAGCGTGTCTTCCGCTCCGCCGATGACGATCCCGCCGGGGCGTTCGCCGCGCTCGGGCAGGTCCCGCTGATCCTCGAAAGCTTCGTGCCGTTCGCCCGGGAAATCTCTGTCATCGCCGCCCGCGCGGCGGATGGCAGCACCGCCTGTTTCGATCCGGCGGAAAACGAACACCGCAATGGCATTCTCCACACGTCGACTGTGCCGGCTTCCGTCAGTGCGTCGACCGCGGAGGCCGCCCGCAAGGCGGCGACCGCCATACTCGAGGCGCTTGGCTATGTGGGCGTGATCGGCGTCGAATTCTTCGTTCTCGCCGATGGCAGCGTCGTCGCAAATGAGATCGCCCCGCGCGTTCACAATTCCGGCCACTGGACGGAGGCGGCCTGCGTGGTTTCGCAATTCGAGCAGCACATCCGCGCGATCACCGGACTGCCGCTCGGCGATCCGGCGCGCCATTCGGATTGCGTGATGCAGAATCTGATCGGCAGCGACATTGCAGACGTTTCGAGCCTGCTTGCCGAGCGCAACGTGCTGGTGCACCTCTACGGTAAGGCCGAGGCGCGCCCCGGCCGCAAGATGGGTCATTTCACCCGCCTTGTCTGAACCGGATGGTCACGGAATCACGGGATCGCGCGCCAAAATCCCCTGTCTTGCGGTTGACACAATAGGGGCGACAGGCTATGTGCCTGCCTACTTGAAGAGCGCGCTGAATGGCGCGCTTTTGATTGTTGGAATTTACCGGGCGAATTTGCGTTCCCCGAAACCTGCGGATCAGGAAAAATGAAGATCAAGAATTCGCTCAAGTCGCTGAAGACCCGCCATCGCGAAAACCGTCTGGTTCGCCGCAAGGGCCGCGTCTACATCATCAACAAGCTGAACCCGCGCTTCAAGGCACGCCAGGGCTGAGCCCGTGGGCGGCTTTTGCCGCCACGCCTGATCGGTCGTCGCTTTCGGTGATCCCCCAAAATTGATTTGATCTTGATCCATGGCGGGCTACGATGCCCGCCATGCGATTTTCGATACCCTTGATTCTGGCGTGTTTCGCCTTGTCCGCCCCGCTATCCGGCACGCCGCTGCTCGCGGCAGAGCCTTCGGCACAGGCGGAAGTCGCCAGCCTCGCCACATCCAAAGAACGCCTGGACGCCCTATTCGCCGAGCTCAAGAAGGAAGGCGACGAGGAAAAGGCGCGGCAGGTAGCCGACCGCATTCGCCTCGAATGGCAGGATTCCGGCAGTGCGACCGTGAACCTCTTGATGCAATGGGCAAACACGGCCATCACCGACGACAAGCATGCGGTCGCCCTCGACATACTCGATCAGGTGATCGTTCTTGCGCCGAGCTATGTCGAAGGCTGGAATCGCCGCGCCACGCTGCATTACCAGATGGGCAATTACCGCAAGTCGATGTCCGATATATATCGTGTGCTGGCGATCGAGCCCCGGCATTTCGGCGCATTGGCCGGCATGGCGACCATGCTGGAGACCAGCGGCAAGAACGAGCTCGCGATGCGGGCCTGGCAGCAGTTTCTCGACATCTACCCCTCGGACCGGAAGGCGCAGGAGCAGCTTGGTGAGCTCGCGGAAAAGCTTGCCGGCAGTCGAACCTGACAGCCCGGAGTCTCTGCCGACCTCCCGCTCTTCCCGATACCTTCAGATCGACGCTTGATGTTTCCGGCACTTCTGATCCTCGCCACCCTCGCCTTGACGATCGCCTACAGCCTCTACCAGGCACGCCGGATCACGGCGCGATTTCCAAATGGCGGCGAACTGGTCGACATCGGCGGTTTTCATATGAATTGCGTCCACATTCGGCCGAGTGCGACGGCAGATCTTCCCCCCATCATCTTCATACATGGAGCGAGCGGCAACCTCCTCGACCAATTGCATGCCTTCCGCCCGGCACTGGAGGGCCGTGCCGAAATGCTCTTCATCGATCGACCAGGTCACGGCTATTCCGAGCGGGGCGGGCGGTCCAACGCGCGTCCGGACGGCCAGGCCGATGCCATCGTGCGGCTGATGGAAAAGCGAGGCATTTCACAGGCGATCATCGTCGGCCACTCCTTCGGCGCCGCCATCGCTACGAGCCTCGCGCTCCATCACCCCGACAGGACCTTGGGCGTCGTGCTGCTCGCACCGGCGACGCATCCCTGGCCCGGCGGCGTGGATTGGCACGTCAAGTTGGCGACGCTGCCGCTTCTCGGCTGGCTTTTCGCCCGCACCATCGTGATCCCGCTCGGGCTGAGGCGCATCGATGGCATAACGCAATTGATATTCTGGCCCAATCCGCGCCCAGCCGATTACATCGCCAACACCGCGCCGCATCTCGTGCTGAGGCCCGCCACCTTTCGCCACAACGCCGTCGACATTGCCAACCTACACGCTTACGTGACGCGGATGTCGCCGCGCTACGCCGAGATCTCCGCGCCGACTGTCGTGATTACCGGAGACAAGGACGCCATCGTTCTGGCCGACATCCATTCGCGTGGGCTTGCGAACTCCATCAGCGGATCGGAGCTGCTCTGGATCGCCAATCTCGGGCACAAGCCCGACTACGTCGTGACCGACCTCGTCGTCGCCGCGATCGAGAAGGTCTCCGGCATGACGCGCGATCTTCAAGAAATCGCTAATGCATGTCGCCCAAAAGTGTGCAGCGGTTTGGGGACGACGACATGCACAAAAACAAAGACCTAAAGCGCGTCGCACGAATTCGATTGAACGCGACGCGCTTTAGCCGGGCCGAAGTCCGCCTGGTGGGTGGTGCTCCGAAAGAAGACGCCCTTTACACGCCCGTCATTCCGTCGGAGCCGATATAGGCAATGCGCAGCATGTTGGTGGCGCCGGGGGTTCCGAGCGGCACGCCGGCGGTGATGATGATGCGGTCGCCCGGTTTGCCGAAGCCCTCGCTCGCGACGATCCGGCAGGCACGGTTGACCATGTCGTCGAGATCGGTTGCGTCCTCGGTAACGACGCAGTGCAGACCCCAGACGACCGAGAGACGCCGCGCCGTCTGGACGATCGGCGAAAGCGCGATGACCGGCACCTGCGGCCTTTCGCGCGCCGCGCGCAGACCGGTGGTCCCTGAGGAAGTATAGGTGACGATCGCAGAGAGTTTCAGCGTCTCGGCGATCTGATGGGCGGCAAGCGAAATGGCGTCGGCACCGGTCGCCTCCGGCGGCGTCCGCTGGGCATAAATGATGCCCGGATAGTGTGGGTCGCGCTCGACGCTGCTCGCGATCGAGGCCATGGTCGAAACTGCTTCGACCGGATATTCGCCGGAAGCGGATTCGGCCGAAAGCATCACCGCGTCGGCGCCTTCGAAGACGGCCGTCGCTACGTCCGAGACCTCGGCGCGCGTGGGAACCGGCGAGGAGATCATCGACTCGAGCATCTGGGTCGCGACCACGACCGGCTTGCCGGCGCGCCGACAGGCGCGCGTGAGCTGCTTCTGGAGGCCCGGTACGGACTCGAGCGGCATCTCGACACCGAGGTCGCCGCGCGCCACCATCAGCGCGTCCGAAAGCTCGATGATCTCGTCGATGCGCTCAATCGCCTGCGGCTTTTCGATCTTCGACATGATACCGACGCGGCCACGGGCGATCTTGCGGACCTCGGCGAGATCCTCCGGACGCTGGATGAAGGAAAGCGCCACCCAGTCGACCTCTCCCGTCGCCAGCACGGCGTCGAGGTCGACGCGGTCCTTCTCGGTCAGCGCGCCGACGCCGAGCAATGTGTCGGGCAGGCTGACACCCTTGCGGTCCGAGATCTTGGTGCCGGAAACGACGGTGGTGACGATGCTCTTGCCGTCCGTCTTTTCAGCGCGCAGATGCAGTTTTCCGTCGTCGATCAGCAGCCGGTCGCCGGGCTTCACCGCTTCGAGAATCTCCGGATGCGGAAGGTAGACGCGCGTCGCGTCGCCGGGAACGTCCCTGTTGTCGAGCGTGAAGGTCTGGCCGATCTTCAGCTCGACCTTGCCTTCGGTGAACTTACCAACCCGCAGCTTCGGGCCCTGCAGGTCGGCAAGGATGCCGATCGGCCGCCCGCAGCGTGCCTCGACCGCGCGAATCCGCTCGATCAGGGTGCGCATGACCTCATGGCTGGCATGGCTCATGTTGATACGGAACAGGTCGGCCCCCGCCTCGTGCAGTTTCTGGATCATCTGCTCGTCGGCCGATGCCGGCCCGAGTGTGGCGAGGATTTTGACTTTCCGGTTCCGTCTCATCAATTCTGGCTTTCCTGCGTGCCGGGCGTGTCGGAAAGCTGAACCATCCAGCTCCCCTGCCGCCCCGTGTCATATTCCTTGAACCCCATGCGCTGGAACCCGCGGGCGAAGCAGTCCTGCACGCCGACGATCTTGAACTCGTTTTCGGCGACGCACATGTTGATGTCGCCCGTCCAGCGGCCGCCGCGGGCCGCATCTTCCGCATAGAGATAGTAGTAGCGGGACTGGAGTTCGCCCTCGATCAGCGTGGCGCAGGTCGTTGCCGGCACCTGCCACCAGCCTTCGGTGACCCAGCCCTCCTTGGCCCGGTAGCCGATCGCCACGCCAACCAGATTTTGCGTTCCGTTGCAGACGCGAAAGTCGGCGCGGGCCTCGTCGGCAAATAGAATTGAGGCGGACATTGCCAAGGAAAACAGGAGGATAGCCCCCAACGTCGTCGAACCCGGCTTCGCTCTGGAAAAAGGATATCTAGACACGGCTTCCTGCGGAACTCCGTTTTGATTTGCGTGGCACTTTCTTGCGACGGCCAGCCCCGAAAGTCAACGCAACTCTAATCGATTATATTGCCCATTCCTGTGACAGAAATCGCAAGACTTTCGCCTTTTTCTTGCGAACGGCGATGTTGCATGCAATCAGGTCAGGGACGTTCGACAAGCAGAGCAGGAGCGGAATGCGGCATTACACTCCTTACGAGATCATCGAGGGCAACGCTCAGAACGGCCTCGTGCTCCTCGCCGATCACGCCATGAACCGCTTGCCGCCGGAATACGGCCGGCTCGGCCTCCCCGAAAGCACATTTGAGCGTCACATCGCCTACGACATCGGCATCGAGCCGCTGACGCGGCAATTGTCGGCCGCGCTCGATGCCCCGGCCGTGCTCGGCTGCTTCTCGCGCCTCCTCATCGATCCAAACCGCGGCGAGGACGACCCGACGCTGATCATGAAGATCTCGGACGGCGCCATCATTCCCGGCAATTATCCGATAACCGCCGAGGAATGGCAGAACCGGCTGAACCGCTTCCACCGCCCCTATCATCAAGCCGTCTCGCAGACCATTGCCGAGGCCGCGGCGAAAGGTGGGAGAGCGCCGCTGGTGATCTCGCTGCATTCCTTCACGCCCGCCTGGAAGCGGGTCGCGCGCCCCTGGCACGCCGCCGTGCTCTGGGACAACGATCCGCGCGCCGTCTTCCCGCTGATCGAACGGCTCGAGGCGGCCGGCGATATCATCGTCGGCAACAATGAGCCCTATGACGGTGCGCTGAGGGGCGATACCATGTACCGGCACTGCATGACGCCGGGCATTGCCCACGCGCTGATCGAGGTGCGCCAGGACCTGATCGCCGACGAAGCCGGCGTTGCCGCCTGGGCGAAGCGCCTTGCGCCCATCCTCGCGGAGTTGAATGCCCTGCCGGAGCTTCATACCTATCGGCGCCATCCGTCGCGCACGGGCGCCTATGAAGGCTGACGAAAGAGGAGACCACCCGATGAACGAACTCAGCCAGGAACAGCGAACCGCCTTCGAGGCTGCGGCGTTCCGCCGGCTGGTTGCGCATCTACGCGAACGTAGCGACGTGCAGAACATCGACCTGATGAACCTTGCCGGCTTCTGCCGCAATTGCCTGTCGAACTGGTATCGCGAGGCGGCGGAAGCCTCAGGCGTTGCGATGAGCAAGGACGAGTCCCGCGAGATCGTCTACGGCATGCCCTATGACGAATGGCGTGAACGATATCAGAAGGATGCATCCGTCGAGCAGAAGGCGGCATTCGAGCGCAATCGGCCGAAGGAGTAGGTGAAAGGCGGGAAATGCGCCATTGTTTGCGCAAATCGCCCTTGACCTCGGCTTCGGTTCGCGGCAGGTCACAGCACCCGGAAATTCATTCCCCAATTCATTCCCCATAAAGGAGAAGACCATGTCGGATGCTCACGGCATTGCCCGCGACCAGCTTCGCGCTTTCATCGAACGGATCGAACGTCTGGAAGAGGAGAAGAAGACCATCGCGGACGATATCAAGGACGTCTACGGCGAGGCGAAGTCGATGGGATTCGACACGAAGGTCCTGCGCAAGGTCATTTCCATTCGTAAGCAGGATCAGGACGAGCGCATGGAGCAGGAAGCGATCCTCGACACCTATCTGCAGGCACTCGGCATGGTCCCCGCCGCCGAGGATGCGGCCTGATCCGGCCCGATCGATTTCAACGAAAAGCCCGCCTCACCGGCGGGCTTTTTCTTTGCGCGGAGCGGAAGATGGGACGCGAAACTCAGTTGGTGCTGAACTTCTTCACTTCCATGAAGTTGACCGCGTTGCCGCTGAAGCGTGCCGTGTCCATCGCGCCGGTGTTGCTGGTGAAGCCCGCCGCATAGACGGTGGTCGGTGCTGCCCGGAGCGATTTGCTGACTAAGCGCGGCGCCTTGACCGGTTTCGACAAGGTAGCAACGCGGCCCGTCGTCAGCGCCCACTCGGAGATGATCTTCTGCGTGAGCTTCGGCTCGGTGCGAAGGGAAGACCGGCTTGCGGCCTCGGCGTCCTGCTTCTTGGGGCGGGCGCCTTTCGAGGGCGCGTCGGCGCGCGTGTCGAAGGCGCTGTCGAAGATCGCCTCACGCGAGCTCGCGCTCGGCTGCGGCGCATAGGCGGCCACCTGGACCGTCGGGGGTGCGGCGGGCGTCTCATTCTCGACCGTCGGCGCCGCAAGGGCGACGCGGGTCTTGGCTTCGGCAGCACCACGCGGCTCGGCGGCGGATGCGAGCACCGGGCGCTCCGCAAAGGCAGGAGCCACGACATTGGCCTCGGCGACGGCGGCGAGCGCCTCTTCGCCGGCCGGGCGCATTCCCGGCACCGGCACGAAGCCGAGTTCCGGAGCTTGGCCCTCCACGGACGCGACGAGCGTCTCGTTGGCGTTCACGTCACGCCGGTCGAGCATTTGCGGGACCGGTACCTTCATCGCGTCAAGCTCGGCAGATTCCGAAGGCGCTTCCGGCGTCTGCGGCATGGCGGCCGCGAGCGCTTGCTGGGCGCTGTTCTTTTCCGGCGCGACGAGCGCGACCGCTACACCGCCCTCCGCCGGAGCGTCCTTGAAGGCGGGGCGAACCGCCGGCACGGGAGCATTGATCTCCTGCTGTTCCTCTGCTGGCTGGGCAGCGGAGCCGGCAACACCCGGCAGCGCTTCCTGGCCGGCCGGTGCCGACGCGGTCTGGACCTTGGCCGGAGCTTCCTCGTCGCCGCCTTCGCCCGGGCCGGCGGCGATTGCCGTCGGTTCTTCGTCCTCGTCGCCGCCCCCGAAGAGCATTGCAAAGAGATTGCGGCGCTTGCCGTCCACGTCGCCCGGGCCCTTTGCGCCGCCGCCGGCGACCTGGATCGCCGATGCGCCGACGCGGCGCTTGTAGTCGGCGACTGCCTGCTCGTAGCCGGGCAGCGGCCTGCCGTCGGATGGGATATGCATGGTCTTGCCATCGGGGAAGAGCCGTGCAAGTTCGTTACGCGTCATGCGCGGCCAGGCGCGTACCCCGCCGACATCCATGTGCACGAAGGGGGAACCCGAAGTCGGATAGTAGCCGACGCCGCCGACCTGGAATTTCATGCCGATCTCGCGCAGCGTCTTGAGTCTTACGTCCGGTATGTAGAAGTCCATCGCCTTGCCGAGCATATGCTGGCTCTTCTTGGCGACGCCCTTCGAGCGCGATCTCAGCATGCCGTTCGTAGCGGGCGAGCGATAGGCGGAAACGACGTGGATATAGTCGCGCGAACCGCTCTTCTGATAGACCTCCCAGACGAGATCGAGCAGGCGCGGGTCCATCTTGGTCGGCTCGTTCCGCCGCCAGTCGCGCAGGAAGCGGTTGATCTGCTGCAGCCCCTTCGAATCGTAGCGGCCGTTACGCTTGAAAGTGATCTGCGCCTTTTCCTTGGTATGAATGAAATAGAGCTTCAGCGTACGCGTTTGGCCGGCGGCCTCTACCGGGGGAGCCATGCCAGGTGTGACGAGGGAGCAAGCCAGGGCGATGGAGGCAAGAACCTGCGGCGTCTTGCGGGCGACCGCCGAGCAGAGTCTGCGCGCTAAGGAACCAATTGGTTCCTCCAAACCGAACAAATTTGGCATTCAATCCCCGTCCGACGGACAACCGTGCTTTGCTGTCTCAGATGACTGTCAAATAAGGTGACAGCATGGCAAATATGCCACAGTGGTCACCGCCCCTTATAATATAGTGAACAGTTTGCTAACAAGGTCTAAACGGCGGTGACCGAATTGCACGGCAAATGAGCTGTGAATGCGTCGATTCTATGAGCTTTATGCGGCATCGCGCAGCGGATTGTCGGGGTCTATGCCGTAATCCTTGAGCTTGCGATAGAGCGTCGAGCGGCCGATACCGAGCTTGCGCGCCACCTGGCTCATCTGTCCGCGATAGAATTTCAGGGCAAAACGAATCAGTTCCTCCTCAACCTCTGCGAGTTTCCTGACCTCGCCGCCTTCACTGAGGCTCGATATGGCGTTCTCCGGCCTGGGCTCCGAAGCCGGTTCACGGGGTGCGGTTTTTTCCTGAGCGCCGGGTTCAAGCCTCGGCGCCGCAACACGGTCCGCGGCTGCCGCACGACGCTCCGGCCCCGCCTCGCCCCAGGAGAAGCCGCTGCGGTCCGCAACGACGTAACCCGGTATCTGGGTGGCGATCTGCGGGAAGTCCTTGACCGTGAGCTCGTTGCCCTCGGCAAGAACGACGGCGCGGAAGATCGCGTT
This sequence comes from Ensifer sp. WSM1721, assembly GCF_000513895.2. Taxonomy (GTDB): domain Bacteria; phylum Pseudomonadota; class Alphaproteobacteria; order Rhizobiales; family Rhizobiaceae; genus Sinorhizobium. Next base: position 2,742,614 of record NZ_CP165782.1, read on the forward strand.
TTCGAGCTGGCGGATATTGCCCGGCCAGTCATAGGCCGTCAGCAGCGCCATGGCTCCGCTCGACAACGTCAGCGGCTGATTGAGCCTCTGCTCGGCGGCGAAGCGCTCCACGAAGGCGCGCACCAGCACCGGAATATCTTCCTTGCGCCGGCGCAGCGCCGGGATCGTGATCGGGAAGACGTTGAGCCGATAGTAGAGGTCTTCGCGGAAGCGCCCCTCGCGCACCTCGTTGATGAGGTCCTTGTTGGTGGCCGAGATCAGCCGCACGTTCACCTTCTGCGGCTGGCGCGCACCGATGGTCTCGATCTCGCCCTGCTGGACGGCGCGCAGGAGCTTGACTTGGACCTCGAGCGGAAGGTCACCGATCTCGTCGAGGAAAAGCGTGCCGCCATCGGCATCGACGAACTTGCCGCTGTGCCTTTCGGTCGCCCCGGTGAAAGCACCCTTCTCATGGCCGAAGAGGATGCTTTCGACGAGATTCTGGGGAATGGCGCCGCAATTGACGGTGACGAAGGGCTTGTTTGTCCGCTCGCTCGCCGACTGGATCGCCCGCGCCACCATTTCCTTGCCGACGCCCGACTCGCCTTCGAGCACAACCGGGATGTTCGACTGGGCGGCACGGCGGGCGAGATCAATGACGCGGATCATTGCCGGGCTCGCCGATACGATATCGTCGAAGCCGACGGCGCCACCGCGCGGTCGCCGCGCCGTTTTGACCCTGCCGTCGCGGCTCGCCATCTTCAGGGCGTTGCCGATCGCGATCGACAACCGCTCCGGCGAAACCGGCTTGACGAGAAAATCGAAGGCTCCTGCCTGCATCGCCTGGACGACCGTCTCGATGCCGCCCTGCCCCGTCTGGACGATGACAGGCGTATCGATGCCGCGCTCGGCGAGCGCTTCGAGAAAGCCGTGACCGTTCATTTCAGGCATGAGAAGGTCGAGCAGGATGACGTTGATGATGCCGCCCTTGCGCTCCAGGAGTTCGAGCCCGCTGCGCCCGTTGTCGGCGAGGTGTGCGACATGGCCGAGCCGTTCGATCATGTTCGTCAGCAGCCGGCGCTGCACCGGATCATCGTCGATGACAAGAATATGGGATGTCACGAAAGCCTCCTGCTCAGGACATGGCGGTAGTCTTTGGCCAGCTTCATGTGCCAAATCATGCCAGCATTCGTGCCACAAAGGCCTGAACATCATGTTTTGAGAAATGCTTGCATTTTATCCATTGCGGGCGATAGCAATGGACTTCATGCGGTTGCCCCACCTTCAGGGCTCAGGCCCATTCAAAACGAGAGAAAACGACGATGAACTTCGCTTCGCCCCGTCTCGCCTCCGGCCAGTCCGTCCTGCGTGCCACGGCCGAACAGGCCGCGGACCCAACAGCCGACCTCGGCGACCTGCCATCCTGGCGGCTCGAGGATCTCTATCTTTCGCCGAGCTCCGAGGCGTTCCGCTCCGATATGGCGAGAGCGGAAGCCGATGCGATCGCTTTCGAGAGCAAATGGAAGGGTAAGCTCGCGGACGCCGCCCAAAAGACCGGCAGCGGGGGCATCGGCGCGGCGGTGAAGGAATTCGAGGCGCTCGAGGATCTGATGGGCCGTATCGCCTCCTTTGCCGGCCTCACCTATTTCTCCGACACGTCAAATCCGGCGAACGGCAAGCTTTACGGCGATACGCAGTCGAAGCTAACCGACATATCGGCACATCTCCTGTTCTTCTCGCTGGAACTCAACCGCATTGACGACGAGGTGATCGACGCGGCCCTTGCGGCCGACAGCCTCGCCGCCCATTACAAGCCCTGGATTCTCGATCTGCGCAAGGACAAGCCCTACCAGCTCGACGACAAGCTGGAACAGCTCTTCCTCGAAAAGTCGATGACCGGCGCGAGCGCCTTCAACCGGCTGTTCGACGAGACGGTCGCGTCGCTCACCTTCACGGTCGACGGCAAGGCGCTGTCGCTCGAAGTAACACTCAACCTTCTGCAGGATCCCTCCGTGGACGTGCGCAAGAAGGCGGCTCTTGCGCTCGCGGAAACCTTCAAGGCGAATATCCGCACCTTCACGCTCGTCACCAACACACTCGCCAAGGATAAGGAAATCTCCGACCGCTGGCGCGGCTTCGAGGACATCGCAGACAGTCGCCACCTCGCCAACCGTGTCGAGAGGGAAGTGGTCGATGCGCTTGCGGCAGCGGTGAAGGCCGCCTATCCGCGCCTCTCACACCGCTACTATGCGATGAAGGCCAAATGGCTCGGCATGGATCAGATGGACTTCTGGGACCGTAACGCGCCGCTCCCGGAAACGCCGAACGCGCTCATTCCCTGGAGCGAGGCCAAGGACATGGTGTTGTCTGCCTATCACGCCTTCGCCCCGGAAATGGCGGCGATCGCACGGCGCTTCTTCGACAATAGCTGGATCGACGCGCCGGTGCGTACCGGCAAGGCACCCGGCGCCTTCGCCCATCCGACGGTTCCGTCCGTGCATCCTTACGTACTCGTCAACTACATGGGCAAGCCGCGCGACGTGATGACGCTCGCCCACGAGCTCGGGCATGGCGTCCACCAGGTGCTGGCCGGCGCGCAGGGCGCGCTGATGGCCTCGACGCCCCTGACGCTCGCGGAAACCGCCTCCGTCTTCGGCGAGATGCTGACCTTCCGTGCCCTTCTCGATCAAACCAAGGACAAGCGCGAGCGCAAGGCCATGCTCGCCCAGAAGGTCGAGGACATGATCAACACGGTCGCGCGCCAGATCGCCTTCTATGAATTCGAGCGCAAGGTGCATACGGCCCGCAAGGAGGGCGAACTGACGGCAGAGGATCTGGGGCAGATGTGGCTCTCGGTCCAGAGCGAAAGCCTCGGGCCAGCAATCCGGCTTTCGGAGGGCTACGAGACCTACTGGGCCTATATCCCCCACTTCATCCATTCGCCCTTCTATGTCTACGCCTATGCCTTCGGCGATTGCCTGGTGAACTCGCTCTACGCCGTTTACCGGAATGCCGAGAGCGGCTTTCAGGAGAAGTATTTCGACATGCTGAAGGCCGGCGGCACTAAGCATCATTCCGAGCTGCTGGCGCCCTTCGGGCTCGACGCCACCGATCCGTCGTTCTGGGCACAGGGCCTGTCGATGATTGAAGGGCTGATCGACGAACTGGAGGCGCTTGATAAGGCATAAGCGCCGGCGAGCGACCCGGCGGCATACGAATGAACGACAGCGATCGGCCTCGATGATCGAACATGCGCCCTATGTCCTCTTCCGGGACGACAGCGAGAACCGCACCACGGTCTTCGCCGAACCGTCGCGCATCGTCACGGCACGAACAAAGGCGGAATTCGCTCGCGGCCTCATGGAGGTCGAAGCGGCCCACCGCGCCGGCAAGTGGATCGCGGGCTTCATGGCCTACGAAGCTGGTCATCTCTTCGAGGACAAGCTTGCGCCCTTCGCGGAGGAGAACCGGGAAACGCCGCTGATGTCCTTCGGCATCTTCGATGCGCCGGCGGAAGAGCATCCGCTCGCCACCCCGCGACGGCGGTTGGAAAACGAGCCTTTCCTCTCGGAGCCTCGCGCCGGCTGGGATTTTCCCGCCTATCGAAAGCGTTTCGAGAAGCTGCACCAACACCTGCGCCAGGGCGATTGCTACCAAGCGAACCTGACGATGCCAGTCCACGCTCGCTGGTCCGGCGATCCGCTCGCCGCCTTCTGGTCGCTGATCGAGCGCCAGCCGGTGAAATACGGCGCACTCGTGGCGCTCGATGGACCGATCCTGCTGTCGCGTTCACCGGAGCTCTTCTTCCGTGTCGATACCGACGGCTGGATCGAGACGCGTCCGATGAAAGGCACAGCGCCGCGCGGCGCGACGGCTGAAGAGGACGCAGCGATCATCGCCGCGATGCGCAGCGACGAGAAGACGCAGGCCGAGAACCGGATGATCGTCGATCTGCTGCGCAACGACATCTCGCGCGTCACCGTAGTCGGCACGCTCGATGTGCCGAAGCTCTTCGACGTCGAAACCTATCCGACGGTCCACCAGATGGTGAGCCATGTGAGGGCGAAGCTCCTGCCGGACACACGGATAGCCGAGATCTTCGCCGCGCTCTTTCCCTGCGGCTCCGTCACCGGTGCGCCGAAGATGCGGGCGATGGAGATCCTGCACGAGTTGGAATCCGGCCCGCGCGACGCCTATTGCGGCGCGATCGGCTTCATCGCCCCGAACGGCGTCATGCGCTTCAACGTCGCGATCCGAACCATTTCCCTCTTTCCCGACGGCCGGGCCGTCTTCAATGTCGGCGGCGGCATCGTCTTCGATTCCAAGGCCGAGGCCGAATACGACGAATGCCTCCTGAAGGCCCGCTTCGCCGTCGGCGATGCCGAGATCGCCCGATGAGCGATTTTTCCCTGATCGAGACCTTACGCTACGAGCCGGAGCATGGGTTCGTCCGGCTGAGGCTGCATCTCGCGCGGCTGAAGCGCTCTGCCAGGCGTCTCGGCTTTGTCGGTTCCGGCGCGGGGGAAGCGGAGTTGAACCGAGCCGTTGCCGGCGCGCAAGTGCCGCTGCGTGTCCGCCTCACGCTCGACCGCGAAGGTGCGATAGCAGTGACAACGGCGCCCTTTGCGCCGCTTTCCGGCGACGCCCTGTGGCGCCTGCGGATCGCTTCCACACGGCTTGATTCCCGCGACAGGCTGCTTCGGATGAAAACGACGCGGCGCGGTGTCTACGAGGCCGCGCGCGACGAGTTTCCGCCGGCAGACGCCGACGAGGTGATCCTGCTCAATGAGAAAGGGGAAGTCTGCGAAGGCACGATAACCTCGATCTTCCTCGACGACGGCAGCGGAACGCTGAAAACTCCGCCAATCTCCTGCGGCCTGCTTGAAGGGGTACTGCGCACAGAGCTCATCTGCCAGCGGCAAGCACGGGTCCAACGGCTGTCGGCCACCGATCTCAAGGGCGGGCGCCTTTACGTCGGCAATTCCTTAAGAGGTCTGATCCGGGCTGAACTCGCGGTCTGATCCGGGCAGTGTATAACGCTTGACACGGTCGCGCCCATCGCGCTTGGCGAGATAGAGCGCTTCGTCTGCGCGCAAATAGATATCGCTGACCGTGTCGCCCTCGCGGTACTCCGCAAGTCCCACCGAGCAGGTGTAGTAAAACTCCGGGATGTTCGAAAGCGGCCTTGCGGTGCGCACCTTATCGAGCAGGCGATCAAGGATGAGATTCGCTTCGCTGACGGTCGTGTCCGGCAGGATCAGCATGAATTCCTCGCCGTCGATCCGACCGAAGCAGTCCGAACGACGGACGAACTCCTGCATCTGTCGGGCGAAATCGAGCAGCACCTCGTCGCCGCGGCTGTGCCCATAGCGGTCGTTGACGGCCTTGAAATAGTCGATGTCGATGATCGCCACACAGCCCCACATGTGCGGGTTCTCGCTGCAGTTCTGGATGAACTCGTTGAGCCTCTCCATCGTGTAACGCCGGTTCGGTACATTGGTCAGTTCGTCCACCTGCGAGGCCCGCAAGGCGAAATCGCGGTCCTGCCGCAGTTTGCGCTCCTCCGCCCGCACATGGGTTATGTCGACGGCGATGCACAGCATCCAGCCCTTCTCGTCGACGGTCTCCGTCATCCACAACCAGCGGCCGTCATGCAGGTGGGTCTCCAAAGCGCGAAACGGGACCTTGCCGCGGCGGTGAATGGTCGAGGCGATCCAGGCCTCGATATCGTCGGTCCTGAGGACGGTGCCGCTGGCTGCGGCGTAGTTGCGGCGCATGATCTCCGCCCAGGTCGGCGTCTCGTCCTCGCCGATATGATAGGCGGAACGAAATGCCGCATTGGCGTAGCGCAGCCGATCATGGGCATCGTAGAGTGCGATCAGTACGGGCGTTGTGGCCTCTAAGCCCATGAGGGTCTTGAGATGATCACCGGACACGATCGGTCAGCTCCAGCTCGAACAGCAATATCAATCACAACGCGAAAACGGACGACGCAATAAAAGCTATGGCGTGAGACGCTTGTGACAAGCCGAATAGCATGCGAAACGGAAGAGAATGGTTAAGCGGCGAAAACAGTCTGGTCATCGCGGATGAAGCATACGCCTTACGACGGCTCGTCGAAGCCTTTCACGATCGGGCTTGTTCAACTCGAGCCCGAGCGATGGATAGAACCGGACGATGCCCTCGACGACTATCTGCAGGAGAAGGCCAGGCTGCTGGAAGGGCAGCACGACGCTATCTTCGTTGCGGAGGATGGAACGGAAGCCGCTCAGGCGGAGCTACTGAACAGCTTGGCCGAATACCTTCCGCGCTGTTACCCGCACATCTACCGGCGCGACGGCGATGCGATGGTCGTCGGCAAGCGTCGCGTGCCGTTGAGCAGCGAGGCCGCGCTCGTGACGGCCGGATCGCTGGTGCAGGACGATCTGGCGATCATGGAATGCAAGGAGGGCGATTGGCGCCTGACTGCAGCCTATGTCGCCTTTCCCTCCTCCTGGTCACTCGCCGAGAAGTTCGGCCGGGCGATGCACGAGATCCATGCGCCTGTGCCCGGCTTCGAAGCCGGCACCCGCAATGCGGAGCTGATCGTCCGCATGTTCGACAAGCTGCCCGCTGGCCGGCTGGTCGAGCGCTTCAACTGGGCGGTCAACGTCGACGGCGCGCTGCATCTGCCGAAATCGAAGTCGGAAGGCATCGGCGCCGAGGCCGTCACGCTCGCGGAAGACGGGACCTTCATCCGCGTCGAACGGCAGACCCTACGCAAATTGCCGCAGACCGGCGCCATCGTATTCACTATCCGCATCTATTCCGATCCGCTGGCGGCGCTGAGACGCCGGCCGGATGCGGCCGCGCTCGCCCGGTCCTTCATCGGCCAGCTCAGCGAGCTGACGCTGCCGCAAGCCGCTTACAAGGGACTCGTCAGCAAGCGGGAAGCCCTGATCGCGACCTTGCTGGAGATCGCCGGTTAAGCAAAGTCTTAAGTCTCGGTTGACCCGCCGGCCCTTTATTGTGACAGGAATCTGTGCTCTACAGCGCCGCGCGTCTATTCGGACGCGCCAAGGCCGCTGTAGCACTTCAAGTTGCTGCATGGCTTTAAGTCATGCAGCAGGCACAGGACGGAATGCCAGGCGCGCTTTGCGCCTATTCAACCTCTGCACAGGGACGTTCTCAGGAGAAAGACAAAAATGGCAGACACCACCTACCCGGTTTACGGCGAGATCACCGGCCCGATCGTGATGATCGGCTTCGGTTCGATCGGCCACGGCACCTTGCCGTTGATCGAGCGCCACTTCAAATTCGACAGGAACCGGTTGATCGTGGTGGAGCCGCGCGAGGACGCCAAGGACACCGAGATCTTCACGCGTCACGGCGTGCGCCATGTCAAGGCCTACGTCACGAAGGACAACTACAAGGAACTCCTGAAGCCGCTCCTGACCGAAGGCGGCGGCCAGGGCTTCTGCGTCAATCTCTCGGTCGACACGTCCTCGCTCGATCTCATGAAGCTCTGCCGCAAGCTCGACGTTCTCTACATCGACACGGTCGTCGAACCCTGGCTCGGCTTCTATTTCGACACCGAAATGGACAATGCCGACCGCACCAATTATGCGCTGCGCGAAACGGTGCGCCGTGAAAAGGAAAAGAACCCCGGCGGCACCACGGCGATTTCGACCTGCGGCGCCAATCCCGGCATGGTCTCCTGGTTCGTCAAGAAGGCGCTCCTCAACCTCGCCGACGACCTCGGCATCAAATATGAGGAGCCGCATCAGGACGACCGCGAAGGCTGGGCGAAACTGATGAAGAAGGCCGGCGTCAAGGGCATCCACATCGCCGAACGCGACACTCAGCGTACCAAACACCCGAAACCGCTCAACGTCTTCTGGAACACCTGGTCGGTCGAGGGCTTCATCTCCGAGGGCATGCAGCCGGCAGAGCTCGGCTGGGGCACCCACGAAGAGTGGATGCCGAAGAACGCGAAGAAGCACAAGAAGGGCTGCAGGGCGGCGATTTATCTCGAACAGCCGGGCGCCAACACCCGCGTGCGCACCTGGTGCCCGACGCCCGGTCCGCAATACGGCTTCCTCGTGACCCATAACGAATCGATTTCGATCGCCGACTTCTTCACGATCCGCGACAAGAATGGCGAAGCCGTCTATCGCCCGACCTGCCACTATGCCTACCATCCGGCGAACGACGCAGTGCTGTCGCTGCACGAGATGTTCGGCAATGGCGGCACGCCGCAGCCGGTGCATCACGTTCTCGACGAGACCGAACTGGAGGACGGCATCGACGAACTCGGCGTCCTCCTCTACGGCCATGAGAAGAACGCCTACTGGTACGGCTCGCGGCTGTCGCTCGAGGAAACCCGCCGCATCGCGCCCTACCAGAACGCCACCGGCCTGCAGGTGACGAGCGCCGTTCTCGCCGGCATGGTCTGGGCACTCGAGAACCCGAAAGCGGGCATCGTCGAGGCGGACGAGATGGACTACAAACGCTGCCTCGAGGTGCAGCTTCCCTATCTCGGTCCGGTCGAGGGCCACTATACCGACTGGACGCCGCTCGACGGCCGTCCGGGCCTCTTCCCGGAAGACATCGACACCAGGGACCCCTGGCAGTTCCGCAACATTCTCGTTCGCTGATCTCGCCACAAACGGTCGCAATCAAGCCCGGAGCGAGCCGCTCCGGGCTTTTCATAGATGTGGGTCAAGCACGACGCTCGCTTCCACTCTTGCTTTCAACTCTTGATCGCGGCATGTTCTGCGCGAAATGAGGCGGCCCGCCCTGCGGCGCGAGTGCAACGCCTGCCGGATAAAGTCGCTGCGGCGCCCAAGATCGCTGCTCATTTGCCGCCAAGGCGGTTCCGGTCGAGCGGAATGTGCGCTAGAGCGGGGCGAGCAAAAGTGTGTAGCGGTTTTGCGTTCGCATCCCGCTCCAACTCGTGACGCGGGAGAAAAGCCGATGAAGCCATTCGCCACTCTGACCCTCCTGGCAACCGCCGCGCTGCTGGCATCTTGTCAGTCTTCACCGCGACAAATCCGGGAAGTGCCGTCGAATCGGACATCGGGTGTCGAAGGCTCGTGGGTCGACCCGAACGGCATCGTCTCCACCTTCGCCGGCGGCACCTTCTCGACACGCACGACCGACACCAACCAGCTTCTCGCTTCCGGGACCTATGTGAACGTCAACCCGACGCTCGTCGAGATCAACATGACATCGCTCGTCCGCAACACCCAGTCCAGAGTGAACTGCGCGCTGGCGACGCCAACTCAGCTGAACTGCACGACGGACTCGGGCGCACAGTTCTCCCTTGCGCGTCACGGCTGAGTGCACCATCCGACAGACAAGGCCCCGATCCGGGGCCTTTCGTATTTCTGAGCTGGCTTAACCCTATTTGGAATCCGGCAAAGAAGACATGTGTTTATCGCTTGAAGTCACTCTCGACTGGTGAAAACATCGCCCCGGGAAACCGCCTCGGCCGAGGAGGGGAACTCTTGGATCAGGAAGCGAGATGCGGGCGGAAAAGCCGTATGCACGCCTTGGTCAAGCTCTGGAAATCGGCCGGCAGCAACAGGCAAACAGGAGCACATCATGATCCGATATATGCGAGCCGGCCTCATCACCGCTTCCCTTATCGCCCTCTCGTCAGGCGCCGCTTTCGCCGATTATGAATTGAACATCCTGCACATCAACGATCTTCACTCGCGCATCGAATCGATCAACAAGTTCGACTCGACCTGCTCGGCCGAGGAAGAAGGCAAGAACGAGTGCTTCGGCGGCGTCGCCCGTCTCAAGACGCTGATCGACCAGAAGCGCCAGGAACTCTCCGGCAAGAACGTGCTGCTGCTCAATGCCGGCGACAACTTCCAGGGATCGCTCTTCTTCACGACCTACAAGGGCGCCGCCGAGGCGGAGTTCCTGAACCTCATGAAATTCGACGCGATGACCGTCGGCAATCACGAATTCGACGAAGCCGAGGACGGGCTTGCGAGCTTCCTCGACAAGGTCACCTTCCCCGTCGTCACCGCCAACGTACTGCCGAGCCACAAATCGAAGATCGGCGATCGGATCAAGCCGTCGATCGTGTTGGATCTCGGCGGTCAAAAGATCGGCATCGTTGGCGCGGTCGCCAACGATACGCCGGAACTCTCCTCGGTGGGGCCGGACATCCTGATCGGCGAGGACGTGGCGACGATCACCAGCGCCGTCGAGGAGTTGAAGAAGCAGGGCGTCGACAAGATCATCGCGCTGACCCATGTCGGCTACCCGCGCGACCTCGCTGCCATTGCCAAGATCCCGGATGTCGACGTGGTCGTGGGCGGCCACTCGCACAGCCTCCTCTCCAACACCGACGAGAAGGCTGAAGGCCCCTACCCGACGATGGTCGACAACCCCGGCGGCTACAAGGTTCCGGTGGTCCAGGCCGGCTCCTACAGCAAATATCTCGGCGACCTCGTCGTCACCTTCGACGACAGCGGTGTGGTGAAGACCGCGAAGGGCGATCCGATTCTCGTCGATTCTTCCGTCAAACCGGACGAGGCGGTGGTCGCGCGCATCAAGGAGCTCGCCAAGCCGATCGAAGAGCTGAGGACGAAGGTCATCGCCAAGACGGAAGCGCCGATCGACGGATCGCGCGAGAATTGCCGCGCCAAGGAATGCGAGATGGGCAGCCTCGTCGCCGACGCCATGCTCGACCGCGTCAAGGGCCAGGGTGTGACGATCGCCATCACCAATGGCGGTGGGCTGCGCGCCTCGATCGACGGCGGCGACGTGACGATGGGCGAAGTCATCACCGTGCTGCCCTTCCAGAACACGCTTTCCACCTTTCAGTTGAAGGGCGCCGACATCCGCGCTGCGCTGGAAAACGGGCTGAGCCAGGTCGAGGAAGGCGGCGGCCGCTTCCCGCAGGTCGCGGGCCTCAAATATTCCTTCGACCGCTCGAAGCCCGCTGGCAGCCGGCTTGTCTCGGTCGAAGTGAAGGAGGGAGAGAGCTTCGTGCCCCTCGATCCGGAAAAGACTTATTCGCTCGTCAGCAACAACTTCATGCGCGGCGGCGGCGATGGCTATTCGGTCTTCGAGACCAAGGGCGAAAACGCTTACGATTACGGGCCGGGGCTAGAAACGGTGCTTGCCGACTACCTTGCCGCGCATCAGCCGTTCAAGCCGTATACCGACGGCCGGATTACGGAAGTCGCCGCCGCGGCAGCAGCGCCTGCCACCGAAGCGGCTGCCGAACCCAAGCCGGCCGAGAGCGGCGGCGCAGCACCCACGCCCCAGCCGTCACCCGAAACCGCAGCGGCACCGAAGCCCTCAGCGCAACCTGCCGGTGGCCCGCAGAAACACGTCATCGTGAAGGGCGACACACTCTGGGATCTCGCCGAGTCTTTCTATGGCAACGGCGTTGAGTGGAGGAAGATAGCGGCGGCCAATGGCGACCCGGCGCCGCGGGCGCTCGAGATCGGTCGGGAACTGGAAATTCCGGCCGAGTAAGACAATTTGCCTCTATCTTGTTGGCCGGCGCGGGCTTTTCCGCGCCGGCTTTTCTTTTTAGAAGAGTTTGAAACTAAAAGGCGCTCTCCCACCTATTAGGCCTACAGCGCCCATGAGGAATAACATGACCGCCGCACCGAACGCCGCCGCTCACCCCTCTGTCCAGTTCGGGAAAATAGGCGTGCTGCTTGTCAATCTCGGCACGCCGGACGGCACCGATTTTGCCTCCATGCGCCGCTACCTCAAGGAGTTCCTGAGCGACAAGCGCGTCATCGAGTGGTCCCGGCTTTTCTGGTATCCGATCCTCTACGGCATCGTGCTCAACACGCGCCCCCGCAAGGTCGGCAAGGCCTATGAGCTCATCTGGAACAAGGAGCGGAACGAAAGCTGGCTCAGAACCTACACACGCAACCAAGCCCAGCTCATGGCGGAGGGCTTTGCCGATCAATCGCAGGTCATCGTCGACTGGGCGATGCGGTACGGTCAGCCGTCGATCGCTTCGCGCATGGAAGCGCTGCAGAAAGAGGGCTGCGAACGCATCCTCGTCTTCCCGCTCTACCCGCAATATGCGGCCGCAACGACCGCAACGGTCAACGACAAGGCCTTCGAGGCGTTGTTGAAGATGCGCTGGCAGCCGGCGCTGCGTACCGTTCCGCCCTACCATGACGACCCGGTCTATATCGATGCACTCGCCGCCTCGATCGAGCGTCACCTCGCAACGCTCGACTGGGAACCGGAAGTGGTGCTTGCCTCCTTCCACGGCATACCGAAGAGCTACTTCGATCTTGGCGATCCCTATTATTGCCAGTGTCAGAAGACAGCCCGCCTGCTGCGCGAAAAACTCGGCTGGCCGCAGGAGAAGCTCATGGTGACCTTCCAGTCGCGCTTCGGGCCGGAGGAGTGGCTGCAGCCCTATACGGACGCAACCGTCGAGAAACTCGCCAAGGACGGCGTGAAGCGCATCGCCGTCATCAACCCCGGCTTCGTCTCCGACTGCCTCGAGACGCTCGAGGAAATCGCCGGCCAGGCGGCCGAAAGCTTCCTCCACAACGGCGGCGAGAAATTCGCGCATATTCCCTGCCTGAACGACAGCCCGGAGGGCATGGCGGTGCTCAACCACGTGGTGCGCCGCGAACTGAAAGGGTGGCTTTAAGGGATTCCCCAACCCGCCTCGCGAGCGATTTCCCCTTAAGATACGATTGGTTAACCACGTGCCTTTACCATTGGGAAACGATTGCAATCAGCTTCGCGGATAGACGGCAGATGGTGCCCAGAATTCCACGCTCGATCACGGCGGGCGCCCTGCTTGCGGCAAAGCGGGCGTGGCTGCTCGCGGGCTGTGCCGTCCTCGCCTGCACGCCGGCGGGCGCGCAAAGCCTCGCCAATCCGCCGCTCCCGAGCAATGGTGCCGCGACAGCCGCGGCCTCGGCGAGCAATGTACCGGCCATCACCGACCCGCAGACGACCGGCGCGGTCGCCGGCACCGACCTGCCTCCGGCACTCGACGAGGACTTCAACCGCCTGAACCGGCGCGAAGAGACGATCGACGGCCTGCGCATCCGCATCGATCCGGATGCCGGCGAGGCGCCCGGTATCCGCATCGGCACCTTCGTCCTGAAGCCGGCACTCAGCGAAACCTTCAACCACGAACGACAGAAAAACGGCGGCAGCAGCGAGAGCCGGAGCTTTCTGGAAACCGGGCTCAAGGGATCGCTCACCTCCGACTGGTCTCGCCACCAGTTGAGTGTCACGGGTGAAGGCGTGCTGCAGGACAACATATCGGGCGAAGGCGAGGAGGAGCCGCGCGCCGACCTCGACGCCGAGTTGCGCCTCGACCTGAGCGACGAGACGATCGCGAGGCTAAGAGCCGGCTACAGCTTCGAGCGCGAGGACGCCGACGACCCGAACGCCATCGCCAATGCCGAGACGCAATCGGGCGTCAACACCTATCGGCTGGGGGCGGCGGTCGAGCGCGACCTCGGCCTCATTCGCGGCTCCGTCGGCCTCGATTTCGAACGCAGGACCTACGGCGATGTCGAACTCGACAACGGCACGACGCTTTCACAAGGGGACCGCGACCGCAATCTTGGCACCCTTACCGGCCGTGTCGGCTACGAGCTTTCGCCGGCCCTCATCCCCTTCCTCGAGGCCTCCGCCGGCCGGTCGATTTATGACTTGCGCCGGGACATGTTCGGTTTCGAACGCTCCTACCAGAATTATGCGGGCCGCGTCGGCATGGAGGTCGATCTCGGCGAGAAGCTCAATGGAGAGCTGGCGCTCGGCTACGAGACCTTCCGCTTCGAGGACGACCGGCTTGCGGATTTGAGCGGGCTCTCGGTCGACGGACGCGTCAACTGGTCGCCGCGTCGCGGAACGGACGTCCTCTTCGGTTTGCTGACCTATCTCGACCCGTCGACCACACCGGGCGAGACGGGCTCGATCAATTACGAGCTGACCAATGTGATCACGCATCAGTTGCGCTCGACGCTCGTCGCGAGGCTCTCGAACAGCCTGACGCTGCGCGATTTCCCGTCAGACGCCTCTTCCTCGGACGAGACCACCTGGCGCACCGGCGCCGGTCTCACCTGGGACATGAGCCGCTACGTCGCACTGACCGGAGACGTAAGCTACGAACGCACGAACCGGGATCGCGGTGTCTCGAGCGATACGACGCGCGTCGGCGTGGGCCTCACGCTACGGCGCTGAAACCGCACCGCCCGGATGGCCCGGGCTTAACTTATCGTCGGCTGGAAATAGAATGGCCGCGCCCGAAGACGCGGCCCAATCGCCAGTCAAAGACGGATCACTTCAGCCCCTGCAGCAGCGCCTTGAGCGGTCCTTCGACCGTGGGGCGGATATCGCCGCGTTCGAGCGCGAAGGCGACGTTCGCAAGGATGAAGCCGTCCTTCGCACCACAGTCGAAGGTCTCGCCGCGGAAGTGGTAGGCGGCGAAGGGTTGGCTTTCGGCAAGCTTCACCATGCCGTCGGTCAACTGGATCTCGTTGCCGGCGCCGCGTTCCTGACGCTCGAGAATCGGGAAGATTTCCGGCTGCAGGATATAGCGGCCGTTGATGAAGAAATTCGAGGGAGCCGTGCCGCGTGCCGGCTTCTCGACCATCCTGGTAATCTTGAAGCCGTCGCCGATCTTCTCGCCCACGCCGACGATGCCGTATTTGTGTGCCTGCTCGGGCGCGCATTCCTCGACCGCGACGACATTGCCGCCGCTCTGCTCATAGAGCTCGACCATGCCCTTCAGGCAGCCCTTCTCGCTCTTCATGATCATGTCCGGGAGAAGCAGCGCGAAAGGCTCGTTGCCGACGAGATCGCGCGCGCACCAGACCGCGTGTCCAAGCCCGAGCGGCGCCTGCTGACGCGTGAAGCTCGTCGTGCCGGCCTTCGGCAGCATGGCTTCGAGCAGCTCGATCTCCGCCTTCTTGTTGCGCTCGCGAAGCGTCTGGTCCAGTTCGACCTGGATGTCGAAATAGTCCTCGATGACCGCCTTGCTGCGACCGGTCACAAAGATCAGATGCTCGATGCCCGCTTCAAGCGCCTCATCGACGACGTACTGGATGACCGGCTTGTCCACCACCGTCAACATCTCCTTCGGCACCGCCTTGGTGGCGGGAAGAAAACGCGTGCCGAGCCCCGCGACGGGGAAAACGGCTTTGCGGACTTTGCGCTTGTCGGTCATGGACATCTCCTTGCAGTGAGTTCAGTCTAGCCTGAAACAGGCAAATGGAATTGAAATTAGTCGCCGTCTGCCACTTTTTTGCAAAGGAAGACGACGCAGTCATTTCATGGTAAAGACTTTGTTGACTTCGTTTCTGTAGTCTTCTCCATTAACCGACACGGCTGCGGCCGTTCGGCCCTCAAGAAGGACCGCATGCTGCACTTCAGCGGCCCGCTGCGGGTAACATTGCAGAATCCGGAGTAATGGGTCCGGCCTGAACGCCGGCTGAACGCTCCGCCGAGAAACGGAACCGACAGCAGATGATCAAAAACCGCAGGACGTTCTTCCGACATATCGCCGCCGCTCTCATCGTTGCCGCCGCGTTTGGTTCGTCGCCCGCGCGCGCGGATGCTGGTTTTCAGAAGTGGATCAACAACTTCTACGCAACCGCCGCCAAGAGCGGCATTACAGAAGCGACTTACCGCAGGGCCTTTGCCGGCGTGAAGACGCCCGATCCGGCCGTGCTCGAAAAGGCCGCCTATCAGCCCGAGTTCAAGCACAAGATTTGGGAATATATCGACTCGCGAGTCAATCCGTACACCAAGCGCATCGGTCAGGAGATGGCGGCCAAGCATGCGCGCACGCTCAACGCGATCGAGCGGCACTACGGCGTCGACAAGACCATCCTGCTGGCGATCTGGTCGATGGAATCGAATTACGGCGCCGTGCTCCAGAAAGATGACCGGCTGCACTACGTGCCGCGCGCGCTCGCAACCCTTGCCTATGCCGATTCCAAGCGGGCGAAATTTGCCAGAACCCAGTTGATTGCAGCGCTGAAGATACTGCAAAGCGGCGACATCACCCCCCGCGAGCTGACGGGCTCCTGGGCGGGCGCCATGGGTCACACGCAGTTCATCCCCACGAGCTACCTGCTCTATGCCGTCGACGCCGATGGAAACGGCCACCGCGATATCTGGAACTCGGTCCCGGATGCACTCGCAACGGCTGCCAATCTTCTCAGGAAGAACGGCTGGCAACCGGGTGAGACCTGGGGCTATGAAATCGTGGCACCGGCCAATGCGGCGAAATATTCCGGGCAGACGAAAACGCTCGGCCAATGGGCAGCGCTCGGCTTTGTCCGTCCCGACGGCCGGGGCTTCCGCAACCCGAAAGTGCGGGCCGAGCTCAAGCTGCCGGGCGGCGGCAAAGGCCCGGGATTCCTCATGACGCGCAATTTCTTCGTCATCAAGCGCTACAACGCGTCGGATTCCTACGCGCTCGGCGTAGGTCTTCTCGCCGACCAGATCGCCGGCTATGCCGGCATGCAGCAGCGCTGGCCGCGCCCGGACGGATCGCTCGACATCAGCGAGAAGTTCGAACTCCAGAACCGTCTCAAGGAACTCGGTTATTACGACGGCGAAGTGGATGGAAATTTCGGCTCCGGCTCGAAGGCCGCGATCCAGGCTTTCCAAACGCAGAACGGCCTGACGCCGGATGGCGAGCCGACGCAGCACCTTCTGCGCGCCCTGCGCAAGTAAACGCTCGCCACTCTTCCAAATCACAGCGATTTGCGATCTTCGATCCCAAATCGCCGTGATTTGGCGTATGGTGAGAGCACCCTGCCAATTCGACGGTAAGTAATCATGTTTAGAACCAGAGATGCCGGGAAAGGGTCGCTTCTCATGCGTTTTGCGCCAGTCTTCGCGGCTGCCGCGGCGATGCTTGTCACCGGCTTCTTTGCCACCATGGCCGAGGCGCAAGAGCCGGTCCCAAGGCGCAATATGCTGCAGAGGCTCTTCGGCGTCTTCACTCCCCAAAGACGCATCTATTACGAGGATCAATACGATTTTCCACGCCAGCCTCGGCCGCGGCGCGTGCAGAAACGCCGCGCGCAGCCGTCGGAGCCGCAACGGACGCGCCCGAGCCGTACCGCAAAGCCTCGGCCCGCCATAGCACCGCCGCCGGCGCCCGTGGTCGTCGAGAAGTCCCCGGATGCGAAAAAGGTCCTGGTCGTCGGCGACTTCGTCGCCGACAGCCTCGGCGACGGCCTGGAGGTTGCCTTCGAAATGACGCCCGGCATTGCAGTCGAGACACGCGCCAACGGCTCCTCGGGCCTTGTCCGCAACGACTATTTTGACTGGCCGAAGGTCCTGCCCGATTACATCGCGGAACTCAAACCCTCCGTCATCGTCATCAGCCTCGGGGCCAATGATCGCCAGGGAATGCGCACGGGCGATGTGAAAGAGAAGTTCCGCACCGATCTCTGGACAGAAGAATATCGCAAGCGCGTCAACGCTTTCGCGACGCTCGCGCGCAAGGACAATCTGCCCGTGCTCTGGGTCGGCATGCCGCCCTTCCAGTCGACCGCCATGACCGCCGACATGGTGACCTTCAACGGCATCTATCGCGAGGAGGTAGAGAAGGCGGGCGGGCAGTTCATCGACATCTGGGACGGCTTCGTCGACGAGGAGGGGAAGTTCGTCCTGACCGGCTCAGATATCAACGGCCAGCAGGTCCGCCTGCGCGGCTCGGACGGCATCAACCTGACGAAGGCAGGCAAGCGCAAGCTCGCCTTCTATGTCGAGAAGGACATCCGCAAGCTGCTGGGCGAGGCCGCAGCCACGACCGATGTGCCCGGCGCCGAGGAACTGAAGGATCTGGTCGTCACGGCACCGCTCGCCAACGAAGACATCGTCAAGACGCAGCCGATCAGCCTGACCGATCCGGAACTCGACGGAGCAACTGCCTTGCTCGGGGGAAATGCTCCGCTGAAGAGCACCGGCAAGAGCCCCCGCGATCTTCTCATCGAGAAAGGCGAGGTCGTCGCCGCTCCGCCTGGACGCGTGGATGATTTCCGGCTTGCGAAGCCGGAGACGGTGATCAGCAAGCCGCTGATGCGGAATTGAGTGCGGGCCTGTTTTGGCAAAGGAAAGCCGACACAGGCCAAGCATGATCGGTGGATGTTGATTGCCACCCTCTACGGTTGTCATCCTCGGGCTTGACCCGAGGATCCATGCGCGGAGCGCGGCTGACCTCTGGGTGCGGTTGGATGCCAGCAGGCCCGTGCTTGGATCCTCGGGTCAAGCCCGAGGATGACGCCGGCAAATCAGGCACCGTACGCCCGCAAATAGCCCCGCTAAGCTACCAGACCCATAGGAGGCAGCTCAAGCTGCCTACCGCGGCAGCACCGTCGAGCCCATCAGCGCCTCGTCGATCGCGCGTGCTGCCTGGCGGCCTTCGCGGATCGCCCAGACGACGAGCGACTGGCCGCGGCGGACGTCGCCGGCCGCCCACAGCTTTTCGACCGAGGTCTTGTAATCCCGCTCGTTGGCGACGACGTTGGTCGAGCCGCGGCGGTCGGTGTTGAGCGTCAGCTTGTCGCCGAGGTCCTGGAGCACGCTGCTGGTGAACGGACCACGGAAGCCGATGGCGATGAAGGCGAGGTCGGCCTTGATGACGAACTCGGTGCCGGCGACCGGCTTGCGGCGCTCATCCACCTGACAGCACTTGACGCCCGTCAAGTTGCCGTCCTCGTCGCCGATGAATTCGAGCGTGGCAACCTGGAACTCGCGGACCGCGCCCTCGGCCTGACTGGAGGAGGTGCGCATCTTTGTCGCCCAGAACGGCCAGACGGCGAGCTTGTCCTCCTTCTCCGGCGGCTGCGGACGAATGTCGAGCTGCGTCACCTTGACAGCGCCCTGACGGAAGGCGGTTCCGACGCAGTCGGACGCCGTATCGCCGCCGCCGACGACGACGATGTGCTTGCCGCCGGCAAGGATCGGCTCGGACGGCCAGCCGATACTGTCGATGTTTTCGCGCCCGAGGCGGCGGTTCTGCTGCACCAGATAGGGCATGGCGTCGTGCACGCCGACGAACTCCACGCCCGGAATGCCGGCATCGCGCGGGGTCTCGGAACCGCCGCAATAGAGCACCGCGTCGTTCTCATCGATGAGCTTCTGGACGGCTACGTCGACGCCGACATTGACGCCGCAGTGGAAGGTGACGCCCTCGCCCCGCATCTGCTCGATGCGGCGATCGATGAAGTTCTTCTCCATCTTGAAATCGGGAATACCGTAGCGCAGCAGCCCGCCGGGCTTCGACTCGCGCTCGTAGACGTGGACCTCGTGGCCCGCACGGGCAAGCTGCTGGGCGGCGGCCATGCCGGCGGGGCCGGAACCGATGACGGCGACCTTCTTGCCGGTCTTGGTGACGGCCGGCTGCGGCACGATGTAACCCATCTCGTAGGCCTTGTCGGCAATCGCCTGCTCGACCGTCTTGATTGCCACCGGCACATCTTCGAGGTTCAGCGTGCAGGCTTCCTCACAGGGCGCCGGGCAGACGCGGCCGGTGAATTCCGGGAAGTTGTTGGTCGAATGCAGGTTACGGATCGCCTCGTCCCAATTGCCGTTGTAGACGAGATCGTTCCAGTCCGGGATCTGGTTGTGCACCGGGCAGCCGGTCGGCCCATGGCAATAGGGAATGCCGCAGTCCATGCAGCGAGCGGCCTGCTTCTGCACTTCCTGGTCGGACATCGGAATGGTGAATTCACGGAAATGGCGGATGCGGTCCGATGCCGGCTGGTACTTCGCCACCTGCCGGTCGATCTCCAAAAACCCAGTAACCTTGCCCATCTTACGATCCTGATATCTTCAAATCTGAAACAGGCGCCCCCAGGGCGCGCGTGGTCGCCCCCGCCACCGGAGACCGGATCGGGGGCCGCTGTCACGAGGGCCGGTTACTCGGCCGCTTCCGCCATTTTCATGCGCTCCATGTCTTCGAGCGCGCGGCGGTATTCGACCGGCATGACCTTGCGGAATTTCGGCCGGTAATCCGTCCAGTGCTCGAGGATCTCCTTGGCGCGTGCCGAACCCGTGAAGTGCAGGTGGTTCGAGATCAACTGGAACAACCGCTCCTCGTCGTGGCGCGTCATGTCAGAGACGTCCACCCGGCCCTTGTACATGAGATCGCCGCCGTGATGGTGCAGCTTCTCCAGCATGTCGTCTTCCTCCGGCACCGGCTGCAGTTCGACCATGGCCATGTTGCAGCGGCGGGCGAAATCGCCCTCCTCGTCGAGCACATAGGCAACACCGCCGGACATGCCGGCCGCGAAGTTGCGGCCTGTGCCGCCGATCACGACGACGACACCGCCCGTCATGTATTCGCAGCCGTGATCGCCGACGCCTTCGACGACCGCGATTGCACCGGAGTTGCGTACGGCGAAGCGTTCGCCGGCGACGCCATTGAAGTAGCACTCGCCCGAGATCGCCCCATAGAGCACGGTGTTGCCGACGATAATCGACTGGTGCGGCACGATCCTCGCGTTCTCCGGCGGCCGGACGATGATGCGCCCGCCCGAAAGGCCCTTGCCGACATAGTCGTTGCCGTCGCCGATCAGATCGAAGGTGATGCCGCGGGCGAGGAACGCACCGAACGACTGGCCTGCAGTACCCTTGAGTGTCACATGGATCGTGTCGTCCTTGAGCCCCTTATGACCCCAGCGCTTCGCAAGCGCGCCCGAGAGCATCGCCCCCGCCGAGCGGTCGACGTTCTTGATCTCGGCCTCGAAGGCTACCGGCACCTTGGTTTCGAGCGCCAGCTTCGCCTTCTCGATCAGCTTGCGGTCGAGAATGTCCTCGATCGGATGGTTCTGCCGGGTCGTCCAATAGGTTTCTTCCTTCGGAGCCTCCACCTTGTGGAAGATCTTCGAGAAGTCGAGACCCTTGGCCTTCCAGTGCTCGATCATCCGGTCGCGGTCGAGCAGCTCCGCCGCGCCGATGATGTCGTCGAGCTTCTTCACGCCCAGCGATGCGAGAATTTCGCGCACCTCCTCGGCAACGAAGAAGAAGTAGTTGATGACGTGTTCCGGCGTGCCCTTGAAGCGCTTCCGCAAGACCGGATCCTGGGTGGCGACGCCGACCGGACAGGTGTTCAGATGGCACTTGCGCATCATGATACAGCCGGCCGCAATCAGCGGCGCGGTGGCGAAGCCAAATTCGTCCGCGCCGAGCAGCGCGCCAATGACGACGTCGCGGCCGGTCTTCAGACCACCGTCGACCTGGAGTGCGATGCGAGAGCGCAGGCCGTTCAAGACGAGGGTCTGTTGGGTTTCGGCAAGGCCGATCTCCCACGGGCTGCCCGCATGCTTCAGCGAAGTGAGCGGCGACGCGCCGGTACCGCCGTCGAAGCCGGCGATCGTGATGTGGTCGGCGCGCGCCTTGGCGACGCCGGCCGCGACCGTGCCGACACCCACTTCCGAAACCAGCTTGACCGAGACGTCCGCTTCCGGATTGACGTTCTTCAGATCGTAGATGAGCTGCGCCAGATCCTCGATCGAGTAGATGTCGTGGTGCGGCGGCGGCGAGATGAGGCCGACGCCCGGCGTCGAATGCCGGGTCTTGGCAACGGTCGCATCCACCTTGTGACCAGGAAGCTGGCCGCCTTCGCCAGGCTTTGCCCCTTGTGCCACCTTGATCTGCAGCACGTCGGCATTGACCAGGTATTCCGTGGTGACGCCGAAGCGGCCGGACGCGATCTGCTTGATCGCCGAGCGCTCGGGATTCATCGAGCCGTCCGGCAGCGGCAGGTACCGGTCGCTTTCCTCGCCGCCCTCGCCGGTGTTCGACTTGCCGCCGATCCGGTTCATCGCCTTGGCGAGCGTCGTGTGGGCCTCGCGACTGATCGAACCGAAGGACATGGCGCCGGTCGAGAAGCGCTTGACGATCTCGGATGCCGGCTCGACCTCTTCGACCGGGATCGGCTTGCGGCCGACTTCCTCGGCGCTCTTGATCGTGAAGAGCCCGCGGATCGTGTTCATGCGGCTCGCCTGCTCGTTCATCATCGCCGCGAATTCGCGGTAGCGGTCTTCGGCATTGCCGCGCACGGCATGCTGGAGCGAGGCGATCGCATCCGGCGTCCAGGCGTGGCTCTCGCCGCGCATGCGGAAGGCATATTCGCCGCCGATGTCGAGCGTGTTGGCGAGTACCGGATCGGCGCCAAATGCGGCCTTGTGGCGAGCGACGGTCTCGGCAGCGATCTCCTCGAGGCCGATGCCTTCGATCGTCGTCGCCGTGCCGAAGAAGTACTTGTCGACCAGCTTCGACGACAGGCCGACGGCGTCGAAGATCTGCGCGCCGCAATAGGACTGGTAGGTCGAGATGCCCATCTTGGACATGACCTTGAGAATGCCCTTTCCGACCGCCTTGATATAGCGGTAGACGACCTCTTTTTCGTCGACCTCCTTCGGGAACTCGCCGCGCTTGTGCATGTCGACGAGCGTGTCGAAGGCGAGATAGGGGTTGATCGCTTCCGCGCCGTAGCCCGCGAGCAGGCAGAAATGGTGAACCTCGCGCGGCTCGCCCGATTCGACCACGAGGCCGACCGACGTACGCAGGCCCTTGCGGATCAAGTGGTGGTGGACGGCAGCGGTCGCCAGCAGCGCCGGGATCGCCACGCGATCCGGACCGATCTGCCGGTCTGAGAGCACGATGATGTTGTAGCCGCCCCTGACCGCCGCTTCCGCCCGTTCGCAGAGACGATCGAGCATTTCCGGCATGCCTTCGGCACCGCGCGAGATGTCATAGGTGAAGTCGAGCGTCTTCGTGTCGAAGCGGTCCTCGGTATGGCCGATCGAGCGGATCTTCTCGAGATCGCCATTGGTCAGGATCGGCTGACGGACTTCCAGCCGCTTCGCATGCGCCATGCCCTCGTGGTCGAGGATGTTCGGGCGCGGACCGATGAACGAGACGAGGCTCATCACCAGTTCCTCGCGGATCGGGTCGATCGGCGGGTTGGTGACCTGGGCGAAGTTCTGCTTGAAATAGGTGTAGAGCAGCTTCGGCTTGTCCGACATCGCCGAGATCGGCGTGTCGGTGCCCATGGATCCGATCGCCTCCTGGCCCGTCGTCGCCATCGGCGACATTAGGAGCTTGGTGTCCTCCTGCGTGTAGCCGAAGGACTGCTGGCGGTCGATCAACGACACGTCGCGACGAAGGGCCCGCGGCTCCACCGGCTTCAGCTCTTCGAGGATGAGCTGGGTGTCATCGAGCCACCGGCGGTAGGGATGCTTGCTGGCGAGCGACGACTTCACCTCCTCGTCGGAGATGATGCGGCCCTCTTCCATGTCGATGAGCAGCATCTTGCCCGGCTGAAGCCGCCACTTCTTGACGATCTTGTCCTCGGTGACCGGCAGCACACCGGCTTCAGACGCCATGATGACGCGGTCGTCGCTGGTAACGATGTAGCGCGCCGGACGCAGGCCGTTGCGGTCGAGCGTGGCGCCGATCTGGCGCCCGTCGGTGAACGCGACTGCAGCCGGCCCGTCCCACGGCTCCATCAGCGCCGCGTGGTATTCGTAGAACGCCTTACGCTCCGGCGACATGAGCTGGTTGCCGGCCCAGGCTTCCGGGATCAGCATCATCACCGCATGAGAGAGCGAATAGCCACCCCGGACCAGGAATTCGAGCGCATTGTCGAAGCAGGCCGTGTCCGACTGGCCCTCGTAGGAGATCGGCCAGAGCTTGGAAATATCGTCGCCGAAGAGCGGCGAGGAAACCGAGGCCTGCCGAGCCGCCATCCAGTTGACGTTGCCGCGCAGCGTGTTGATCTCGCCGTTGTGGGCGACCATGCGATAGGGGTGCGCGAGTTTCCAGGAGGGGAAGGTGTTGGTCGAGAAGCGCTGGTGCACCAACGCCACCGCAGACTGGAAGCGCTCGTCGGCAAGATCCTTGTAATAGGCGCCCACCTGATAGGCGAGGAACATGCCCTTGTAGACGATGGTCGTGGTCGACAGCGACACGATATAGAAGCCGAGATCGCCGCCATCAGCTTCCGCATAGATGCGGTTGGAGATCACCTTGCGTAGCGTAAACAGCCGGCGCTCGAACTCCTCGTTCGTGGCGGCGTCGCGGCCGGCACCGATGAAGACCTGTACGTGATGCGGTTCGGTGGCCGCGATATCCGGTGCCTTCGAGAGCGACGAATTGTCGACCGGCACGTCCCGGAAGCCGAGCAGATGCTGGCCCTCCTCGGCCACGACCTCGCTGATCACGTCCTTGAAATGGGCGATAAGCTTCTCGTCGCGCGGCATGAAGAGATAGCCGACGGCATATTCACCGGCCTTCGGCAGCGTCACGCCCTGGTTCGCCATCTCTTCGCGGAAGAAGCGGTCGGGAATCTGCACGAGGATACCGGCGCCGTCGCCCATCAGCGGGTCGGCTCCGACCGCACCGCGATGCGTCAGGTTCTCGAGCATGAACAGGCCGTCGCGCACGATCTGATGCGACTTCTCGCCCTTCAGATGCGCGACGAAGCCGACACCGCAGGCATCATGCTCGTTTCGCGGATCGTAAAGGCCCTGTTTTCGCGGCAGTCCAGACGGGAACGCGGGCGTTTTCACAGCCGTCGCAGCATCTTGCGCGAGGTTGAGCCCAAACTGTTGTGATGGCGAATGATCCGTCATCCTATTCCCTCCTGTTGCACCCGGGGATTCCGGGCATACCGCGGCCCGCACGCCTATCGCCGCGTCGCGCATTTCGCACTGCGGCAAGCTGGGGCACTATCGTCGCATGATCCTGATCAGGTCGCAAATGAAGCGCGGCTCATCAGGCACGAATGTCCGCGACCATCCTGATGGCAGGTGATAACGGCCGAATGAAATCCGGCGAAACCCCTCGCTCTCCACGTCGGTAGCCGCTTTTCGCGAGCCTTCCGTCGATTGCTCCGGTCCCTAGACCGAAATAGGACAGCAAACCTGTCCTATTTCATGCGCTCTATGCCAGAAAGCGCCCCCCTTCGCAAGGGGCATCGCCGCAAATAATGGCAGAGATTTTGCCGAACATTGCCGGAAATTTCGCACTTTTGAAATTTTATTACGAGCTTCCACCGCTTTCTTCGCTTTGGTTTCAAACTGGTCTCGCTTTGGCTCCCGTCGGAGGAGACAGATTGCCTGACGCTCGATCTTGGCTATGGTCTCGTCGACGGGCGTCTGATCGGGCGCGGATTGTGGAAACAGGGTGACGTCAAGATGATCTTTTCCTCCGACAATTGGGCCGGCGCCCATCCGGCGATTGCCGAAAGCCTGGTGATGCATGCGGAGGGCTATGCTTCCGCGTACGGGACGAGCGAGCTCGATCGGAAGGTGGAGAAGAGGTTTTCGGAGATATTCGAGAAGGACGTCGCCGTCTTCTTCGTCGCCACCGGCACGGCCGCCAACTCGCTTGCGCTTGCAAGCGCCAACCGGGCGGGCGGCGTCGTCTTCTGCCATCGCGAGGCGCATGTGAACGTCGACGAATGCGGCGCGCCGGCCTTCTTCTCCCACGGTGCAAGGCTCAACCCTGTGGACGGTGCCCGCGGCAAGATGGAGGCGGCGAAGCTCGACGCGGAGATCCGCCAGTTCCCGCTGGAAAACGTCCATGGCGGCCAGCCGATGGCGGTCACACTGACCCAGGCGACGGAGAGCGGCACCGTCTATTCGCTCGGAGAGATCGAAGCGATCGCCTCTATCACCAAATCGCATCAACTGCCGCTGCATATGGACGGCGCCCGCTTCGCCAATGCGCTCGTCAGCCTTGGCGCGACGCCGGCCGAAATGACCTGGAAACGCGGCGTCGACCTTCTGTCCTTCGGCGGAACGAAAAACGGCTGCTGGTGCGCCGAGGCATTGATCCTGTTCGACCTCTCCAGGGCGAACGAGATGCATTTCCTGCGCAAGCGTTCGGCGCAGCTCTTTTCCAAATCGCGCTTCATCGCCGCCCAGTTCGACGCCTATCTCGACGGCGACCTCTGGCTCGATCTCGCCCATCATGCGAATGCCATGGCGCAGCGCCTCGCCGAAGGCGTCACGGCTTCGGCGGAGAGCCGGCTCGCCTGGGCGCCCGATGCCAACGAGGTCTTCGTGGTGCTGAAACGGGCGGTCGCCGCACGACTGCAGGAACGAGGCGCGCTTTTCTATGATTGGCCGGTGCCGCACGATCTCAAGGGCAGCCTCGCCGAGGACGAAGCCCTCTACCGCCTTGTGACGAGCTTTGCCACGCGAGCCGAAGACGTCGACCGCTTCGTCGCCGGCTGCTGAGAGCTGGAGCGGATTAGGGAAATAGAGCCGCAACAAAAAAACGGCGCCCTGAGGGCGCCGTCATTCGTCTCGAGTGTCTCGATCTTCGTGCGGGGCTTAAGCGCTCTGCGCCTCGATCTGCTTCGGCTGCGAGGCAACCGAGGAGATTTCGATGCGGCGCGGCTTGGCTGCTTCCGGGATCTCGCGAACGAGATCGACATGGAGCAGGCCGTTCTTCAGCGAAGCGGATTTGATCTCGACATGGTCGGCAAGCTGGAAGCGACGTTCGAAGGCGCGCTTGGCGATGCCACGGTGGAGAAACTGGGCTTCCTCACCCTTTTCTTCGCTCTTCTCGCCCTTGATCGTCAGCGTGTTTTCGCGCGCTTCGACGGAAAGCTCGCTTTCATCGAAGCCGGCAACCGCCATGGTGATGCGGTAGGCGTTCTCGCCGGTGCGCTCGATGTTGTAGGGCGGATAGGTCTGCGCTTCGGGCTGGCCAAGGCTGTCAAGCATGGTGAACAGGCGATCGAAGCCGACCGTGGAGCGATAGAGGGGAGAAAAATCAAAGTGACGCATAGTGTCGTCCTCCTTAAGAGCAACGGTTGCGATATCTGGCCTGCCACCCCATCCCGGCTGTGGCGCGACCGGTGAACGGACCCGTTATCGGCGTCCGCGACCAAGACATGGGATCGCACGCGCATGAGTTCAAGAGGACCCGTTGGAGGAACTCTTCGGGCGATTCGTGAACCGCATATGAACGGCCGGTTCGGCCGCGGTTCAGCCGCCGAGCGCTAAAAGAGAGATACTGGGCGGAATGGCCCAGGGCTGAAGTGACATGTCCCTTCTCCTTCAGCGGCCGGAAACGGTGATCGTCCGGATTTCATCCACCGTTTCCGGCTT
Source organism: Ensifer sp. WSM1721 (assembly GCF_000513895.2). Lineage (GTDB taxonomy): Bacteria > Pseudomonadota > Alphaproteobacteria > Rhizobiales > Rhizobiaceae > Sinorhizobium. Next base: position 2,769,694 of record NZ_CP165782.1, read on the forward strand.
TTTTCTTTGACGGACGAAAGGCCGCCGCCTATCGCTAGAGAGTGAGGAAAAGTGAGCGATTTTCCGCCCCACATCCCGCTCCAGTTCTATCGCAGTCGATCAACGCTTCCGATCCGGCCACCGCCTCCATGACGACGATCCTTCATTCCACGCCCGACAACCCGATGCCGGGCAATCCCGTGGCGGGCTATTTCGATGGCGCCGGCAACCGCAAGATCCGCTACGCAGTGTTCAAGTCGAAGGCGGCCAACATTCGCGGCACGATCGTCCTGCTGCAGGGCCGCAACGAATCGATCGAGAAATACTTCGAGACGATCGGCGAACTGATGGAGGCGGGTTTCTGGGTCGCCACTTTCGACTGGCGCGGACAAGGCGGTTCCGAAAGGCTGCTGCCGCAGCCGGGCCGCGGCCATGTGGAGCGTTTCGACGATTATGAGCGCGATCTCACCGCTTTCCTTCATGAAATCGTCCTGCCCGACACGCGCCTGCCCTTCTCGATCGTCGCCCATTCCATGGGCGCCCTTGTCGCCCTGTCGCTCGCGCCTTTCCTCGCAAGCCGCATCGAGCGCATGGTGCTGCTCGCTCCCTTCGTGGGGTTGAGCGGCCAAGTTGTCGGCGAGCGCGGCGCCGTGACGATTGCGACATCGATGCGCCGCTTCGGTTTCGGAAGACTGCCCTTGCCCGCCGACAGGAGAAGGTATCTTCCCTTTGAGAACAACGTGCTGACGACGGACAGCCGCCGCTACGCGCGCAATCTGGCGCTGATCGACGCCTGCCCGCGCCTCAGGATCGGACCCCCGACAGCGCGATGGTTGAGCGAGGCCTTCCGGACGATCCGGCGCGTCATGGAGCGAGAGCACCTGACGAGGATCACGGTTCCGACGGTTATTCTCGCGCCGACGGCCGACCGCCTCGTGCCCTATCTCGCCATCGAATACCTGGCCAGCAACTTCCGGGCCGGCCACCTGATCCCGATCGACGGCGGGCGCCACGAACTCCTGCATGAGGCCGACCGTTATCGCGCCCAGGCAATGGCCGCGATTCTCGCTTTCCTGCCGGGCGCCGATCCCGACGACGACGGTCCCGTGCTTCGTCAGCTGGAAGAGGCTTAAAAAACTAGAAGCGTCTTCCGTTCAGCATTTCCAGCGCCTCAGCGTGGAGTTCGCGGCTGCCGGCGGCGACGATTTCGCCGCCCATTTCCGCCGACCCGCCTTGCCAGTTGGTGATCACGCCGCCCGCCTGTTCGATCAGCGGAATGAGTCCGCCGACGTCATAGGGCTTGAGGCCGCACTCGACGACGAGATCGACATGGCCCGCTGCAAGCAGCGCGAAGGCATAGCAATCGCAGCCGTAGCGGAAGAGCCTGACCTTCTCCTGCAGCGCCTCAAAGCGTTCCTTGAGCTCGCCCGTGTAGAGATGCGGCGAAGTGGTGAACAGCACGGCGTCCGAAAGCCCGCCGCAGTTCCGCGTCGCAAGCACCTTCTCGCCATCGGGGCCGCGATAGACCGACTTCTCCCCGTCGGCGAAATAGCGCTCACCGGTGAAGGGCTGGTCCATCAACCCCATGATCGCCTTGCCGTTACGATAGAGACCGATCAAGGTGCCCCACACCGGCAGGCCGGAAATGAAGGCGCGCGTGCCGTCGATCGGGTCGATGACCCAGACATGTTCGCGATCGAGGCCGACATTCCCATACTCCTCACCGAGAATGCCGTGGCCGGGAAAGGTGCGTTCGATCAGCGTCCGGATCGCCGCTTCGGCCGACTGGTCGGCCTCGGTCACCGGATCGAAGCCGCCTTCGAGCTTGTTCGTCACGCAGGCGCCTGTCCGGAAAAGCGGCATGGTTTCCGCCCTGGCGGCGTCGGCGAGACGGTCGAAGAAGGAGCGATCCGGTAGCATGGCACTTTCTCGGAGGAGGAAAGGGGAAGTGTCATCCTGAATAGACGAAATTCGCCGAAAGGCAACGTCCGCTCCGGCCGGCACTGCGGCGATCATTTACGGCTGCACAACCAACAGACGAATCGACTCCGGTCATACAAAAGTCTGTACCCCTAAAACTTGACAATTGTGCAGCGCAATATTAGTGTTCTCCTGCAGTCACTCGTGGCTGCAAATACCCTCCTTGGGTGTTTCCTCCCTAGACTTGACCGCGCCGCTGGCGCGGTTCTTTTTACGCCTCAAGCCGCTGGCGCCCCCCAATCAACCCTTTGAATTTGCCGCAGAACTTGGTCCTTGAACCGGTTCCGGTTCTTGCATGTGAGCCGTTTTGGGCAGCGGACGGCTATTCCGCCGCCAGCGGCAGGTAGGCACCGTAATCTTCGACATGACGCGAAAGCGCGCCGATGAATGTGGCGAGATCGGCCTCCAGGGCGGCAAATCCGGGCTTCTTCGCGAGGGTCGTTTCGTCGACATAGAGGCTGCGGTTGATTTCGATCTGAAGCGCATGCAGCCCGCGAGTCGGCCGGCCGTAGTGTTCGGTGATGAAGCCGCCGGCATAGGGCTTGTTGCGGGCGACCGCATAGCCGAGCCCTTCCAGCAGATCCACAGCCGCGCGCGACAGTTCCGCCGCCGCGCTCGTTCCGTAACGGTCGCCGATTATGAAATCGGGGCGCTGGCCGCTTCCGGGAAGATGGACATTGCCGGGCATCGAATGACAGTCGATAAGGATCGACATCCCGAACCGCACGTGAGTGCGGGCGATCAGCTTCCGGAGTGTCGCGTGATAAGGCTTGTAGATCGTCTCGATCCGCGCGAGGGCCTCCTCGACCGGGAAGCGGCTGCGATAGATTTCCATATTTTCGGCAACAAGACGGGGCACGGTGCCGAGGCCGCCGGCAACGCGCATCGAGCTGATGTTGGCATGCGCCGGCAGCGCGCCCTCGAACATGCGCGGGTCGAGCTCGTAGGGTTCACGGTTGACGTCGAGGAAGGCACGCGGAAAATGGGCCCGGAGCAAGGGCGCCCCCAGAAAGGTGGCGCTGCGGAACAGTTCATCGACGAAGTGATCTTCCGAACGGCGGATCGAATGCGGATCGAGTCGCGACTGATCGAGAAAGGACTGGGGATAATGGCGACCGCTGTGCGGGGAGTTGAACACGAAAGGAATCCGCTGATTCGCGGGATCCAGGATCTCGAAAAACTCCAACTCGACCGCTTCCCCCATCGGAACCCTTTTTACCATGTCGGGATCTTGCTGTTCGGATCATGTTGCCAGTTGGCCGCCTCTGTGTCCATAGTGGCCTCCCGCTGGTTTCGGGGACTTGATCGCCCCTGTTCACCAGATATTTACCATGTTGCGGTTTGCTAAGCTGCCGCTATCCACAAGCATCGAAAAGAAGTAGGCACGGCCGAATACATGACTGCGAAAATCCTCCTTGCCGAAGACGACAATGATATGCGCCGCTTCCTCGTGAAGGCGCTGGAAAAGGCTGGCTACAAGGTCCTTTCCTATGACAACGGCGCCAGCGCGTATGACCGGCTTCGTGAAGAACCCTTTTCGCTTCTCCTCACCGACATCGTCATGCCCGAGATGGATGGCATCGAACTCGCGCGCCGGGCGACCGAACTCGACCCCGACCTGAAGGTGATGTTCATCACCGGCTTCGCCGCCGTGGCGCTCAACCCGGATTCCAAGGCGCCGAAGGATGCAAAGGTGCTCTCCAAGCCCTTCCACCTGCGCGACCTCGTCAACGAGGTCAACAAGATGCTGGCGGCTTGAGAAAGGGCCGAATTGCCCGCCCGCTTTGCCGCCCGACTGACACGCAAGAAACCGCTTCGAGGCCGCTGCCTATCGACATGATCGAGCAGCGGCCTTTTTGCTATTTCAAGGGCTTAGCCGATAAAGCCGGACAGAAGCCGGCGCTGAGGCGCGAGCGCCGCACCGGAAATCCCGCCGCAGGCGCTCCGAGAAATTTCTGTCAAAAAACCTTCGAAAAGCCTATTGACGCGGACGCCGGTTTTGTGGTCTATGCGCCGCATCGGATGGGCGTGTAGCTCAGCGGGAGAGCACTACGTTGACATCGTAGGGGTCACAAGTTCGATCCTTGTCACGCCCACCATTCGATCCCTCCACAACGTTGATCATTTCGACCTCCGGATCGAGTCGAGTCTATGTATTTTCCCCGTCGAGTCGATTGAACCTGTTCGGCGCTTTTTCGAGCGTTGTCACGCGATCGTCATGGTATGCGGTTAAGAAATACCCACCTCGCCATTGACCACGGATGTACTGGCAGTGGCTACAGGTGATGAAGGTCGGGTTCAACCCGGCCTTTTTTGTTGGGCGCCCCACGGGGGCGGCAGCAGGAGCTGTCCGCTATGCCGCCCAGGGACGTCGCATCTCAATGTACAACCTGCGAGGCCGCCGACATCACCTCTTCCGGTGTCGGAGCGCGGAACATGTTGCTTCCGCCCCCGGCCGCCTCGGTGAAACTCCAGCGCACGACACCGTCGCGGTCGATGAGGAACTCGCCGACGAGCTGTGCCATAGCCGTTGCGGCCATGCGGTTGTCGTCCTCCGTCATCTCATAGCCGTCCGCCTGCTGGAGATATTCGGATGCCGCCATGGGGTTCATCGGTTCCGGCAGCTCGTCGGGCAGCTCGACGCGCATGGTCATTATGGTCTGCATGCTGATCTTATGAGGCCAGTCGTCCTCGTCCTCGGTGAACTCCGGGTTGGGAAGACCAAAGGCCCGGTGCGAAACCCGTTCGGGATCTGCCGCGGCAAGAAGGTTCGGCAGGGGGTGGTAGCGGAAATAGAGCCGCGCCCGCTCGATCGGCGTATTCACGACGGTCAGGCTTTCGACACCTTTTTCGTTCAGTGCGGCCTTGAGCTGTGCCATCGTTGCGATCTGGCGGCGGCAAAATGGACATTGCAGGCCCCTGAACAGGCCCACCAGGACGGGCTTCCGCCCGCGAAAATCATCAATCGCGATCTTGCCCTCATGGGTGATCGCATCGAGCACCACGTTGGGCGCCCGATCGCCCGGCTGCAACGGCCCGGAACTGCGATATTCTTCCATGGCTGTTTCCTCCCGTTACCCGTTGTGGGGTCCGCCTCAGCTAAGTTAGGAGAGGCGCTGCTTCACTCCCGCGGCTCCATCTGACGAAAAAACCTCAATCGAGGAACGGCAATATCACCAAGGCTTCGGGGTCGACCTCATGACGGGCGCAAACGTCGCGGGCCAGACCGAAATAGCGCTCGGCCTCGGCAAGTTCGCCTTCATCGAGAGAAAGCGTCGCCAGACCATCATAGCATGGAAACAGTACCTGCGCTTCGCCTGTCTCGCCGGCAAGCTCGAGCGCCTCGCAATAGAGTCGGCGGGCTTCGTGAGGCCGCTCGTGGCATTGATAGATCTGGCCGAGCACAAGCAGGGACACGGATAGATGATCCCGCTGGTCTAACATCCGGTCGAGCTCGACCGCCTTCTGCGCCGCCGGGACGCCGTCGCCGCTGCAACGATGAGTGAAGGTGCAATAGGCAACCGCCAGGTTCGCGAGCAGCCGCGCCTGAAAGCCGAGGTCTCCGATGCGGCGGGCCATGTCGAGACCGCGTCGGCAGACATCGATGGCGAGCTTCGGGTCGACGAGCGTGTAAAGCACGCCGAGATTCGTATATCCCCGGCAGGCCGCATGCATGAGAGCGGCCCCCTCGGCGACGGCGACACTCTCTTCGACCGCGTCGATTGCTTCGCGCGTGTCGCCGCGGCGGGCGAGCGCCACACCTTTCGTATTCAGCGCCTCGGCGATGACCAGCGCCGCCTCCCGCCGCATCTCCTCACCCGCACCGGCATCAAGCCTCTTGACCCGACGCAGCGCCTCACCGGCCCATTCGGAGGCAGCGAGATAATCACCCATGCGGAAGGCGAGATGCCCCCGCTCCTGCAGCAGCGAGGCGCTCTCGACAGGCGCATCCGCCCTTTCGAGCCGGACGCCGGCCTCGACGAAGTTCGCCTGTGCCTCGCCGCGATTTCCGGCCTCCCAGAGGAGATGGCCGAGCTTGCGCAGGATTCGGGCGGAAGCGACGGGATCCGCCGCGATGCGCCCGCTTGCGAGAAGCGCGCGATAATGCTCTTCGGCCTGGGCCCGATGACCGCTCGGCACCAGCAGGTCGGCGATGCGCTCGCGCGCCACGTACCATTCCGCCGTCTCGTCGCCGAGCGCGGCAAGGGCCGCCACGGCCTGCCGATAGTAGCGGATCGCGTCCTCGTTGGCGTAGAGCTGGCGCGCGCGATCCCCGGCCGCCACCAGATGGCGCGCGCCGCGGGCGCGGTCCGCCGACTGACTGAAATGATGGCCCAGCAGCGCCAGCTCCTCGAGCCGTTCCGGGTTCTCGCCATAGCGCCGCTCCAGCGCGTTGGCGATCGCTGCGTGGATTTCCGTTCGCCGTTTCACGAGGAGGTTGTTGTAGACGACTTCGTGCAGGAGCGATTGCACGAAACGGTAGGCCTGCGATGTTCGCGAAGCTTCTCCGGCCGTCTCTTCTATGATTTCCGCGTCGCAAAGCCGCTCCAGGCCAGAGTCCACCCCTCCCGGATTGGGAGAAATGGCCGCGAGCAGTCCCGCGTCGAAGCGCGAACCGATCACCGCGGCGCAATGGACGAGACGCCGCGCCTCCTGCGGCAGCCGATCGATACGCGCGAGCACCATCGCCTCGATGCCGACAGGAATGTCGACGCTCGCCTCACCCTCGGCCACGTGCCAATGCGGCCCCTCGCGCCGTAGCATTTCCAGGTCGATAAGGCCGCGGAGAATCTCCTCGATGAAAAGCGGATTGCCGCCGGCGCGCACCAAGATCCGCTCTCTGAGGTGCTTTGGAAGCCCCTCCTCTCCAAAGTAGGCCGACAGGAGGCGCTCGCCGCTGGCGGGCGAGAGCGGCGCCAGCCGTAAGGCAGTGACGCTCGTGCGGCCCGGCGCCAGGCGCTCCGGCCCGGCATCCGGCCGTTGCGTGGCGATGAGCATGAAGGGCTTGCGTTCCAGCCGATCGAGCACGAAGCGCAGCGCCTCCAGCGACGCGGAATCCGCCCAGTGCAGGTCCTCGATAACGAGCAATAGCGGTGTTCGCTCGAGTCGCCGCTCGAACAGGGTGCGAATGAGCGAGAAGAGCTGGCGCCGGAGCTGCTCGGGAGGGACATGCTGCAATGCGCCGTCGCGCTCCCCCATGCCGAGGATATGAAACAGGAGCGGCATCGCGTCCGCGACCTCGGCGGCGGCAAAACCGATCTCCGAGAGGCCCGCCTCAAGCTGCTCCCGCGTCTTCTCCGCAGAGTCACCGGTCGCTATGCCATAGGCACTGCGCAGCACCGTGGCGAGTGTCCCGTAGGACGGCTCTCCGAGGGGAGAACAGGCCGCCCGCCTGACGACGACAAGGGCGAAACGCTGATCCTCGCCGAGGCCGGCCAGGAACTCGCCGACGAGGCGCGACTTGCCGATGCCGGCCTCGCCGACGAGCCTGACCATTTGCGCAGCCCCGCTGCAGGCAAGCGTCAGGCAGTCCCGCAAGCGGGCGAGTTCAGTGTCGCGGCCGATCAGCGGCGCGCTGAGGCCGAGCGCGTCGAGTCCTCTTGCCGGGCGCGGCGTTTCGAGCGCCCCGGTCACACGATGCACCTGCAAGCTGCCGGCCTTGCCGCGGAGCGCGACGGCTCCGAGCGTCTCGTAGGCGAAGGCATGCCGTGTGAGCTTGTGCGTCACCGGACCGACAAGGATCTCGTCCGGACCGGCCATGGTCTGCAGCCGCTGCGCCGTGTTCACCGTGTCGCCCGTTACCGAATAGGATTTGGTGTCGCCGGCGCCGACGGCACCGGCAACGACCGTTCCCGTATTGACGCCGATGTGGAGGCTCAGCGGCAGGCCGATGCGCTTTCGCCAGTGCTCGCCGACCCGTCCTGCCCTGGTCACCATCTCCAGCGCGGCGCGAAGCGCCCTTTCCGCATCGTCCTCATGCGCCACGGGTGCGCCGAAGAGGGCGAGCAGAGCATCGCCGATGAACTTGTCGACAAATCCGCCGAAGGCTTCCACGGAACGCGTCAGTTCCTCGAAGAGCTCGTTCTGCAGCGCCTGAAGCACCTCCGGATCGACCTGCTCGCTGAGGCTCGTAAACCCGCAGAGATCGGCAAAGACGACGGTGACCGTGCGGCGGTCGGCGCCGGCCTCCGGCCCCGGCGGCAAGGGGGGCGTGGCGGGAATGATTCTGGCCGGCGGCTGTTGCGACGCAGACTTCGCGGCCGGTCTGGATACGGAAGGGGAACCCACCTGGGTGCCGCAACGCGGACAGAAGGCGAAGTGCTCCGGACAGGGATAGCCGCAGGCCGGGCACGGCACCGGCTGTTTCGCACCGCATCGCGGGCAGAATGCAAAACCGCTTTCGATCTCAAACCCGCATTCGTGGCAGTTCATCCCCGATGAACCTCAAGCGTGCCTGCTTGCTCCGGAATTCCGGAGCTCGCGGGCGTGAATGCCGAGAAAAAACAATGGACTTGTTGCGCCGGCTTGGCAAGCATGGGAGCACCTGGCGCCGCCGCTCGTGTCGCTCTCCGGAACCTTGCCGCGACGCGGCGCGTTCGCGGAACAGCGGCACCGGAAATAATCTGACGCAAAAGATGACGCGCGCGCAATTTTGCGCTACTACCCCCTGCGCTGGCGCTTAAGGATCGCCATATTTGCGTGATGACATTCGTTCGTGAAGGAACACGTTCATGCCTGCCTATCGCTCTCGTACCACCACCCACGGCCGCAACATGGCCGGCGCCCGCGGCCTCTGGCGCGCGACGGGCATGAAGGACAGCGACTTTGGCAAGCCGATTATCGCCGTGGTGAACTCCTTCACGCAGTTCGTGCCCGGCCACGTGCACCTCAAAGACCTCGGCCAGCTCGTTGCCCGCGAAATCGAAGCGGCCGGCGGCGTCGCCAAGGAATTCAACACGATCGCCGTCGACGACGGCATCGCCATGGGTCATGACGGCATGCTCTATTCGCTGCCCTCGCGCGAGATCATCGCCGACAGCGTCGAATACATGGTCAACGCCCATTGCGCCGACGCCATGGTCTGCATCTCCAACTGCGACAAGATCACCCCCGGCATGCTGATGGCCGCGCTCCGCCTCAACATCCCGGCCGTCTTCGTTTCCGGTGGCCCGATGGAAGCGGGCAAGGTCGTACTGCACGGCAAGAAGCACGCGCTCGATCTCGTCGACGCGATGGTCGCCGCCGCCGACGACAATGTCAGCGACGAGGACGTCAAGGTGATCGAGCGCTCCGCCTGCCCGACCTGCGGTTCCTGCTCCGGCATGTTCACGGCGAACTCGATGAACTGTCTGACCGAGGCGCTCGGCCTGTCGCTTCCCGGCAACGGCTCGACGCTTGCCACGCACGCCGACCGCAAGCGCCTCTTCGTCGAAGCCGGTCACCTCATCGTCGATCTGGCGCGGCGCTATTATGAACAGGAAGACGAGCGGGTGCTGCCGCGCTCGATCGCGAACAAGCGAGCTTTCGAAAACGCCATGACGCTCGACATCGCCATGGGCGGCTCGACCAATACGGTTCTGCACATCCTCGCCGCCGCTTACGAGGGCGAGGTCGACTTCACCATGGACGACATCGACCGGCTGTCGCGCAAGGTGCCGTGCCTGTCGAAGGTCGCCCCCGCAAAGGCCGATGTCCACATGGAAGACGTCCACCGAGCCGGCGGCATCATGTCGATCCTCGGCGAGCTCGACAAAGGCGGCCTGATCAATCGCGACTGCGTCACTGTGCACAGCGAAACGCTAGGCGTCGCCATCGACCGCTGGGACATCACCCGCACGGCGAGCGAGACTGTCCGCAACTTCTACCGCGCCGCGCCCGGCGGCATTCCCACCCAGGTCGCCTTCAGCCAGGAGGCACGCTGGGAGGACCTCGACACCGACCGCGAAAACGGCGTCATCCGCTCGGTCGAGCATCCCTTCTCGAAGGATGGCGGCCTTGCGGTGCTCAAAGGCAACATCGCGCTCGACGGCTGCATCGTGAAGACGGCCGGCGTCGACGAGAGCATTTTGAAGTTCTCCGGCCCCGCCCGGGTGTTCGAGAGCCAGGACGCCGCGGTCAAGGCGATCCTCGGCAACGAGATCAAGGCCGGCGACGTCGTCGTCATCCGCTACGAGGGGCCGAAAGGCGGGCCGGGCATGCAGGAAATGCTCTATCCGACGAGCTACCTGAAGTCGAAAGGCCTCGGCAAAGCCTGCGCGCTGATCACCGACGGCCGCTTCTCCGGCGGCACCTCCGGCCTATCGATCGGCCACGTCTCGCCGGAGGCAGCGAACGGCGGCACGATCGGCCTGGTGCGCGAGGGCGACATGATCGACATCGACATCCCGAAACGTACAATCAGCCTTCGCGTCGACGAGGCGGAACTCGCCGCCCGGAGGCAGGAGCAGGATGCCAAGGGCTGGAAGCCGGTCGAGCAGCGCAAGCGCCGTGTGACGACCGCGCTCAAGGCCTATGCTGCCTTTGCGACCTCGGCCGATCGTGGAGCCGTCAGGGACTTGGGTGACCGATAATCGGCGCAACCGCAGTGAAAAAAGGCTCCCGCCGGCGCGGCGGAAGCCTTTTTCGTCGTGACGCCTGAGTCACATGTAACGCGTCTCGGCCGGTGGATTCCACCAGTTGTTGTGCAGCCCGTCCATATACTGGATCGGCAAGGACGCGAGCACGGCCGGATCGACATCGTCCAAGCATGCAACATTGATAGAGACGAAAGCGCCGCCGATCTGTTCGACATAACCGTGGCCATAGGGCGACGCACCACAGGTCGTGCAGAACCGGTGATGGCCGCTCATCGTGGCGAACTGATAGTCCCCGATACCGGTCTCCTCGCACATCAGCCGGAAATCCTCCGGCTTCACGGTCGCGCCCCAATAGCGCAGCTTCGAGCAGTAGGAGCAATTGCACCGGCTGGTCCCCACCTCGAGGTCGACGTCGACTTCGTAGCGAATGCGTCCACAATGGCAGCTACCTTTATACGTGGTCTTCATCATCATTCCTCCCGCTTGAAATGCCGTCTTGCCAATCTTGAGTCTGCATGACAACATATTGTCATTTAGGAGAATGACAATATGTTGTCAATATGAATCCCCGCTCGCGTACGCCCTCCGGCGATGCTTTCGCCGAATTCGCCATTTCCGTCCTTCGTCTTGCCGGCCACTTGACCTCCGAAGGAGATAGGCTGGCGCAGCCATCCGGCCAGACCAGTGCCCGCTGGCAGGTGTTGGCTGCAGCAGCACATGCCGAGATGTCGGTTGCCGACGCTGCCCGTGCACTCGGGCTTGCGCGGCAGGGCGTGCAACGCATCGCGGACCTCCTCGAAGCCGAGGGATTGATCGCCTACAGGGACAATCCCGCGCATCAGCGTGCGAAGCTGATGACGCTTACGGAACGGGGCAAGACGGTGCTCGACGAAATCACCGCCCGCCAGACCGTCTGGGCGGATGCGCTTGGCGCGGAAACGGGAGAGGAAAGAGTGCGGCAAGCGACGACGCTGATCGCCGATGTCATTGCAATCCTTAAGGAGCGTGGCACGAGGCGTTGATCACATTACGTCAGCGCCAGCAGATCGGCGCGCAAACGGTCCGCGCCGTGCTCGCCGAGACGCTCGTCGACCGCCGCATGCGTTTCCTTCCAGATCGGAAGGGCTTCGGCGAGCAACCGCCCGCCGTCGGCCGTCAGCCTCAGGCGCCTCAGACGTCGATCGTTCGGGTCGACAAAAACCTCGATCAGACCGCGGCGCTCAAGCGGCTTCAGCGCGGCCGTCAGTGTCGTGCGATCCATGGCAAGCAGTGACGCCACCGCATTCATGCTGGGCGGCTCCGGCCGGTTGAGAGACATCATCAACGAGAACTGACCATTGGTTATATCGAGCGGCCTCAGCGCCTCGTCGAATTGCCGAGCGAGCGCCCGAGCGGCGCGCTGAACATGCAGGCACAGACAGGTATCCTTGACGAAAAGGGTGGTGGAAAAAGGTATCGGCGGCGACTTTGACATAGAACAGTAATGTTGATATCAACATAATTAGTCAAGCGCTACATCGCAGTGCCGGGCGTCTCTTGAGGCGCAAAAACCGCTGTAACTTTGAATTGCTGCGTAATTCATTCCTTGAAGCCTGCCGATCTTCGGATCGTGCACTAGGGAGGAGAAACGGGCATGACACCGAACCACGCTGTCGTATCGCCGAAGGAATGGCTGGAGGCGCGCAAGAGGCTGCTCACACTAGAGAAGGAGCACACGCACCTGCGCGACAAGATCAACGCCGAACGCCAAGCGCTGCCGTGGGTGAAGATGGAAAAGACCTACGTCTTCGACACCGTAGCCGGCCCGAAGACATTGGCCGAACTCTTCGACGGGCGCAGCCAGCTTCTCGTCTATCATTTCATGCTCGGTGCAAACTGGGAAGCCGGCTGCAAGAGCTGTTCCCTTGTCGCCGATCACTTCGCCGGCGCGCTTCCCCACCTCAACCATCATGACGTAACCCTGATCGCCGCGTCCAATGCGCCCCTGGAAAAGATCGAAGCCTATCGTAAACGCATGGGCTGGCACTTCCCCTGGGTCTCGGCTCTCGGCAATGGCTTCAACAGCGATTTCCACGTGTCCTTCACGCCCGCCGAGCTCGCGGGCGGCAAGGTCGTCTACAATTTCACCGAAATCGACAGCGGCGACGCCTATGAGGAACTGCCCGGCCTCAGCGCCTTCTACAAGGACGAGAACGGCACCGTCTATCATACCTATTCAACCTATGCCCGCGGACTGGAGGAGCTGGTCGGCACTTTCATGCTACTCGACCGCGCACCCAAGGGCCGCAACGAGGGCGAGGTCATGGATTTCGTCCGCCGGCATGACGAGTACGACGAAACGCCACGGCGGCGGGCGTGACGGGAAACGTTCAATCGCGCGATTGTTCAGGGAACCTTCGGCGTTTGCCAACGTTGTCGCTCTTTGCGCGGCGAACTGGGGAAGCGTCGGCCGCGCATCACCATGGGAGGGTATTCAGTGAAAGTAGAACCGCAGGAAGAACACCGATGGCTGGAACAGCTGCTCGGCGAATGGACGGTCACGACCGAGGACTCGACGGGCAGCGGTGAGCATAGCACGCCTTGGGTGGAGAAGGTTCGGTCGATGCAGGGCCTCTGGGTCGTCTGCGAAGGGCAAGGCACCATGCCGGACGGCAACCCCGCCCAGAGCTTGATGACCTTGGGCTTCAATCCGCAGACGAAGCGGTATGTGGGCACGTGGGTCGGCTCCATGATGACTCATATGTGGGTTTATGACGGAGTGATCGAGGACGACGGCAAGACGCTCGCCCTCAATTGTGAAGGGCCTGACTTCGAAAATCCCGGCCGGTCCGCCCGGTATCAGGATAGAATAACTTTCATCGACGCGAACCGCCGTACGCTGACGGCCCGTGTCCAGACCGAAAGCGGCGACTGGAAAGAAATGATGCAGGCGGACTATCGCCGCCGCTAAGCCAGAATAGCGATGATTTTGGTCCGACCGAGGTCGTCGCCTCGCCGGAACAGTATGCCTAATGAAAACCGGAGGACCGACAATGCATGGGAAATTCGTTTGGTACGAACTGATGACGACCGACACGAAGGCGGCGGAGGCGTTTTACAAAAACGTAGTTCAATGGAGCAGCCGCGACGCGGGCATGCCGGGCATGGACTACACGCTGTTTTATGCCGGCGAGCACCAGGTGGGCGGATTGATGACGATGCCCGATGGCGCGCTCGAGATGAAGGTGCCGCCGGCATGGCTCGGCTATGTGGCGGTCGACGACGTGGATGCCACAGCCGCCAAGGTCAGCGCAGAGGGCGGAACGGTTCATCGCGCGCCGGAGGACATACCGAATGTCGGCCGCTTCGCGATCGTCACCGATCCGCACGGCGCGGCCTTTGCCCTCTTCAAGGGTGCCGGCGAACCGCCGCCTTCCATGGAGCAGATGGCCGCTGGCAATGTGGGCTGGCACGAACTGATGGCGGGCGATCTCGACACCGCCTTCGGCTTCTACTCGAAGCTGTTCGGCTGGACCAAGGACCAGGCGATGGATATGGGCGACATGGGCGTCTATCAGATCTTCGCCCACAACGGTCAGCCGATCGGCGGCATGATGACCAAGCCGAAAGAGGTTCCCAATCCCTACTGGCTCTACTACTTCAATGTCGAGGCGCTCGACGCAGCGATCGACCGCGCGAAGTCCGGCGGCGCGCAAGCGCTGATGGAACCGATGGAAGTGCCCGGCGGGGCCTGGATCGCGCAGTTCACCGATCCTCAAGGCGCGCTTTTCGCGCTGGTCGCGCCGAAACGCTGATCCCGGCGGAAAGCCGTTGATCCGCCGGAGCGGGACGGGCGCAAGCATGCGTCCTCGTCCTGTTCCGGCGACCGCATGTTTATGCTCGAGCCGCTCGCGCCGGGGCCTACAGCGCCGTGCGTCTTTTCAGACGCACAAAGGACGCTGTAGCACTTTGAATTGCTGCATGTTTTGTCCTTAAATCGGGTACGATTTAAGGACACATGCAGTAGCCCTGCGTCTTTCTCATATCCGGCTCAGGCGTGACGCGAGCGTACCTGGCGAGGAAATCGAGAACGGCCCTGACGCGCGCGGGCAACGCGCCGCCCTGGCCGAGAAAGACGGCGTGAATCTCTTCGAGGTCTCCCGGATTGAGGTCCTCCAGAACGGGCACGAGCCGTCCGGCGCGAACGTCCTCGCGCACGGTGAATTCCGCTAGCCGCGCCAGACCGGCGCCGGCAAGGGCGAGATGGCGCAACCCCTCGCCGTCGCTCACCTGCACCGCGCCCGAAGCGGGCAGCACGATCGTTTCGCTCCCAGTCCTCAGCGGCCAACCGTCGATGGCGCGCGCATAGCAGAAGCCGAGCCGGTCGTGGCTCTTCAGCTCTTCGATCGTGAAGGGCGTGCCGCAGCGCTCCAGGTAGGAAGGAGCCGCCACGACTATCATGCGCGTCGCGCCGAGCTTGCGCGCGATCAAGGTCGAGCTCTTGAGCGGTCCAGCCCTGATCGCCACGTCGGCGCGCGCCTCCATCAGGTCGACCACCGCATCGGTCATGACGATATCGAGAGTGACAGCCGGAAAGCGCCTCCGGAATTCCGGCACGAGGGGGATCAGTATGTGGGTGCCGAACGACGCGTTCACATTCAGCCGCACCCTGCCCGTCGGGCTTTCGCCGGCCGATGCCGAGCGCTCCGCCTCGTCGATATCGGCAAGGATGCGAACGGTGCGCTCATAGAACGCGTGTCCTTCGGGCGTAAGCTGAAGCTTACGCGTGGACCGGTTCACGAGCCTGACGCCGAGCCGCTCTTCCAGGCGCAGCACAAGCTTGCTGACGGCCGACGGTGTCATCCGATAGTGGCGGGCCGCGGCGGAAAAGCCGCCGAGCTCCACCGCCTTGGCGAAGACTTCCATTTCGCCCGAGCGATTGATGGAGGGTCGCGACATATGAATTCAACTCACAAATAATGTTCCGGCCAGTGGTCTACATCCAAGAGACAGCCGGCCCCATCCTTGTGTCAACCACATGATCAGCAAGAATGGAGTTTCCGAAATGGAATATCGACGACTTGGCTCATCCGGATTGAAGGTCCCTGCGCTCAGCTTCGGCGCGGGCACCTTCGGCGGCAAGGGCCCGCTCTTCAGCGCCTGGGGCAAGACGGATGCGGCCGAAGCCCGCCGCCTCGTCGACATCTGCCTGGAGACGGGCGTCAATCTCTTCGATACGGCGGACGTCTATTCCGACGGCGCATCCGAAGAGGTCTTGGGCGCAGCGATTAAGCGGCGGCGCGACGAGGTGATCCTGTCGACGAAGATATCGCTCCCCATGGGCGAGGGACCGAACGAGGCGGGCTCCTCACGCTCGCGACTGATCAAGGGCGTGGAAGACGCGCTGAAGCGGCTTGGAACGGACTATATCGACCTCCTGCAGTTGCACGCCTTCGACGCCGGGACGCCGGTCGAAGAGGTGCTATCGACGCTCGACGCGCTGGTGCGCTCCGGCAAGCTTCGCTATGTCGGCGTCTCGAATTTCTCGGGCTGGCAATTGATGAAGTCGCTCGCAATCGCCGAGCGCCACGGCTATCCGCGCTATGTCGCCCACCAGGTCTATTATTCGCTGGTCGGCCGCGACTACGAATGGGAACTCATGCCGCTCGGTCTCGATCAGGGCGTCGGCGCGCTCGTATGGAGCCCGCTCGGCTGGGGACGGCTGACCGGCAGGATCCGCCGTGGAGAGCCCTGGCCGGAGGGAAGCCGCCTGCACGATACCGCCGCCTTCGGGCCGCCGGTAGACGAGGAGAAGCTCTACGATGTCGTCGACGTGCTCGACGCCATCGCAAAGGAAAACGGCAAGACCGTCCCGCAGGTCGCCATCAACTGGCTTCTTCAGCGCCCGACCATATCGAGCGTGATCATCGGCGCGCGCAACGAGGAACAGTTGCGCCAGAATCTCGGCGCCGTCGGCTGGTCGCTCGCCGCCGATCAGATCGCGCGACTTGACGCGGCAAGCGCGGCGACGGCGCCTTATCCCTACTTTCCCTACTACCGGCAGGAGGGCTTCGCCCGGATCAATCCGCCACCGGTTTGATGAGGAGGGAGGCGAGCCGGAGCCGCCCCGGTTTCGGCTTGCTTTCTTCTTTGCATTGCACAAAAGTCTTCTCGAATGGCGGGCGAAGGACCTGCCATCGAGGGGAAAGCTGCATGTCGATAAAGGCCAGTATCTACCACCTGACCCACTATACCTATGACCGACCGGTAAGGCTTTCGCCGCAAATCATCAGGCTGAAGCCGGCGGCCCACTCGAAAACGAAGGTCATCAGCCACTCGCTCAAAGTTTCACCGGTGAACCACTTCGTCAATCTGCAGCAGGACCCCTACGGCAACTATCTCGCCCGCTACGTCTTTCCCGATCCGGTGACGGAGCTGAAGATCGAAGTCGACCTCGTCGCCGACATGACCGTCTACAATCCTTTCGACTTCTTCGTCGAGGAAGAGGCCGAGCACTGGCCCTTCCGCTACGCCGAAGACTTAAGCGAGGACCTGAAGATCTATATGACGCCGGAGCCGATGAGGCCGAGGCTTTCGGCATTCATGGAGAGCGTGGACCGCTCGCGCCAGCGCACCGTCGACATGGTCGTCGGCCTCAATGCGCGGCTGCAGAAGGAAATCGGCTACGTCATCCGCATGGAGCCAGGCGTACAGTCGCCGGAAGAGACGCTCGGCCTCGCCAGGGGATCGTGCCGCGATTCGAGCTGGCTGCTCGTGCAGATTCTCCGCAACCTCGGTTTTGCGGCGCGTTTCGTCTCGGGCTATCTCATTCAGCTCACGCCCGACCTGAAGGCCCTCGACGGCCCCTCCGGTACCGATCACGATTTTACCGACCTTCACGCCTGGGCCGAGGTGTATCTTCCCGGCGCGGGCTGGATCGGGCTCGACCCGACCTCCGGGCTGTTGACCGGCGAAAGCCACATCCCGCTCGCGGCAACGCCGCATTATCGCAACGCCGCGCCGATCTCGGGCGGTTTCCTCGGCGATCCGGAGACGAAATCGGATTTCGCCTTCGATATGAAGGTCGCACGCGTCGCCGAACATCCGCGCATCACCAAGCCTTTCTCGGACGAAAGCTGGGAAGCCCTGAACGCGCTTGGCGACAAGGTCGACCGGGTGCTGGCAGAGAACGACGTGCGGCTGACGATGGGCGGCGAGCCAACCTTCGTGTCGATCGACGATTTCGAGTCCGACGAGTGGAACACCGCCGCCGTCGGCCCGACCAAACGCGAAAAGGCCGACTCCCTCATCCGCCGGCTGCGCGAGCGTTTCGCGCCCGGCGGTTTCCTGCATTATGGACAAGGCAAGTGGTATCCGGGCGAGAGCCTGCCGCGCTGGACCTTCTCGCTTTATTGGCGACGGGACGGCCTGCCGATCTGGCAGTGCCCCGACCTCATAGCCGAGGAGCGCGGGCGCCACGAAGTGACGGAGCGCGATGCCGAGCGCCTACTCGCCGCGGTTGCCGGCGAGCTCGACATTGCGGCGGACATGGTCGTTCCGGCCTATGAGGATCCCGCCGAATGGATCATCAAGGAAGCTAACCTTCCGGACAATGTCGATCCGTCCAACTCCAAGCTCAAGGATCCGGAGGAACGAAGCCGCCTTGCCCGCGTTTTCGAGCGTGGCCTGACGACGCCGACCGGCTACGTGCTGCCGGTGCAGGCGTGGAATGCGCGTGCATCGGACCGGCGATGGATGAGTGAGAAGTGGAAGAGCCGGCGCGGCCGCCTCTTTCTCGTGCCCGGCGACAGCCCTGTCGGCTACCGCCTGCCGCTCGGCTCCCTGCCCTATATTTCCCCCTCGTCCTATCCCTATGTCAACCCCGTCGACCCGACGGTGCCGCGCGGCGACCTGCCGGATTTCGCCGAAACGAAGGGCCGCGCGCAGCAGTCGCGCTTTCAGGCCTCCGAGGAGCCCCCGACAGCGCTCCCCCCTTCCCGTGACGAAATCGACGGTCATGTCCGCACCGCGATCACCATCGAGCCACGGGATGGCCGGCTCTCCGTTTTCATGCCGCCGACGACGAGCATCGAGGAGTATCTGGATCTCATCGCCGCGACCGAGCGCGCCGCCGCTGCTCTCGGCCTCGCCGTCCACATCGAGGGCTATGCACCGCCGCAGGACGAACGCATCAACGTCATCAGGGTCGCACCGGACCCGGGGGTGATCGAAGTCAACATCCATCCGGCGTCCACCTGGCACGAATGCGTCGACATCACCACGGCGATCTACGAGGAGGCGCGCCAGAGCCGGCTCGGCGCCGACAAATTCATGATCGACGGCCGCCACACGGGGACGGGCGGCGGCAATCACGTCGTTGTCGGCGGCCGCAGCCCTAACGACAGCCCGTTCCTGCGCCGGCCGGATCTTCTGAAGAGCATCGTGCTTCACTGGCAGCGGCACCCTTCGCTTTCCTACCTCTTCTCAGGCCTTTTCATCGGTCCGACCAGCCAGGCGCCGCGCATCGACGAGGCCCGCCACGATTCGCTCTATGAGCTCGAAATCGCTCTCGCTCAGGTGCCGCCGCCGGGTGCCGGCCGTCTGCCGCCGCTGCCCTGGCTCGTCGATCGGCTGTTCCGCAACCTGCTGGTCGACGTCACCGGTAACACGCATCGCTCGGAAATCTGCATCGACAAGCTGTTTTCGCCGGATGGTCCGACGGGGCGGCTCGGGCTGATCGAGTTCCGCGGCTTCGAGATGCCGCCGAACGCGCGCATGTCGCTAGCGCAGCAATTGCTGGTGCGCGCGCTCATCGCTCGATTCTGGAAGAGCCCGATAGAGGGCCGCTTCGTACGTTGGGGTACGACGCTTCACGACCGCTTCATGCTGCCCCATTACGTCTGGCAGGATTTTCTCGAAGTCCTCGCCGACTTGCGCGTCCATGGCTTCGATCTCCGTCCCGAATGGTTCGAGGCGCAACTCGAATTCCGCTTCCCCTTCTGCGGCGAAGTCGAATACGCGGAAGCGAAGCTCGAAATCCGCCAGGCCCTCGAACCCTGGCACGTGATGGGCGAGCAGGGCGCCATCGGCGGCACCGTTCGCTATGTCGATTCCTCCGTAGAGCGGCTGCAGGTGAAGCTCGAAACGGCCAATCCCGACCGTTACACGGTCGCCTGCAACGGCCGCCCGGTACCGCTTACGAAGACCGGCACGAGCGGCGTTGCCGTTGCCGGCGTCCGCTACAAGGCCTGGCAACCGGCCTCCGGTCTGCATCCTGTGTTGCCGGTGAACTCTCCCCTCACATTCGACATTTATGATACATGGTCGAATCGCGCGATCGGCGGCTGCGTCTATCATGTTGCGCATCCGGGCGGGCGTAACTATGAGACCTTTCCGGTCAACGGCAACGAGGCCGAAGCACGTCGGCTGGCGCGCTTCGAACCCTTGGGCCACACCGCCGGAATGTATCGTTTGCAGCCGGAGACCCCGCCGGCGGAATTTCCCCTGACGCTCGACCTGAGGCGTCCGGTAGGAGCGTAAATGGCGAAGAAGCAGGCGGCAGAGGCAACGGAGAAGAGCCGGCTCGAAAGCGACCCGGTGTTCGGCTATCGCGCGCTGCCGGGCGTCGCGGACGAGATGCTCGACGCGAAGGGCAAAGTCCGTCCGGTATGGCAACGGCTTTTGGCGACGCTGGACCGGATGGATGAGACCGAGCTCGCCAACCGCTTTGCCCGCGCCGACAGGTACCTCCGCGATGCCGGCGTCTTCTATCGCGCCTACGGCAAGGAAAGCTCGGAACGAAGCTGGCCGCTGTCGCACATCCCTGTCCTGATCGACGACGCGGAATGGGCGGCGGTCTCTGACGGTCTCGTGCAGCGCGCCGAACTCCTGGAGCGGGTGGTCGCCGACATCTACGGCGAAAACCGGCTGGTCAGGGAGGGGTTGCTGCCGCCGGCGCTCGTTGCTTCCAATCCGGAGTTCCTGCGCCCGCTCGTCGGCATCAAGCCCGCCGACGGTCATTTCCTGCACTTCTGCTCCTTCGAGATCGGACGCGGGCCCGACGGCAATTGGTGGGTGCTCTCCGACCGCACCGAAGCGCCATCGGGCGCCGGCTTCGCGCTCGAGAACCGCGTGGCGACGACACGCGCCTTCTCCGACCTTTATGCCGAGACCCACGTCCATCGGCTGGCGGGCTTCTTCGGCGCCTTCCGCGATACGCTCCAAGCCCGCAAGCAGCACTCCGACGACCGCATTGCCGTTCTCTCGCCCGGCATCGCCAACGAGACCTATTTCGAGCACGCCTATATAGCCCGTTATCTCGGCTTCATGCTGCTCGAAGGCGAGGATCTGACGGTCGTCGGCGGCCGGGTGATGGTGCGCACCGTCGCCGGGCTGAAGCCCGTCGGCGTGCTCTGGCGCCGCCTCGACGCGTCCTTCGCCGATCCGCTGGAACTCAACCAGTCCTCCCACATCGGCACGCCCGGTATCGTCGAGGCGCTGAGGGCAGGCTCCTTAGCCATCGTCAATGCGCTCGGCTCGGGCATCCTGGAGACGCGCGCCTTCCTGGCGTTCATGCCGGCGATCTGTCGCCATCTCATCGGCGAAGAGCAGAAGCTGCCGTCAATCGCCACCTGGTGGTGCGGGCAGGAGTCCGAACGCGCGCAGGTCGCCGGCAATATCGAGGGCATGGTCATCGGTCCGGCCTATTCGACGCGTCCCTTCTTCGACGACAACGGCCAGTCGGTGCTCGGGGCTTCCTTGCGCGAAACGGCCAAGACCTCCGTTTCCGAATGGCTCGCGACGGACGGCGGCAAGCTGGTTGGACAGGAGGTCGTCACCCTGTCGACGACGCCGGCCTGGGTGCGCGGGCGACTGACGCCACGCCCGATGAGCCTCAGGGTCTTCGCCGCGCGCACGCGCGACGGCTGGCATATCATGCCGGGCGGCTTCGCCCGCATCGGTTCCGGCGACGACGTGGCGGCAATCGCGATGCAGGCCGGCGGCACGGCAGCCGACGTCTGGATCGTCAGCGACAAGCCGGTCGAACACACGACGCTGCTTCCGGCCGAAGAGAGCTTCACGCGCAACCTTCCGGGGAGCCTGCCGAGCCGCGCGGCGGACAACCTCTTCTGGCTCGGCCGCTACATCGAGCGGGCGGAAGGGGCGCTTCGGATCCTGCGCGCCTGGCACGGTCGTTTCGCCGAAGCGGCCAATCCGAACATGCCGCTCTTGCAAGACGTAAGTGACTATCTCGCCGCGCTCGACATCAGCACGCGCCAGCCGGTGCCGGACAGCCTGCTTTCCAGCATCGACAGCGCCCTCTTCAGCGCCGGCAACATCCGCGACCGCTTCTCGCCGGACGGCTGGCTCGCGCTCAATGACCTGTCCAAGACGGCGCGGAAGTTCCACGCGACCGTCCAAGCGGGGGACGACGCCACGCACGCGATGACGATCCTGCTGCGCAAGCTCGCCGGCTTTGCCGGCCTGGTGCACGAAAACATGTATCGCTTCACGGGCTGGCGGTTCCTGTCGATCGGGCGCCATCTCGAACGCGGCCTCCATATGACAAGGCTCCTCGGCCACATGTCCGGGCCGGAGGCACCCGACGGCGCCTATGACATGCTGCTCGAGATCGGCGACAGCGTCATGACTCACCGCCGCCGCTACAACGTCAACACCGCCGCCCTGACCGTGACGGACCTCCTGGCGCTCGACCCGCTCAACCCACGTTCGATCCTATATCAACTGAACGAGATCAAGACGGAGGTCGAACTGCTGCCGAACGCCTTCGTCAACGGCCAGATGTCGCCCTTCTACCGGGAAACGATGCGGCTCCATTCCGGCCTCGCAGTAATGACCCCCGACGCGCTGAACGCGGGCGTGTACAAGCGACTGGAGCAGGACCTCGAAAGACTGTCGGACCTGCTCGCGCAGACCTATCTTGGCTGACGGAGGGCGGCTTCATGCTCTATGACATCAGCCTGAAGATCACCTATGGCTACGAGGTTCCGGTGAGCGGCGGGCGGCATCTCGTGCGCGTATTGCCTGCCTCCATCCCCGGCCGCCAGCGCCTCATCGCCGGGTCGGTCACCTGCCAGCCAGCGCCCGACGAGCGAACGGAAAGTGTCGACTTCTTCGCCAATCCGACCACCTCCATCCTGTTCCGCTCGGTGCACGACCAGCTCGTCATCCGCATGCAGGCACGCGTTCAGGCGGAAGCGTCCGCGCTCACTGCCGATTTCTCACCGCCGCTCGCCGGCCTCCCGCCCCAGCTTTCCGCCTGCTGGTCGATTGACGCCGAGTCGCCTCACCACTTCGTCGGTCCGAGCCCGCTCCTGCCGGAGGTGCCGGAAATTGCCGCCTTTGCGCGAGCGATCGCCAAAGAGGGCATGACGGTGCAGCAGATCGGCGTCGCCGTCTGCGATCGCATCCACCGCGACTTCGTCTACGACAGTGAAGCGACGACCGTGAGCACGACGCCCGGCGAGGCCTTCAGGCTGAAGCGCGGGGTCTGCCAGGACTTCACCCATGTGATGATCGTGGCGCTGCGCAGCCTTGGCATCCCTGCCGGTTATGTCAGCGGCTTCCTGAGGACCTTGCCGCCGCCGGGCAAAGAGCGGCTTGAAGGCGCCGATGCGATGCATGCCTGGGTCCGTTTCTGGTGCGGCACCACCGGCGGCTGGATGGAACTCGACCCGACGAACAACATTCCCGCCGGCACCGATCACATCGTCGTCGGCCACGGCCGCGATTATGGCGACGTTGCACCCGTGATCGGCGTGCTCAAAAGCTACGGCAGTCACACAACGGAACAGGCCGTCGACGTCATTCCGGTCGGCTGATCCGAATTGGCACAATCGTTCCATTTCCGCGCGGCAGCGGGAACGCGAACCCCCGCAAAAATCGGGGATTTTCCGGCGATTCATTAAGATTGAACCGATCGCTTGAAGCGGACGGTAAGATATCACCTGCTAAATCTTGCCCTGAGCTTGCAACGTGTTCTTCTGGGGGTATGCAACGATGGGAAAACGATCCAGCCGATCCTTGGCGGCGATGCTCCAGGATCGGGGCGGCAATTTCGCAATGATGACGGCCTTGCTCGCGCCGCTGCTGCTTGCCGCCGGCGGTGTTTCCATCGATATGGCCAACATGCTGATGACCAAGAATCAGCTCCAGGATGCGACTGATGCGGCCGCCCTTGCGGCGGCCTCCGCGCTGGTATCCGACGCAAGGCCGGACGTCGAGGAAGCCAAGGCGATCGCACGCAAGTTCCTGAAAGCTCAGATTGCCGCCAGCAACGCAGCGGACCTCCCCGGGGCGGGCGACGAGCCTGCGACCGAGGGCACCGATGCGGCCTCGCGGCCGGAGTGGGACGATGTGAATACGTCGGAGGTGAACATCACCGAAACGCCGAACGGCACGAAAGGGAAGTCGTTCAAGGTTTCCATCGTCAACAAGCACCTGCTGCAGTTCAACGCAATGACGCGCCTGCTCGGCCAGGAGTCGATCGAGCTTGAGACGCGGGCGACGGCGGAAAGCGCCACAGAGACCAGGAATGCCATTTCCATGTATCTGGTGCTTGATCGCTCCGGCTCGATGGCGTGGAAGACCACCACGGTCGATAAGACGAGAACCAGGTGCCCGAACTATACCTCGTCAAACTGGTGGCAATATCCCAATCTGGTGGCCACCAGCCCATGCTATATCGACAAGATCAGCACGCTGAAGACGGCCGTAAACGATATGTTCGCGCCGCTGGTGCTGGCAGATCCGGAACAGGAGTACATGCGTGCCGGCGCAGTTTCCTATAACGACAAGCAGGATCCGGCGACGGAGCTGTATTGGGGCTCGCCGACAGCCGGCACCTATGTCAAAGCGCTCAAGGCCATCGGCGGCACCGATTCAAGCTCGGCATTCAAAACCGCATACGAAAAGCTGACGGCAAAGGACAGCGCAGGCACAAACCTTGAGGACAAGGCGCACGCAGTGAAGAACGGCCAGGTCCCGGAAAAATACATTGTGTTCATGACGGATGGTGAAAACACGCATTTCAACGGAAGACCCGACAACCTTTCCTCGGATGCGATGACCAAAAGCTATTGCGACAAAGCTAAGATTGCGGGCATTCAGGTGTTTACGGTCGCCTTTATGGCCCCGCAGCGCGGCAAGGACCTCCTCCAATACTGCGCCACATCCAACGAGCACTATCTCGAGGCGGAGAATGCAGAAGAACTGGTCGCCGAGTTCAAGAAGATCGGTGAAAAGGCGGCGGCCATGGCGTCGCGCTTGACCAAATAAGGCCGCACCGCCACATATCCCCTTGATGCCGCCCAGGCTCACCGGGCGGCATTTTTCTTTGTGCGAAGCCAGTCGAAAATCACCACGGCCTCGCCCGCCGACAAGCCCTTGCTATTTTAAACCTTTGAAAAACACCTGTTGCAAGCGCTTCGGATCGATGCATAAATTGCCTCGATCCAGGTCGGTTCCGGCCTGCAGCCTCCTGAAATGCAATAAGGGTGACGACAGTTCTCATGATGAATCGGCTCTCCACCACCGAACTGCCGCATCCCGCTCCCAGGTCGTCCGAACCCGGCCAACTCGCGGTGGAGATCCTCGAGCGCCTCAAATATCGCATCGGCAAGGACCCGAAAGTCGCCAAGCCGCATGACTGGCTGACCGCCGCGATACTCGTTGCGCGCGACCGTATCACCGACAGGTGGATGGAATCCACGCGCAAGACCTATGCGACGGGCGCCAAGCGCGTCTACTACATGTCGCTCGAGTTCCTGATCGGCCGCATGATGCGCGACGCCATGACCAATCTCGGCCTGATGGACGAGATGCGCGACGCGCTCGCCTCGCTCGGAGTCGATATCGACGTGATCGCCGGGCTCGAGCCCGACGCGGCACTCGGCAACGGCGGCCTTGGCCGTCTCGCCGCCTGTTTCATGGAATCCATGGCGACCGTCGATGTGCCCGCCTATGGCTACGGCATCCGCTACATGCACGGCCTGTTCCGCCAGCAGATGGCTGACGGCTGGCAGGTCGAACTGCCGGAAACCTGGCTGGCCCATGGCAACCCCTGGGAGTTCGAACGGCGAGAAAGTTCCTACGAGATCGGCTTCGGCGGCAGCGTGGAAACCGTCAATCTCGACGAGGAAGTGCAGCGCTACGTCTGGAAGCCGGCCGAACGCGTCATCGCCACGGCTTTCGACACGCCGGCCGTCGGCTGGCGGGCGACCCGCGTCAACACGCTACGCCTCTGGGCGGCGCAGCCGATCGACCCGATCCTGCTCGACGCCTTCAATGCCGGTGACCATATCGGGGCGCTGCGCGAAAGCAACAAGGCGGAGAGCCTGACGCGCGTGCTCTATCCCGCCGATGCGACGCCGGCCGGCCAAGAACTGAGGCTCAGGCAGGAATATTTCTTCTCCTCGGCCTCCCTCCAGGACATCCTGCGTCGGCACCTGCAGCAATATCCCGACTTCACCTCGTTGCCGGACGCGGTCGCGATCCAGCTCAACGACACCCATCCGGCCGTCTCCGTGGCCGAACTCGTGCGTCTCCTGACCGACGTCCACGGGCTCGATTTCGAGCAGGCCTGGGATATCACGCGACGCACCTTCGCCTATACCAACCATACCTTGCTGCCGGAGGCGCTCGAAAGCTGGCCGGTGCCGCTCTTCGAACGGCTGCTGCCGCGCCACATGCAGATCGTCTATGCCATAAACGCCAAGATCCTGATCGAAGCGCGCAGGCAGAAGCATGCGACGGACGAGGAGATTCGCAGCATCTCGCTGATCGACGAGGCGGGTGAGCGGCGCGTTCGCATGGGCAATCTCGCCTTCGTCGGCTCCCATTCGATCAACGGCGTCTCGGCGCTGCATACGGAACTGATGAAGGAGACGGTCTTCGCCGACCTGCACCGGCTCTATCCCGACCGCATCAACAACAAGACCAACGGCATCACGCCGCGCCGCTGGCTGATGCAATGCAATCCGGGCCTGTTCGCGCTTATCCGCGAGGCGATCGGCGACGAGTTCATGGACAATACCGAGGCGCTGCAGGCACTCGATGCCTTCGCCGACAAGGCGGATTTCCAGGAGCATTTCGCCGCCGTGAAGCGCGCCAACAAGGTGAGGCTGGCGAAGCTGGTCCAGACGAGTCTCGGCATCCGGCTCGATCCCTCGGCAATGTTCGACATCCAGATCAAGCGCATCCACGAGTACAAGCGCCAGCTTCTGAACCTCATTGAGGCCGTAGCCCTCTACGACCAGATCCGCTCGCATCCCGAGCTCGACTGGGTGCCGCGCGTCAAGCTCTTCGCCGGCAAGGCAGCACCGAGCTACCATAATGCCAAGCTGATCATCAAACTTGCCAACGACATCTCCCGCGTCATCAACAACGACCCGGCCGTTCGCGGCCTGCTCAAGATCGTCTTCATCCCCAATTACAACGTTTCGCTCGCGGAGGTGATGGTTCCGGCGGCAGATCTCTCCGAGCAGATCTCGACCGCGGGCATGGAGGCGTCCGGCACCGGCAACATGAAGTTCGCCTTAAACGGCGCCCTGACCATCGGCACGCTCGACGGCGCCAATGTCGAGATGCGCGACTGGATCGGCGAGGAAAACATCAAGATCTTCGGCATGACCGCCGAGGAGGTGGCCAGCGCACGGGCTGAAGGCCACAATCCGCGCGCCATCATCGAAGCCTCGCGCGAGCTGTCGCAGGCGCTCTCCGCGATTGCGTCCGGCGTCTTCTCGCCCGACGACCGCAGTCGCTTTTCGAGCCTTGTCGACGGGCTCTACAATCATGACTGGTTCATGGTCGCAGCGGACTTCGAGGCCTATGCGAAAGCGCAGCGCGAGATCGACCAGCTCTGGACCACGCCCTCGGATTGGTATTCGAAGGCGATCCGCAATACCGCCCGCATGGGCTGGTTCTCATCCGATCGCACGATCCGGCAATATGCCGGAGAAATCTGGAGAGCCGGATGACGTCTGCTCCCGGCAAGGATCCAGCCCCCGCCCCGTCAGGCACGCTGCCGGCGCCGGAGATTGTCGCAATACTTTCCGGTACCCATAACGACCCCTTCTCCGTCCTCGGCATGCATGCAGCGGGCGAGACCTATGTCGCCCGATGCTTCATCCCCGGCGCAGAAACGGTGGTGGCGGAAACCCTCTCCGGCAAGGAAATCGGCGCGCTGGAGCGGCGCGACGACGCCGGCTTCTTCGAGGGGCCGGTGTCGCTCCGGAAAGAGCAGCCCATCCGCTACCGCGCCCGCAACAGTGGCGGCGAGTGGATCGTCGTCGATCCCTACAGCTTCGGCCCCGTTCTCGGGCCGATGGATGACTATTATATCCGTGAGGGATCGCACCTTCGTCTTTTCGAAAAGATGGGCGCTCATCAGATTTGGCATGACGGAGCGGAGGGCTTCCACTTCGCGGTCTGGGCGCCGAACGCGCGCCGCGTCTCCGTCGTCGGCAGCTTCAACGACTGGGACGGACGCCGGCACGTCATGCGCCTGCGCACTGATACGGGCATCTGGGAAATCTTCATCCCCGACGTGCCCGCCGGTGCCCCGTACAAATACGAAATCCTCGGCAAGGACGGTACGCTCCTTCCGCTGAAGGCAGATCCCTTCGCCAGGCGCTCGGAACTCCGCCCCAACACTGCGTCGGTGACGACCGGTGAAATCGCCCAGGTATGGGAGGACGAAGCGCACCGGCAGCATTGGGAGGAGGTCGACCCACGCCGCCAGCCGATTTCCATCTACGAGGTCCATGCCGCCTCCTGGCAGCGCCGCGACGACGGCGGAATGCTCACCTGGGACGAACTCGCTGACCGGCTGATCCCCTATTGCGTCGACATGGGCTTCACTCATATCGAATTCCTGCCGATCTCCGAGTACCCCTACGATCCATCCTGGGGCTACCAGACGACCGGGCTTTACTCGCCGACCGCCCGCTTCGGCGAGCCCGAAGGCTTTGCCCGCTTCGTCAACGGCTGCCACAAGGTCGGCATCGGCGTCATCCTGGACTGGGTGCCGGCGCATTTCCCAACCGACGAGCATGGACTTCGCTGGTTCGACGGCACCGCGCTCTACGAACACGCCGACCCGCGCCAGGGCTTCCATCCCGACTGGAACACGGCGATCTACAATTTCGGGCGCGACGAGGTCGTCGCCTATCTCGTCAACAACGCCCTCTACTGGGCGGAGAAGTTCCATGTCGACGGCCTGCGCGTCGATGCGGTCGCCTCGATGCTCTACCTCGACTATTCGCGCCAGCACGGCGAATGGGTGCCGAACGAATATGGCGGCAACGAAAATCTCGAGGCCGTGCGGTTCCTGCAGACGATGAACACCCGCCTCTACGGCATCCACCAGGGCGTGCTGACCATCGCCGAGGAGTCGACCTCCTGGCCGAAGGTCTCGCATCCCGTGCATGCGGGCGGGCTCGGCTTCGGCTTCAAGTGGAACATGGGCTTCATGCACGACACGCTGCAATATCTCGCGCGTGAGCCCGTGCACCGCAAGTTCCACCACAACGACATGACCTTCGGCCTGCTCTACGCCTTCAGCGAGAACTTCGTGCTGCCGCTGTCGCATGACGAGGTCGTGCACGGCAAGGGATCGCTGGTTGCCAAGATGGCCGGCGACGACTGGCAGAAGTTCGCCAATCTCCGGGCCTATTACGGCTTCATGTGGGGCTATCCCGGCAAGAAGCTGCTCTTCATGGGGCAGGAATTTGCGCAATGGCGCGAATGGGCGGAGGACCGCGCGCTCGACTGGAACCTGCTCGAATACCATCTGCACGAGGGCATGCGGCGCCTGGTGCGCGACTTGAACGGCACCTATCGCTCAAAGCCGGCGCTCCATGCGCGCGACTGCGAGGGCGATGGCTTCGAATGGATGATCGCCGACGACCGCGAGAATTCCGTCTTCGCCTGGCTGAGGAAAGCGCCCGGAGAAAAGCTGGTCGCCGTTGTCACCAACTTCACCCCGGTCTACCGGGAGCATTACGACGTACCGCTTCCGGTCGCGGGGCGCTGGAAGGAAATCGTCAACACCGATGCGGAAATCTATGGAGGGAGTGGCAAGGGCAACGGCGGCGCCGTCTATGCCGAGAAGAGATCGAACGGAGAGACAATCGCCACCATCACGCTGCCGCCTTTGGCGACGCTGATGCTGGAGCAGGATTAGCGCATTTTTCCCGGCCGGGCTTACCGGCGGGGCGGAACAGGAAGAAAATCATGTGGGCCGCGAGGCGTCGCACAATGCCGCCAAGCAGTCCTCGAACTGATCCTGGGGAGGACAAATGGTGGAAAAACGTACGCAACCTCTGGCTCGTGATGCCATGGCCTATGTTCTCGCCGGTGGCCGCGGCAGTCGGCTGAAGGAACTGACCGACCGGCGTGCCAAGCCCGCCGTCTATTTCGGCGGCAAGGCACGCATCATCGATTTCGCGCTTTCCAACGCGCTGAATTCCGGTATCCGCCGCATCGGGGTGGCGACGCAATACAAGGCCCACTCGCTGATCCGCCACCTGCAGCGCGGCTGGAACTTCTTCCGCCCCGAGCGCAACGAGAGCTTCGATATCCTGCCGGCGAGCCAGCGCGTCTCGGAGACGCAATGGTATGAAGGCACCGCCGACGCGGTCTTTCAGAACATCGACATCATCGAGGACCACGGCGTCGAATACATGGTGATTCTCGCCGGCGATCACGTCTACAAGATGGACTACGAGCTGATGCTGCAGCAGCACGTGGATTCCGGCGCCGACGTGACGATCGGCTGCCTGGAAGTGCCGCGCATGGAGGCGACCGGCTTCGGCGTCATGCATGTGGACAACCAGGATCGCATCATCGCCTTCGTCGAGAAGCCGGCCGATCCGCCCGGCATTCCAGGCAACCCCGAGATGGCGCTCGCCTCGATGGGCATTTACGTTTTCCATACGAAATTTTTGATGGACATGCTGCGCCGGGATGCCGCCGATCCGAAGTCGAGCCGCGACTTCGGCAAGGACATCATCCCCTATATCGTCGAACACGGAAAAGCGGTCGCCCACCGCTTCACCCACTCCTGCGTCCGCTCCGATTTCGAGCGCGAGGCCTATTGGCGCGACGTCGGCACGATCGACGCCTACTGGCAGGCCAATATCGACCTCACTCATATCACGCCGGAGCTCGACATCTACGACAGCACCTGGCCGATCTGGACTTTCTCCGAAATCAAACCGCCCGCCAAGTTCGTCCACGACGACGAAGACCGCCGCGGCTCGGCGACTTCCTCGCTCGTCTCCGGCGATTGCATCATCTCCGGTGCGGCGCTCAACAGGAGCCTCCTGTTCACCGGCGTCCGGGTCAATTCATACTCCCGACTCGAAAATGCCGTAGTTCTTCCCGACGTGACGATCGGGCGTCACTCGATTCTCCGCAACGTCGTCATCGACAGCCGGGTCGTCATTCCGGAAGGGCTGGTCGTCGGCGATGATCCGGAGCTCGATGCGAAACGCTTCCGCCGCACGGAAAACGGTGTCTGCCTGATCACGCAAACGATGATCGACAAGCTGGGAATGTAGGTCTGCATGAACATCCTGTCCGTTGCGTCAGAGGTCTTCCCGCTGGTCAAGACCGGGGGACTCGCCGATGTCGTCGGCGCGCTTCCGGCCGCTCTTCTTCCCCACGGCATCCGCACGCGCACGCTGGTGCCCGGCTATCCCGCCGTGCTCCACAAGCTGAAAAAGAGGAAGGCGGTCGGCGGCATTGGCAATCTGTTCGGCCACCCCGCGACGGTGCTTGCGGCCGAACTTGACGGACTGGACCTCCTCGTTCTCGATCAGCCGGCCCTCTACGACCGCGACGGCGGCCCTTATCTCGATCCGACCGGCCGCGACTATCCGGACAATTTCCGCCGCTTCGCCGCCCTGTCGCTCGCGGCCGCAGAAATCGCCGGAGACGATGTCGTTGCCGGCTGGAAGCCGGACATCGTCCATGTTCACGACTGGCAGGCGGCGCTGACGCCGGTCTATATGCGCTTTGGCTCGGCGCGGAACATGCCGACGGTTCTGACCATTCACAACATCGCCTTCCAGGGTCAGTTCGGCGCGTCCGTCTTCCCCGAACTCTCCCTGCCGCCCGAGGCCTTCTCCACGCAGTTCGTCGAATATTACGGCGATGTCGGGTTTCTGAAAGGCGGCCTGCAGACGGCCACGGCGATCACCACCGTTAGCCCTTCCTACGCCCATGAAATCCTGACGCCGGAATTCGGCATGGGCATGGAAGGCCTTCTGGCAAGCCGGGCGGCCGACCTCACCGGGATCGTCAACGGCATCGATGTCGACACCTGGAATCCGGAGACGGACCCGCACATCGCACGGAACTACGGTCCCACCAAGATCAAGCAACGGGCGGCCAACCGCGAGGCATTGGAAGAGCGCTTTGGTCTCGACAAGAGCTCCGGCCCGATCTTCTGCGTCATCAGCCGGCTCACCTGGCAAAAAGGCATGGACCTCTTGGCGGAAGTGGCCGACGATATCGTAGCGCGCGGTGGCAAGCTCGTCGTGCTCGGCTCCGGCGACAGGGCGCTTGAGGGGGCGCTCATGGCCGCCGCCTCGCGCCATCGCGGCCGCATCGGCATGGTGACGGGCTATGACGAGCCGCTGTCTCACCTGATGCAGGCGGGCGCCGACGCGATCCTCATTCCGTCGCGCTTCGAGCCCTGCGGGCTGACGCAGCTCTATGGTCTGCGTTATGGTTGCGTGCCGATCGTCGCCCGTACCGGCGGCCTGACCGACACGGTCATCGACGCCAACGAGGCGGCGCTGTCGGCCAGAGTCGCGACCGGCTTCCAGTTCCACCCGGTTAACGCCGACGGCCTGCGCCTTGCGATCCGGCGCGCGATGCGTGCATACAGCGAGCCGAAAGTGTGGGCGCGCCTGCAGAACCAGGGCATGAAGTCCGACGTTTCCTGGGCCAAGAGTGCGGAACGCTATGCTTCGCTCTACTCCGGTCTTCTCGCGAAAGGCTAAGACAGATGATAAAAGACGTCTCCACCAACCCCTATAGCGACCAGAAACCCGGCACATCGGGCCTCAGAAAGAAGGTCCCGGTCTTCCAGCAGAAGAACTATGCCGAGAATTTCATCCAGTCGATCTTCGATTCGCTCGAAGGCTATGAGGGCCAGACGCTGGTGATCGGCGGCGACGGCCGCTATTACAATCGTGAAGTCATCCAGAAGGCCGTCAAGATGGCGGCAGCGAACGGATTCGGCCGCGTGCTCGTCGGCCGCGGCGGCATTCTCTCGACACCGGCCGCTTCAAATGTCATCCGCAAATACAAGGCCTTCGGCGGCATCGTGCTCTCCGCAAGTCACAATCCCGGTGGTCCCACCGAGGACTTCGGCATCAAATACAATGTCGGCAATGGCGGTCCGGCACCGGAGAAGGTGACGGATGCAATCTTTGCCCGCAGCAAGGTGATCGACAGCTACAAGATCGCCGACGTTCCGGACGTCAATCTCGACGTCGAAGGCAACCAACAGGTCGAGAGCCTGACGGTAACGGTCATCGATCCGGTCGCCGACTATGCCGAACTGATGGAGAGCCTGTTCGATTTCGATGCGATCCGCAAGCTGATCGCCGGCGGCTTCCGCGTCGTCTTCGACGCGATGAGCGCGGTCACCGGCCCCTATGCCAAGGAGATCCTCGAAAAGCGGCTCGGTGCGCCCAAGGGCTCGGTCATGAACTTCATACCGCTGCCGGATTTCGGAGGCCACCATCCGGACCCGAACCTCGTCCACGCCCGCGCACTCTACGAGACGATGATGGCAGCGGACGCACCGGATTTCGGTGCGGCCTCCGACGGCGACGGCGACCGGAACCTGATCATCGGCAAAGGAATCTTCGTTACCCCCTCCGACAGCCTCGCGATGCTCGCAGCCAATGCGCATCTGGCGCCCGGCTATGCCAACGGGCTTGTCGGGATCGCACGCTCCATGCCGACGAGTGGTGCCGCCGACCGCGTCGCCGAGAAGCTCGGCATCGGCCTTTACGAAACGCCGACCGGCTGGAAATTCTTCGGCAACCTGCTCGACGAGGGTCTCGCGACGATCTGCGGCGAGGAAAGCGCCGGCACCGGATCGAACCACGTGCGCGAGAAGGACGGGCTCTGGGCCGTTCTGCTCTGGCTCAACATTCTGGCGGTGCGCAAGGAGAGCGCGCTTGAGATCGCGCGCAAGCATTGGGCGACCTACGGCCGCAACTATTATTCCCGCCACGACTATGAGGCGGTCGACACGGACGCTGCGAATGGCCTGATCGCCGCGCTTCGCGACAAGCTCGCAGAGTTGCCGGGCAAGAGTTTCGGCGCGCTCACGGTCGAAACGGCCGACGACTTCTCCTATGACGACCCCGTCGACAAGTCGGTCAGCAAGAACCAGGGCATCCGCATCCTCTTCAAGGGCGGGTCGCGCGTCGTCTACCGCCTGTCGGGGACGGGAACATCGGGCGCGACGCTGCGCGTCTATATCGAGCGCTACGAGCCGGATCCGGCGCGCCACGACCTCGACACACAGGCCGCGCTCGCCGATCTGATCGCCGTTGCCGACGAGATCGCCGAGATCAAGAAACGCACCGGCCGCGACGGACCAAGCGTAATCACCTGAGGTGTGTATCGATAGGGACCGCGATGTGCGGTCCTTCTCTGTGCTTGCCGTTACCCCCCTCTGCCCTGCCGGGCATTTCCCCTACAAGGGGGGAGATCGACTCGCGGCGATCCCATCGCTCCAACAGGAGCCTTACGATGCGGAGCCTCGCAATAGGCACCGGGCGGGCCACATCCAATCTCCCCACTTGTGGGGGAGATGCCCGGCAGGGCAGAGGGGGGTGAGCGGATACTGACTTCAACCATCAGAAGGGGCGCTTCATGCCGCCGACCGGAATCCCACCTCTCGGCGTGACCCGGACGCCCGACGGAACGCGCTTTGCTGTCTGGTCGCACAATGCCGCGCGCATCGACCTTTGCCTCTTCGACAAGGCGGGCACAAAGGAACTGCGCCGCCTGCCGATGCTGCGCGAGGGCGATGTCCATAGCCTTACCCTCGCCGACATAGCCGTCGGCACCCGCTACGGCCTGCGCGCCGACGGCATCTACTCGCCCGAACATGGCCTATGGTTCGATCCCTCGAAGCTGCTGGTCGACCCCTACGCGACGGAGCTCGACCGCCCCTTTCGTCACGACCCTCGGCTGACGGTCTTCGGCGAGGAGACGGCCGACCTGGTGCCAAAGGCGATCGTGACCCAGGCGAAAACGGTGAAGAGAACGCCGCCGCTTTTTGAGCCCGGCGGGCTGATCTATGAAGTCGCCATCAAGCCGTTCACGATTCTCCACCCGGATATTCCGAAAAAGAAACGCGGCACGTTGGCGGCTCTCGCCGAGCCGGTCGTCCTCGATCATCTCAAGCGTCTCGGCGTCTCGGCGGTCGAACTCATGCCGATCGTCGCCTGGATCGACGAGCGGCACCTGCCGCCGCTCGGCCTTCACAACGGCTGGGGCTACAATCCGATCGCGCCGATGGCGCTCGATCCGCGGCTAGTACCCGGCGGCTGCAAGGAACTTCGCAAGACCGTGGATGCGCTGCACAAGGCAGGTATCGGCGTCATCCTGGATCTGGTCTTCAACCATTCCGGCGAAAGCGACCGGCTCGGCACGACGCTTTCGATGCGCGGCCTCGACAACCTCACCTATTATCGCCACGCGGCGGACCGGCCCGGTGAACTCATCAACGACACCGGCTGCGGCAACACGATTGCCTGCGACCATTTGGTCGTTCAGAGGCTGATCCTCGACAGCCTGCGCCATTTCGTGCTTGCCGCCGGCGTCGACGGCTTCCGCTTCGATCTCGCCTCGATCCTCGGCCGCGACATGAACGGCTTCCACTGCGACGCCGCCCTTTTCGCGGCCATCGCCGCCGATCCGGTGCTCAGCGATCGTGTCCTCATCGCCGAGCCCTGGGACACGGGCCCCGGCGGCTATCAACTCGGCAATTTCCCCAAGCCCTTCCTCGAATGGAACGACCGGGCCCGCGATGATATTCGCCGCTACTGGCGCGGCGACCGACATGCGATCGGCGCGCTTGCGAGCGCGCTCGCCGGCTCCTCGGATTCTTTTTCGCGCTGGGGGGAAACCGCGACCCGCAGCGTCAATTTCGTCGCCGCCCATGACGGATTCACACTGGCGGATCTCGTCTCCTATGCCCGCAAGCACAACGAGGCGAACGGCGAAGGCAATCGCGACGGACACGACGAGAACTACTCGTGGAACAATGGCGCCGAAGGCCCGATCGACGATCCAGAAATCGCCGCGGCCCGGCAGCACGATGCCATGGCTCTCCTCGGCACCCTTTTTGCCTCACGCGGCACGATCATGCTGACGGCCGGCGATGAAGGCGGGCGCAGCCAGCGCGGCAACAACAATGCCTATGCGCAGGACAACGCCGTCACTTGGCTCGATTGGGGCAAACTCGACACGAAGCTGATAGAGCACACCGCGCGGCTTTCTGCCATGCGCCGGCGTTTCGGCGTCTTTGCCGACACTCGTTTCTTCACCGGCATGGGCGACGTTGCCTGGCTGCGCCTCGACGGTCATCCGATGACGGTCGAGGACTGGGAACACCCCGCGACCGACAACCTCGTCATGGTGCTGGCGACCGAAGACCGCAAGCAGAAGCGACCGACGCGGCTCGCCATCGTCCTCAATCGCAGCCACGCACCGCATCCCTTCCGGCTGCCGGCGAGTCTCGACGGCGAATGGTGCGACGCACTATCGGACGCGGCACCTCCGGTCTTTGCTCCCGCCCGTTCGGTCACTTTCTTTGTCGAGGTTTTCTAAAGTCTTACAACCGCTTGCTAGGCCCCGCCCTACCGGCCTATAGATCGGTCGGGAGGCCTTCTTCAGGACAATCAAATGCCGCACGAAATTTCGCTTTCCGATATCAAGGAGCTGATCGGCAAAGAGCTTGGTGTCTCCGACTGGATCACCGTGACGCAAAAGACTATCGACAGCTTTGCCGAGGCGACCGGCGATTTTCAGTTCATCCACACCGACCCGGTGCGCGCCGCGGCCGAGACGCCCTTCGGCGGGACCATTGCGCACGGCTTCCTGTCGCTCTCGCTGCTCTCGGCAATGAACTATAATTGCCTGCCGAAGATCCGCGAGCAGACGATGGGCATCAATTACGGCTTCGACAAGGTGCGCTTCGTGGCGCCGGTCAAGAGCGGCGCACGCGTGCGCGGCCGCTTCACCATGGCCGATGCCCGCTTCCGCGGCGCCGGCATGCTGATGATCACCTATGACGTCACGGTGGAGATCGAGGGCGAAAGAAAGCCGGCGCTGACGGCGACCTGGCAGACGATCATCCAGTTCGACCCCAAGGATCGGCCGGCGGATGCCTGAGGAGGCGGTTATCGAGACGCGCGTTCGCGACGCCTTCCGCGACCAGGCGAAAGCCTGCAACGATCTGGGCTCGCCCTTCACCGCCCGGCTCTGCCGTCTCGTCGCCGACCGGTTGGATGCAGGCTCGCCCGTCGGCAGCTGGATTCTCCGCTGGCCCGGCGACCCGACGTCGAGTGGCGATTCCGTCGCGCTGCGCCTCGCCGGCGCACTGCATGCGCTGGTGCTCTCCGGTCGCGACGACGGCCTCAAAGCAAGTTATCCGCCGAATCGCGTCGACGACGAAACCCTCTGGCAGGCGGTCGGGCGGGCACTCCGGCAGGAAGCCGACTTCATCCACGATCGTCTCGCCTCCGCGCCGCAGACCAACGAGGTGCGGCGCTCCGGCGCCCTGCTTCCGGGTTTCCTCACGGTTGCACAGCTTCTCGGAAAACCGCTGGTTCTCTCCGAGGTCGGCGCCAGCGCCGGTCTGAACCTGCACTGGGACCGCTACCACTACGTTCTTGGCAATGATCATTGGGGCGACGAAACCGCCGCGGTGCTTATCGCTCCGGACTGGTCTGGGGAAACCCCTCCCCTTCAACCCGCCGAAATCACAGAGCGCGCCGGCTGCGACCTGCATCCGCTCGACCTGGCGAGCGACGACGATCGACTACGGCTTCTCTCCTATATCTGGGCAGACCAGTTCGACCGACTTGATCGAACCAGGAAAGCACTCGATGTCGCGGCAGGTCAACGGGACCTGGTCGAGCGCGCCGACGCGATCGATTGGCTGAAGAAGCGGCTGATCCGCGTTTTTTCCGGCGCCACCCACGTCGTCTATCACTCGATCGCCTGGCAATACCTGCCGGAATCGGCACGGAGAGAAGGTGAGGCCCTGATTGCCGCCGCGGGCAAGGCTGCGACGGAAGAGGCACCCATCGCTCGATTGCAGATGGAAGCCGACGGGCAGGTGCCCGGTGCGGCACTGTCGTTGCAAATATGGCCGGGCGGCGAAAAGCAAGTGATCGGCCGCGCGGACTTCCATGGCCGGTGGGTCGCGTGGCAAGGATGGCGGATAAACACCTGAACCTACCGCATGTGTCCTTAAATCGTAGCCGATTTAAGGACAAAAACATGCAGCAATTCAAAGTGCTACAGCGTTCTTTGTGCGTCTGAAAAGACGCACGGCGCTGTAGACGAACGGTCCGCGCGTAGCGGTCGCAAACGAGGGCGGGATGAGCGTGTGCGGTTTTTCCGCCCCGCTCGCGTTCCACTCCAACCTATGATCACGTCGCGATTTATGGCCGATCGAACAAGATCGTAAAGAGCGGCGGATCACTCCGCCGCCTTCTCGATTGAGGTGGCGCTTCTCTCAATGTCCCGCGTCTTCGGCTCCTTCGGACAACAGACCGAAAACAAAGGGCGAGAAGGACCGCCAGCACTCGACGCGGAACGTGTCCTCCGCGGTGCGGAGGAGAATGATCTCCGCCTTGCCCAAGATTGTGCGCGAGCATGCGCCCACAGGGAAGAGGGCAAGCGACAGGTCCTGCGGGCAGCCGCTGTTGATCGCCACTTCCGCGCCCGGTCCGCTGACGATGACGGCGGTGTTGCGATGAGAGACGTCGACGGCCGAGTGCACGGTCCCGCTCGATGCGGCCGCAGCCATCAGGTCGGCGCCGTCCTCGTCAATCACCAGCCACTCGTCTGGACCGAGCCAGAGCGCATGGCGTCGGCCGGTCGAAGCGGACGTCTTCGGGCGCACGGGCAGGGTAACGCCGAGCGCGGCCGACAGACCGGAAACCGCGTCAGCCGCGGCGCGCAGCGATATCCGCGAGGCCGGCTCCGCGGGCGTGAGGAGCGCCGCGGGCGAGCCGCCACGGCGGCCGGCGAGCGGAGCTTTGCGGGGTGCGATTGCCTGGTCAGCCATGGAGGCGACCTCCTTCCTTGTCAAAGAACACCATGTCGCTTACCTCGACGGCGATCGTCCGATCGGCCATCGGCACGTAGAGCGTCTCACCGAGGCGCGCCCGTCCGCCGGCGACCACGGCGAGCGCGATCGATCGACCACAATTTGGCGACCAGTAGGACGAAGTCACATGGCCGAGCATGGTCATCGGTTTCGGCTGGTTCGGGTCTGCAACGATCTGCGCGCCTTCCTCCAATACAACCTTCGGATCCTTGGTGAGGAGCCCGACGAGCTGCTTGCGGCCGTCCTTGACAAGATCGGGCCGCTTCAGGCCGCGGATACCGACGAAGTCCGGCTTCTTCTTCGAGACCGCCCAGGAAAGCCCGGCATCGTCCGGAGTCACGGTGCCGTCCGTGTCCTGGCCGACGATGATGTAGCCCTTCTCGGCGCGCAGCACGTGCATGGTCTCGGTGCCGTAGGCGCAGGCGCCCATGGGCTCGGCCCGCGCCCAGATCGCCTCCCATACCGCCTGGCCGTAGTCCGCCGGGACGTTGACCTCGAAGCCAAGCTCGCCGGTGAAGGACATGCGGAAGAGCCGGGTCGGCACGCCGCAGATCTTTCCTTCGGCGACGCTCATATGTGGGAAGGCCTCGTTGGAAAAATCGATGCCCGCGGCGAGCGGCGCGATGATCTCGCGCGCCTTCGGCCCCTGCACCGCGATGACCGCCCATTGCTCGGTCGTCGAGGTGAGCCAGACTTTCAGATGCGGGAACTCCGTCTGGAGATAGTCTTCCATGTGGTGCAGGACGCGCGGCGCACCGCCCGTCGTGGTCGTAACATGGAAGCGGTCCTCCGCAAGACGGCCGACGACGCCGTCATCGTAGATGAAGCCGTCGTCGCGCAGCATGATTCCGTAGCGGCAGCGGCCGGGCTTCAGGTTGTCCCAGGCGTTCGTATACATGAGGTTCAGGAACTTGGCAGCGTCGGGGCCGACCACCTCGATCTTGCCGAG
Organism: Ensifer sp. WSM1721; assembly: GCF_000513895.2. Lineage (GTDB taxonomy): Bacteria > Pseudomonadota > Alphaproteobacteria > Rhizobiales > Rhizobiaceae > Sinorhizobium. The sequence goes on from NZ_CP165782.1 coordinate 2,809,559, forward strand.
CGTCGACGCATCGAAGACGCCGGCCACCTCGCGGACCGTCTTGCACTCGCGCGCGACCGCCTCGTGCATGTTTTCGCCTGCCTTCGGATAGAACCAGGCGCGCTTCCAGTTGCCGACATCCTCGAACTCGGCGCCATGCGCCTCCTCCCAGGCATGGATCGGCGTCTTACGCGCCGGATCGAAGAGGCTGCCACGCGAGTGATTGACGATCGCGCCGAAGGTCACCGGCGTATAGGGCTGGCGGAAGGTCGTGAGACCCACTGCCGGGATTTCCTTGCCGAGCGCTTCCGCCGCGATCGCGAGACCATGCATGTTGGAAAGCTTGCCCTGGTCGGAGGCCATGCCGTTGGTGGTGAACCGCTTGATGTGCTCGATCGAGTGCATTCCCTCGCGCACCGCCAGGCGGATGTCCTTGGCGCAGACGTCGTGCTGGAAATCAATGAAGGCCTTCACGGTCGTGTCCGCCCCCGCGCCTTCGGCCGCTCCATGCATGCCGCCCGTCCATTCGAAAGCGTTCCGGCCGGTGAGAGCAACCTGTGCGCCGCCTTCGGCACCGGCGGCACGAGCCGCCAGTTCGCCGGCGGCAAGCGCCTCATCGATCGTCGCCTGCAGATCGTCGGTGCCATTGCAGGCGCCGACGGAGAGGCACTCCTGGGCATAGATGCCGGGCAGGAAGCGCTCGGTTGCGGCGTCGAACTTCACCTTGCCGCGCGACTGCGAGAAGAGGTGCACCGATGGCGTCCAGCCCGCCGAGACGAGCAGCGCATCGACGGCGATCTTGCGAGAAGTGCCGCCGCCATTGCGGGCGACATTGATCGAGGCAATCCGGAGCTTGCCGGTGGTGTTGACGACCGAATGACCGGTCAGCACCTCTATGCCGAGATCACGCGCCTGAGAGAGCACCGCTTCGCCCGGCTTCTCGCGGCAATCGACGATCGCTGCCACGGCAACGCCGGCTCTCTTGAGGTCGAAGGCCGCCTCGTAGGCCGAATCATGCGCTGTATAGACGCCGACTTTCTTGCCGACAGCGACACCGAAGTGATTGAGATAGGTGCGGGCCGCCGAGGCCAGCATGATCCCGGGCCGGTCGTTGTTGGCGAACACCATGTGGCGTTCGATGGCGCCATTGGCGAGGATGACCTTCTTCGCGCGCACCTGCCAGAGCCGCTCTCGCGGTAGCGTCTTGTCGACGGCGGCGAGATGATCCGTCACGCGCTCCACGAGGCCGACGAAATTGTGATTGTAGTAGCCGAATGCCGTCGTGCGGGTGAGCAGCGTCACATTGCCCATGGCGGCAAGCGCCCGGCCCGTCGCCTGCGCCCAGTCGTAACCGGGCTTGCCGTCGATGACGGTGCCGCTGTCGTAATGCAGCGCCCCGCCGACCTCCGGCTGTTCGTCGCACAGGATCACCTTCGCGCCGGCCTTCGCCGCCGCAAGCGCGGCCGCGAGACCGGCGACGCCAGCGCCGATCACCAGCACGTCGCAATGGACGTAACGGCTCGCATAATGATCCGGATCGGGCTCCGTCGGCGCAACGCCAAGGCCGGCGGCGCGGCGGATGAAGGGTTCGTAGAGCTTGTGCCACGCGGCCTTCGGCCACATGAAGGTCTTGTAGTAGAAACCGGCCGCGAAGAAAGGTGACAGGAGATCGTTGAACCCACCGACATCGAAGGCGAGCGAGGGCCAGCGGTTCTGCGACGACACCTTCATGCCGTCGAAGACCTCCTGGACGGTGGCCCGCACGTTCGGCTGCCGGCGGGCCGCATCGCGCGAGACGTCGAGCAACGCATTCGGCTCCTCGGCGCCGGCGGACAGAATGCCGCGCGGACGGTGATACTTGAACGAACGGCCGACGAGATGGATGTCGTTGGCAATCAGCGCCGAGGCGACCGTATCGCCTTCGAGCGCCGTCAGCGTCCGGCCGTCAAAGGTGAAGCGGGCGGTGCGCGCGGGCGTCAGGCGCCCGGCACCCGAAATACGATTGACCCCAGTCATTGCGCGGCTCCTTCCAGGGCCTCGTAGGTTTCGACCGTCTCAGGCGTCTTCGGCTCGACGTCGAGGTCTGGCTTCGGCTCGCCGGCCTTGTAGGTGGTGATGAACCGGTCGCTGACGGTGTCACGCGCCGCGTTGAAGAAGCGGCCGCAGCCATGGATATGCCGCCATCTTTCGTAAATCACGCCCTTCGGATTGTCGCGCAGGAAGAAATAGGCCTCGAATTCTTCGTCGCTGATCTCGGCGATATTGGTCGGACGGGCGATGTGAGCATCGCCGCCGTTGCGGAACTCGAGCTCGGAGCGCTCTTCCTCGCAATAGGGGCAGTAAATCAGAAGCATCTGGAAAGTCCTCGCATCAATGCGCAACGGCGGCGGCGGCCGCCTCGTCGATGAGCCGCCCGGTGCGGAAGCGCTCGAGCGTCAGCCCCGCAGCGAGCCTATGCGGCTCCCCGCGTGCGATGAGATAGGCAAAGAGATTGGCCGAGCCGGGAGTCGCCTTGAAGCCGCCCGTTCCCCAACCGGCATTGAGATAGAGCCCGGGCACGGGTGTCACGCCTTGGATCGGCGAACGGTCCTGTGTGACGTCGACGATGCCGCCCCATTGCCGCATCATCTTGACGCGGCGGAACATCGGGAAGAGCTCGCAGATCGCGTCAAGCGTATGGGTGATGATCTGAAGGCCGCCGGTCTGCGAATAGGAATTGTACTGGTCGGTACCGGCGCCGATGACGAATTCGCCCTTGTCGGACTGCGAGATATAGGCGTGCACCGAGTTCGACATCACGACGCAGGGGAAGATCGGCTTCAAGGGCTCGGAGACGAGCGCCTGCAGCGGCTGGCTCTGCAGCGGCACGCGCACGTCTGCCATCTGCATCAGGGTGGACGTGTGACCGGCGGCGGAAATGCCGACTTTCTTCGCACCGATGAAGCCGCGATTGGTGTCGACGCCGGTCACACGGCCGGTTTCGTCGCGGCGAATGCCGGTCACTTCGCAGTTCTGGATGATGTGGACGCCGCGGTCGGAGGCGGCGCGCGCATAACCCCAGGCGACCGCATCATGGCGCGCCGTGCCGCCGCGGCGCTGAAGTGCTGCACCGTTGATCGGGTAGCGGGCGGTTTTGGAGATGTCGAGCGGCGAGCAGTAAGCCTTCGCCTCTTCCGGTGTCAGCCATTCGTTGTCGATGCCGTAGAGCCGGTTGGCGTTGATGTGCCGCTTGAACGACTGCTGGTCGTGGATGTTGTGCGACAGCATCATGACGCCGCGCGGCGAATACATGACGTTGTAGTTCAGGTCCAGCGACAGGTTTTCCCAGAGCTTCAGTGAATGCTCGTAGATGTCCATGCTCTCTTCATAGAGATAGTTGGACCGGATGATCGTCGTGTTGCGGCCGGTATTGCCGCCGCCGATCCAGCCCTTTTCGAGCACGGCGACATTGGTGATGCCGTGCTCCTTCGCGAGATAATAGGCGGCGCCGAGGCCATGGCCGCCGCCGCCGATGATGATCACATCATATTGCTTGCGCGGCTCCGGCGAGGCCCAGTGCGGCCCCCAGCCCTTGTGGCCGCGCAGCGCCTCGCGCGCCACGGCAAAAACAGAATATTTGCGCATCCGCCTGCTACTCCATGAACCCCGATAGATGTTCTGTTGGCGTTAGAAATCGCAAATCCGAGGGCCACGCAACGTTTCTTTTGCGACGCGATCCGGCGGACTTGCGCGGACTTGCGACATGGCCGACTAAGTGCGACAAGTGTGCGAGCGCGCGGCTTGCCTTTTTTCGCCCCGGCTGTGGCGCATTTTTCCCGAGAGCTACGATCTCGCCGCTGGACTTTCGGCCCCTGATCTGGTATCCGCTCCTTTAATCGTAGAGCTTTCAGCTCAGCGAACGCAGATTTATTGCCTCCCCAAACCTGATGGTGAGGCTTTACAACTCGAACAAAGGAACGGGATTCACGTGCAGGTACTTGTCCGCGATAACAATGTCGACCAGGCGCTCCGCGCTCTCAAGAAGAAGATGCAGCGCGAAGGCATTTTCCGCGAAATGAAGATGCGTGACTTCTACGAAAAGCCGTCCCAGAAGCGTGCGCGCGAAAAGGCTGAAGCTGTCCGCCGCGTCCGCAAGCTGGCTCGCAAGCGTGCACAGCGTGAAGGCCTTCTGGCCCGCTGATTGTCGTTTTTTCGACGCTTTCCAATGTAAATGGCGGGGGCGAGGTATCGCCGCCGCTTTTTTTTCGATATGGACACCCTGTCCGTCGTCGGTCTAGCGTGACCGTGTGAGTTCGACGGTCAGCCGCTCGAACGGGAGCGCCGGCCGGATCGCCGGAGGCGCTGATGCCCGGGTGGAGCCCCGCGCCTTCGCTGGTCTCCATGAACGGAAAGCCATTGGCTTTCGGGACCTTGTCGCATTGAGGGATCGACTTTGACACTTGCTGCCATGACTGCGGACGTCTCCGGTCACACCATCCAAGAGGCGAACCGCCGCCACCAGCGCAAGCCGAAGCTTGCCGCCTTTCTCATGCTCGGCTCTGCCCTGTTTCTTGCAGGCTGCCAGACCGACAATTCCGAATCGATGTTTCGCGTCGAACGGGCCCAAGGCTCGGAAGAGAACATCGCCTCCCTCTCGAGCGTGATCGCGTCCAATCCGAGCGATCCCGAAGGCTACAACGTGCGCGGCTCGGCTTACGGACGCGCCGGGGAATTCCGCCGCGCGCTCGCCGATTTCGACGAGGCGATCCGACTGAACCCGCGCTTCTTCCAGGCCTATGCCAACCGCGCGCTTGTCCAGCGCAACATGGGCAACCAGCAAGCCGCTCTCGCCGATTACAACGCGGCGCTGCAGATCAGTCCGACCTACGACGTCGCCTATATCGGTCGCGGCAATCTCTATCGGCAGGCGGGCCAGCTCGATGCCGCTTTCAACGACTTCAACAAGGCGATCGAGCTCGACACGACCGATCCCCGCGCCTATCACAATCGCGGCCTGATCTATCAGGCGCGCAACCAGCACGGAGAGGCGATCGAGGATTTCTCGAAGGCGATTTCGCTGTCGCCAAGCTCGCCCGAACCCTATAACGGCCGCGGCATTTCCTATGTGGCCCAGGGCGACGATGACAACGCCTTCTCGGATTTCAACACGGCTATCAATCTCAACGGCAAGCTGGCCGAGTCCTGGGCAAACCAGGCGCTGGTCTACGAGCGCCGCGGCGACAGGGCCAAGGCTTCGAAGTCCTATTCGCACGCGCTTTCGCTCGATCCCAAATACGAGCCGGCGCGCGCGGGCCTTTCCCGCGTCAAGGCGACCTCCTGACGCCACGCCCCATTCGATTTCGGACGCCCGCGGCAGCTGCCGCGGGCGTTTTCGTTTCGGCGATCCGACATTTGTCTCAGTCTTCGCTACTGCATGTTTCCTTAAATCGTAGCCTTTAAGGACAAAGACATGCAGCAACTCAAAGCGCTACAGCGTCCTTTGTGCGTCTGAAAGACGCACGGCGCTGTAGATCAGGGCTACGGAACCATCCCACGCTCGATCGGTTAGACCATGGCCTTCAACACGGAGATCTGAGCGATGTTCAAACGAACCTTCATTGCGGCAGTCACCCTTGCGGCCCTTTCCGGAACTGCCTCTGCCCAAAGCTACGTGACGCTTGGCCGCCTCACCTGCGGCTCTGAAGGCGGCACCGGGCTCATCGTCACCTCCACCAAGAACCTCATGTGCACCTTCAGGCCGGCCGATGGTTCGCCCGGAGCCGTCTATGCCGGCAAGATCACCAAAATCGGCATCGATATCGGCGCCACCGGCAAAACCGTCATGATTTGGGATGTGCTGGCGAAAACCGGCACGCCGTTGACCGAATATGCCCTGGCTGGCGAATATGTCGGTGTTGGCGCCGATGCGAGCTTTGCCGTCGGCGGTGGAGCAAAGGTCATTGCCGGCGGCACGAACAAGGCCTTCATGCTGCAGCCGGTCAATATCCAGGTTCAGGAAGGTCTGAACGTCGCACTCGGTATCGATCATCTGGTTCTGGCGCCGGCAGGTTGACCACGTAAATAGCGGAAAGGCCCCCCGGGGCCTTTCACCCTCCCCCGCTGCAAACCTATTGTTCCTCGACATGAGGACCGGGCGACTTGCGCGCCGAGGCAAGGCGCGCCACTGTGCTATCGGTCGTTGGTGGAACCGGCGCTGCAGCTCAACGGGAACTCGGATGAAGGATCAGGTAATCCGCAACATCGTTCTGTGGATGTCGGAGGAGGGAATTCGCGGCCTCAAGGAACAGGACCTCCTCGCAGGTTTCTGCGATCAGTGCCGCGCAGCAGGTATCCACATCGATCGCGCCCTAGGACTGATCGACACGCTCCACCCGGAATTCGAAGGCCGCGCCTTCCAGTGGAACAGCGAAAGCGATGAAGTGCCGGATGTCGTGCACTACGGATCGACGAGCGGCGGCGAGGCCCAGGAGAACTGGCAGCGCTCGATCTTCTTCCACATGCTCCAGGAAAACGAAACCGAACGCCGCGTCCGCCTTGCGCAGGAGCCGCATATCCCCTTCACCATGCTCGACAAGCTGAAGGCCGAGGGGCACACCGACTGCGTCGGCTTCATCCATCACTTCACCGACCGCGGCCGCGTCGGACAGATGGATTGCTTCTATTCTTACTGGACGACGAAAAGACGTGGAGGCTTCAACGACGAGGACTTCTACGCGCTCCGAACGCTGTTGCCGACGCTTGCGCTCGCCGTCAAGGCCGCCTCATGCGTGCGCATCATCGGCACCCTCGCAGACGTTTATCTCGGCCATGATGCCGGCCGACGGGTCGTCGAGGGCAGCATCGAAAGGGGGGCGGCCGAGCGCATCGAGGCGGTCATGTGGTTCTCCGATCTGCGCAATTACACGCGCATCGCCGAGAGTGTCGCGCCGGAGGAGGTCATTCCGTTCCTCAACGACTATACCGGCACGGTGATCAGAGCGATCGAGGAGCACGGCGGCAGTGTGCTGAAGCTGATCGGCGATGGTGTCCTCGCCATCTTCAACGGCTGCAAGCCGGCCGACGCCTGCAGCGCGGCGATCGCTGCCGAGCGGCAACTGCGCATCATGCTCGCCGAATTGAACACGCGACGGCTCGAGAAAGGAAAGCCAACCACCGACGTCTATCTCGGGCTACATATCGGCGAGGTTTTCTACGGAAACATCGGCAGCCAGAGCCGACTCGATTTCACCGTGGTCGGACCCGCCGTCAACGAGGTGAGCCGCATCGTCTCGATGTGTCGCTCGATGGAACGTCACGTCATCATGTCTTCGGAATTCATTGGTGCCTCGCCGGCCGCGCATCGCGCCGATGCCGTGTCGCTCGGGCGCTTCGCGCTTCGCGGCGTCGCTAAAGCCAAGGAACTCTTCACCTGGGATCCGGACGTGCACCCCGGCTGAGCGCGTGACCGAATTGGACCCGACACTGTTCGTCCGCCAATAAGGTAAATGCCCGCCTTACTGCATGTTTCCTTGAATCGTACCCGATTCAAGGACAAAAACATGCAGCAATTCAAAATGCTACAGCGTCCTTTGTGCGTCTGAAAAGACGCACGGCGCTGTACGAGGCGGGCATTCAGCTCGGTAGCAAAAATGTCCTCAGTGGTTGATCGCCTTGACGATCTCCTCGGTGACCTTCTTGGCGTCTCCGAGCAGCATCATCGTGCCGTCCTTGTAGAACAGCGTGTTGTCGATGCCGGCATAGCCGGAGCCGAGCGAGCGCTTGACGAACAGGCAGGTCTTGGCCTTGTCGACGTCGAGGATCGGCATGCCGTAGATCGGCGAGGTCTTGTCGTCGCGCGCCGCCGGATTGGTGACGTCGTTGGCACCGATGACATAGGCGACGTCCGCCTGGGCGAATTCCGAGTTGATGTCCTCGAGCTCGAACACCTCGTCATAGGGCACGTTCGCTTCCGCCAAGAGCACGTTCATGTGCCCCGGCATGCGGCCGGCGACCGGATGGATGGCGTATTTGACCTCGACGCCCGCCTCCTTGAGCTTGTCACCCATTTCCCGAAGCGCATGCTGTGCCTGTGCCACCGCCATGCCATAGCCGGGCACGATGATCACCTTCGAGGCGTTCTGCATCAGGAACGCGGCATCGTCGGCCGAGCCCTGCTTTACGGTCTTCTGCACGCCGCCGTCGCCGCCGGCGATCGCCGTCTCGCCGCCGAAACCGCCGAGAATGACCGAGATGAAGGACCGGTTCATTCCCTTGCACATGATGTAGGAGAGGATCGCACCCGAGGAGCCGACCAGCGCCCCGGTGATGATCAGCGCTAGGTTGCCGAGCGTGAAGCCGATACCGGCGGCCGCCCAGCCGGAATAGGAGTTGAGCATCGACACCACCACCGGCATGTCGGCGCCGCCGATCGGGATGATGATCAGGACGCCGAGCGCTAGCGACAGGAGCACGATCGCCCAGAAATTGAAATGGCTCTCCGTCAGCGCCAGCCCGATGATGAAGAAGACGATAAGGGCTCCGAGCGTCAGATTGATCAGATGGCGATAGGGCAGCAGGATCGGTTTGCCGGACATGCGACCGTCGAGCTTCAGGAAGGCGATAACCGAACCGGTGAAGGTGATCGCGCCGATCGACACGCCGAGCGCCATCTCGACGAGCGCCTGGGCATGGATCGAGCCGACCTCGCCGATGCCGAATGAGGACGGCGCATAGAGCGCGCCGGCGGCGACCAGCACCGCGGCCAGACCGACGAGCGAGTGGAAGCCGGCGACGAGCTGCGGCATCGCCGTCATCGGGATGCGCTTGGCGATATAGGCGCCGCCGCCGCCGCCAACAGCAAGGCCAAGCACGATCAAGAGGAAGCCGCCGACCGAGGGCTGCGCCAGGAGAAGCGTCGTAACGATGGCGATGGCCATGCCGGTCATGCCATAGGCATTGCCCCTCCGGCTGGTGGTCGGATGCGACAGGCCTCTAAGGGCCATGATGAAGAGCACGCCGGAGACGAGATAGAGGAAGGCTGCGAAATTAGCGTTCATCGGCCGACCTCACTTGTCTTTCTTCTTGTACATGGCGAGCATGCGCTGGGTGACGAGGAAGCCGCCGAAGATGTTCACCGAAGCGAGCACCAGCGCGACGAAGCCGAAGCCGGTGGCGAGCCCCGAAGCAGAGATGCCGACCGCCAAAAGCGCGCCGACGACGATCACCGAGGAGATCGCGTTGGTGACCGCCATCAGCGGCGTGTGCAGCGCCGGCGTCACCGACCAGACGACGTAATAGCCGACGAAGATCGCCAGCACGAAAATCGCCAGGCGAAAGACGAAAGGATCGATCGCGCCGCCGGTTGCGCCATGCGCCACCGCTCCGGCCGCGTCCGGCACGTATTCGGCCGCCGTCCGAACCGCCTCGACCGCCCTTTCGAGATCGGTCAGTGCCTTGTCCAGAAGTTCGTTCGCCATTTACTTCTCCCCCCGATTCGCGCCGCCGAAGGCCGGGTGCACTACCGCCCCGCCGTGCGTCAGCGCCGTCGCCTTGACGAGCTCGTCTTCCATGTCGAGCTTGAGCGTCTTCGTCTCCTTGGAAACCATCGTCTCCAGGAAGGTGACGAGGTTCTTGGCGTAGAGCAGTGAGGCAGAGGCGGCGATGCGGCCCGGCACGTTCAAGTGTCCGACGACCTTGACGCCGCCGACCTCCGTGACCTTGCCGGCCTCCGCGCCTTCGACATTGCCGCCGCGCTCGACGGCGAGATCGACAACGACCGAGCCGGGCTTCATGGAATGAAGCATCTCGTGGGTGACGAGGCGCGGCGCCGGGCGGCCGGGAATCAGCGCCGTGGTGATGACGATGTCCTGCTTGGCGATGTGCTCGGCGACGAGCGCGGCCTGCTTCGTCTGATAGTCCCTCGACATTTCCTTGGCGTAGCCGCCGGCGGTCTCGGCCGCCTTGAACTCCTCGTCCTCGACGGCGATGAACTTGGCGCCCAGCGAGGCGACCTGCTCTTTTGCCGCCGGGCGAACGTCGGTGGCCGACACCATGGCCCCCAGGCGTCGTGCTGTCGCGATCGCCTGCAATCCGGCGACGCCGGCGCCCATGATGAAGACTTTGGCCGCCGGCACGGTGCCGGCCGCCGTCATCATCATCGGTAGGGCCCGGTCATATTCGTGGGCCGCATCGATCACAGCCTGGTAACCGGCGAGGTTCGCTTGGGATGAGAGCACGTCCATCGACTGGGCGCGGGTGATGCGCGGCATCAGTTCCATCGCGAAGGCGGTGAGCCCCGCACCGGCCATGGCGGCGATCGCCTCCTCGTTGCCGTAGGGATCCATGATGGCGATGACGATCGCGCCGGATCTGTAGCCGGCGATCTCCGCTTCCGTCGGTCGGCGGACCTTGAGGATGACGTCGGCGCCCTTGGCGTCGGCGGCCGTGCCGATCCGGGCGCCGGCCTTCTCATACTCGGCATCGAGCATGCGCGAACGCAAACCCGCACCGGTTTCCACGACCACGTCGAAACCCAACGATTTCAGCTTCTTGACGCTTTCGACGGAGCCGGCAACGCGCCCCTCGTTCGGATCCGATTCCTTGGCGATAAAGACAATCTCGCTCACAAGTCCCCCTCCTGGCCCGCACCAGCCAGGCTGGGTTGCGGACGTTGTCTTCGATGCCGGGGCGATCGCTGGCACGCCACCCCTTACTCACATGGTTTCTCGAATCGGAGCCGATTCAAAAGACCATGCAGCACTTCAAAGTGCCATAGCGACCTTAGTGCACCTGATGCCGCTGGCCGTGAGCCGCAGGCACTCCCTCCTTCGAAGGCGGAGCTTTATCCGCCGCCGCGACAGTGCTCCTCACGCCGTGAGGGAAAAGCCCGACCGGTGCGGCAACCGAGACGGGGAGCCTCCTCCCCCGTCTCGAACAGACCTGTCGGGAAAACCGGTTAGCGAAGCATGAAATAACCGGCAACGTTGAGAACGATGAAAAGCACGAAAGAGCTGAAGAAGCCCATGGTCGTGAAGAAAGCGGCAGCCATGGCGATCAGCAACGCCACGCAGAAGAGCGTGCCGTACTTCGTTGCGTTGATGAAGAGCGTATAAGTCTTCTCGTGCTCGGAATAGTCCATCGGTGCGCCCGTCTCGACCGGTCCCGAATGATGCTCTGCCATCGTCCAATTCTCCAGAATGCCGCGGTACCGCCGACGGCGGTCCGCCTTGATCCACCCTTGGGCCGCTTTCACGCAGGCGCGCGAGCGATCCTTTAGCTCCGCATACACAATGCGCGGGCCATTCGCAACGAAAACCCGCCCGCGAAGCTGCGGCATAATCGATGGAGGCAAAGCAAGCGGCAAGCGGTCGCCGTTAACAGGATTGAGGCCGTTAGGCGATGAACTCGGCGGAGGTCGCTGCGGTTTGTTTCCGCACTCGCTGCTCACAAAGAGTTCTCACGGCCGAGGCCGGCATCGGAGCCGCGAAGACAAAGCCTTGGATCAGATCGGCGCAATTGTACTCGTTTATGAGCTGCAGCTGATCTGTCGTCTCCACCCCCTCGACGACGGCCTTGAGTTCAAGCGCGCGGGCGAGATTGACCGTGCCGAGCAGCAATTTGAAGCGTCGCGAATCCTCGCGGATGTTGTGAACGAAAGACCGGTCGATCTTTATGACGCTCACCGGCAGCACATCGAGATAGCTGAGGCTTGAATACCCCGTCCCGAAATCGTCGATCGCAATCGTCATGCCGCGTTTGCGCAGCTCGTGAAGGACGGCCTGAACCTTCTCCGGTTCGTCCATCAGGCAGCTTTCCGTCATTTCAAGGTGCAGGCGGGCCGGGTCAAGACCGGTCTCCTCCAGGGCTTCAATCACGATCGCGACGATTTCGTCGCCGCGAAGGTCGAGAACGGACAGATTGACGGACACCGCCACCTGTCCCGGCCAATCCAGGCAGTCGCGGCAAGCCTGTCTGAGAACGAAGCGCGTCACTTCTGTGACGAGCCCCATTTCCTCCGCGAGCTGGATGAAGACGTTGGGCGGCACCGGCCCGCGCTCCGCGTGGGTCCAGCGCGCCAGGGCCTCGCAGCATTCGACGCGCGACCCGTCAGGCGTGAACATCGGTTGATAGGAGACGCTGAGATCAGCCGCGCCGATCGCCGCGCGCAGATCGCTCTTGAGCTTTTGGCGATCGAGATAGCGCGCTTCCATTTCACCCTCGAAGGCGGTGCAGCCTCCGTTGTCGCGGGCCTTGGCCTCTGCTAGCGCCAAATCCGCCTTGATCTGCAGCTCCTCGAAGCGGAAATCGTGGCTCTTCACGATGACGAAGCCGGCATTCATGGCCATGTTGAAAGTGAAGCCGCCGGCCACATAGATGCCATGCAGATTCGCGTGAAGAGCGCGAATCCGCTCCTCCAGATCGGAGCGGCTCGCCTTGTTGGGGAAAAATACGACGAATTCGTCACTCATCAAGCGTGCCGCAATCGCTTCGTTCGCGGCCAGACTCTTGAGGCGATCGGCGATCGCCTCAAGCAGCTTGTCGCCGATGACGTGGCCCTTCGTGTCGTTGACGTGCTTGAATTCGGCAATGTCGATGAGCAAGAAACCGATGTCGCGATCATGCGCGGCGTCGGCGGCGACTGCGTTGTGGGTGAGCTCGGCAAAGTAATCGCGGCTTGGCAGTCCGGTCAGTGCGTCGAACCGCACCATCTGCAGGATCTGCCTTTCTGCTTGTACCCGCGCCGTCACGTCTTCGAAAATCAGCACGATTTCGCCGTTCTCCCGACGGCTCGCCGAGAATTCCAGCAAGAGATCTTCCGCAAGCGAAACGAGCGCGCGCGAACGCTTCCCCTTGATAAGGAGATCGACCTGGCTGGCGATGTTTTCGCTCTTTTGGAGATCGAGCTCCATTCCGCGAGCACCGCGCGCGAGTACTTCATCAAGGTGGCGGCCCTTGAGCTCCGCCTTGTTGCCGAGACGGAGAAGTTCGCAGGCACGCTCATTCGCCACCACGACGCGATTGTCGCTATCGAGCATGAAGAGGCCGTGCGTCATATGGTTGAGCGCAGTGTCGAATTGTCCCGCGATCGTCCTGATTTCCCGGGCGGCAAGCACGTTCTCGTCGCGGGCAGCAAGCACGTTCTCGTACAGGAAGGCGCGCACATTGTTCGCCATCGCCCAGGTCGACAGGATGAAAGGCAACAACAGCACCGCGAGCACGGCCATGAAGGGATCGCCCAGGGACAAGGCGCCGATCATCATCGGCAGGCAGGCCGATGACGACAGCAACAGCACCGCCCGCTCCGACCCGTAATTGCGCCCAACCAGTGAAATCATCGACGCGAGCGTCACCGAAATACATGCGAGCTGGGCGAAGGCATCCCGTGTGACGGCAATCGCATATCCGCAGGCGATGCCGCAGGTCAGCGTCACTGCAACGCCGCCGACGATATACCGGTTCTCCCATTTCCTGACCGTCACGTGATCCGCATTGGAAAAATCCTGCCGGTCGAACCGCATCATGTCGAGGTTGCGCAGGACCCACAAAACGACGACCGCTGCCGCGCAGCCAAGATAAAGCGCATCGGCGGTCTTCAGGAAGACAAGCAGAAAGGTCACGACGTGAGAGAGCACGCCGATCACCAACGTCCGGCGATGTTGGTAGAGCGAACTTACGAACGACAGGTATATATCTGTCGGAAGAGCGCCCCGTTCATTGCGCATCATGAACTTAAGCTCCGGTTTGCCGGATTGTTAGGATCGAGGGTTTAACGAAAGATTTCGTCTAACACCGCGTAAAATCAGCCGAAACGCAGAACAACCGGCAAATGGGATGTAGTATGCGCCGGTAGCGCAACCGAACATTGCATGAAGCGCAAGTAATGCCTGCACCTTACAGCCGAGAATAGGTGTCTTCAATAGGGAGGAGCGATAATACAACTTCACCGCGTCAGGCGTTTGCGCCAGCGTCGAGGCATTTCCCTGCGAAATGGTTACCGGATCTTGAAGAAATGCTCGCGAATTCCTGCCTTTCCCAAGGCCCGCGCCTTCGACAACAGAGGTGCGCACAACCCGCGTTTCTCCGCAGTTGACTTTAAAGAGATTCTGACGGCAAGGCTTTCCCGAACGATAACCGGAGTCTGACGATGTCGAAACCTGTCGTTGCCATTCCGTGCGATTTTCGCGAATTCGACGGCAATGTCTGGCATGTTGCTGCCCATCAATATGTACGCGCGGCGGTCGAGGGCGCCGAGGTCATGGCGTTCCTAATTCCTGCGCTGGAAACGGGCAATGACGCCGATGAAATCCTCGATCGCGTCGACGGGGTGCTGGCGAGCGGCGCCCGCTCCAACGTCCATCCGTCGCTCTACGGAAGAGAGGCGACGGAAACGGACGGGCCCTTCGATCCGGGCCGCGACGCAACCAGCCTGCCGCTGATCCGGCGCGCGCTCGACCGCGGCATCCCGCTGCTCGCCATCTGCCGCGGCATCCAGGAGCTCAATGTGGCGCTCGGGGGCACGCTCGCGACCGAGATACAGGAGCAACCGGGCATCTGGGACCATCGCAAGCCGGACGTGCCGGATCTCGATGTCGCCTACGGCATTCGCCAGGACGTAGTCGTGAAGGAGGGAAGCTGCCTGGCTCCCGTTCTTGGCGCCGGGCGGATCCGGGTCAATTCGCTGCATCGCCAGGCGATCGCCGCAACCGCGCCGAGCCTTGCGGTCGAGGCCGTCGCCGACGACGGAACGATCGAAGCCGTATCGGTGATCGGCGCCAAGGCCTTCGCCGTCGGTGTCCAGTGGCATCCGGAATATTGGGTCCGGACCGACGCGCCGTCGGCCGCCCTCTTCAAGGCCTTTGGCGATGCGGTGCGTGCTTATCGGGAGGCCAAGACCCAATAATGCGCGGACGCCCGCCCTATCGGCCCTCGCGCCGGAACGGCGTCTCGACGACGGGTGTGAGGGGCTCTCCGGTCGAAAACCACGCCTTCAGATTGTCGACGACCAGGTCGGCCATGGCGTTGCGGGTAACGACCGACGCAGAGGCGACATGCGGCAGCAGCGTAACATTCGGAAGCGCGAGCAGCGCTTCCGGCACGTGCGGCTCGTTTTCGAAGACGTCCAAGCCGGCGCCGGCGATGGTGCCGTTCTGAAGCGCTGCGACAAGCGCGGCCTCGTCCACCGTCGAGCCGCGGCCGACATTGATCAGGACACCCTGGGGCCCAAGCGCGGCGAGAACGTCGGCATTGATCGCCTTCAGCGTGCTCGGCGTTCCCGGCACGATGACGATCAGCGTATCGACGGCCTCGGCCAAGCCCCGCAGGGTTGGATGATAGGCGAAGGCGAGCCCCTCGCGCGGGGTGCGCGTGTGATAGGCGATCGAAAGGCCGAAGGCCTCGAGCCTCCGCGCGATCGCGAGCCCGATCCGCCCGAGGCCGAAAAGCCCGACCTTTCGTCCCCTGAGCGACAGCGGCGAGAGCGGAAAGGCGCCGTCACGAACCCAGCGACCCTGCCGCAGCCATTGCTCTGCCTGCGGCAGCAGGCGCACCGTATTGATGAGAAGGCCGATCGCGGTATCGGCGACTTCCTCGGTCAAGACATCCGGCGTGTTGGTGACGACGACGCCCCGCGCGGCGGCGCGCGCGACGTCGACACCATCATAGCCGACGCCGAAATTGGCGACGATTTCAAGCTCGGGGAAGGCATCCATCAGGTCCACCGGCAGGCGTCCCGAAACGGCGATGCCGGCGACGTCGGCCATCTCCGCCGTCACCAAGGCCGCCTCGGCACGCTCGATCGTCACCGTGTCGAACATCTCCGGAAGGCGTTCGAGCACGCGCTCGTTGATCTTGCCGGGCACGAGAATTCTGGGACGGCTCATCGATATTCCTCTTTAGAAGAGTGTCGAAGCGACGCGCATCGGTTGCAAGCACTGCTGCAAGCTTCCTTGTGTCGTAGGCGCTGTAAGGAAACATGCAGGCGAGAAACGATCAAGCGGCGACGCGAAGCGGGCCGGTCGACTGGCGGATGCGCATTTCCGGCTTGATCAGGTGTATGCCGTCTGGTTCGTGACTGCCGGAAAGCTTGTCGAGAAGCGCGCGTGCGGCGCTGCGGCCCACTTCCGCCTGGCCGTTCCAGACAGTGGTCAAGGCCGGGGTGGCAATCGACGCCTCCTCCAGGTCGTCGTAGCCGGTCACCGAGATGTCGACACCCGGGACGAGGCCGGCACGGGCGATACCGTTCATCATGCCGATCGCAACGAGGTCGTTCCAGCAGACAACGGCCGTCGGCTTTTGCGGCAGCGACAGGAGATGCACCGCGGCTTCGAAGCCGCCCTGTTTCGAACGCGGGCCGGGAATGCGCAAGTTCGGATCGACGTCGATATTCGCCTTGCGCAATGCGTTGACATAGCCCTGGTAGCGATCGCGCCCGGTCGAGGTCTGGTCGGTCCCGCCGACCATTGCGATACAGCGATGGCCGAGGCCGATCAGGTGGTTGGTGGCAAGCGCGATGCCGTAGGCGTCGTCGCCACGGAAGATCGGCACATCCAGGCCGTCGATCGAGCGTGCGATCAGGATAGCCGGCATGCCGTTGTCCTCGGCAAGCTGAATGTCCTCCGCCGGCGTGCCGATGGCCGGCGACATGATCACGCCGTCGCCGCCGAGCTGCAGCAGCGTCTCGATGAAATCGCGCTGCTTCTCGACGGAATCGTAGTGATTGGAGAGAATGAAGGTCTGCTTGTCGCGATCGAGCTCCGCCTCGATCGCCTTCAGGATCTCGCCGTAGAACGGGTTCATGATGTCGTGCACGACGACGCCGATAATGCCGGAACGCGACGTCCTGAGGCTCGCGGCGCGTCGATTGTAGATATAGCCGAGCGCGCGCGCCTGCTCCTTGATCTTGTCGCGCGTGACTGCCGCCACGAGCGGGCTATCGCGCAATGCCAGAGATACCGTCGCCGTCGAAAGGCCGAGTGTTTCCGCGATTGTCGAAAGCTTGACCTTTTGCGCCACCGTTCCCCCCGATTTTCCCGTTTATGGTGTCAGCCCGATTTAAACCCTCTTTAAACTGTTTAAATCTTCGCTGCAATCGGGAAGTCGCGCAGCTACTCTCTCAATCTGCAGCCCGGGCGGCCTGAAGATTGCTGTCGACGACGCGCAGGAGCTTCAGAAGCGTACGCACCTGCTTGTCGGTCAGGCCGCGTGTCGCGAGCTTCTCGGAATGGTGGCCGGCTTCCGCGATGGTTTGCAGGCGGTCGCGGCCGGGGCCGGTCAAATACACTTTGGTCAGCCGCGCATCGTCCTTGTCCGGCCGGCGTTCGAGAAAGCCCTGCGCTTCCATGCGGCCGATGGTGCGCGTCATTGTCGGCGCCTTGACGCCGAGTTTCGCCGCCAACGCACCAGCCGTCAGGCCGTCGGTCGCGGCCAGCGCGAGCATGACGCCGTCCTGGCCGGCGTAGAGACCGCTTTCGACGAGGTTGCGGGACAGCACCGTTCGCATCGAGCGCGCCGCTTGGACGAGAATCGACGCCAGATCGTGATCATGCGCCTCGGCGACGATCTCGTCTCTCTTCTTGCCGTTCTTGCCCTTCTTTTCGGCTTTGCTCTTCTTGCCCATTGGACCTCCCGCCGAATCCCGTACATTGCCTTTATAGCAATACCGCTTGAGATTACGAACTGTATGACTCAAATAACAATTTTACGACAAACGACGCGTAGGACCGAAGAGAAATGTCGCTGCCGAAAGCCCGCTGGGACGACAATCCCGCCGATCTCGCGCCCCTCGAAAGGAGGGACTGGATCGCGGTGCTGCCGCTCGGCGCGCACGAGCAGCACGGACCGCATCTGCCCTTCGATACCGACCGGCTGATCGCCGAGGGCATCGTTGAGCGGGTAATCCCGGCGCTCCGGGACGGCCTGCCGGTGACGTTCCTGCGGGTCGAACCCGTCGGCTATTCGGTCGAGCACATGGACGTACCGGGCACCCGCACGCTTGCCTATGACGAAGCGATCGCGCGCTGGCTCGGGATCGCCGAAAACCTCGCGTGGCTCGGCGTCCGCAAATTCGTGATGCTGAACGCGCATGGCGGCAACTCGCCCCTGATGACGATTGTCGCAACCGAGGCGCGCATGCGTTTCTCCATGCTTGCGGTCGCGACGAGCTGGACGCGCTTCGGCCAGCCCGAGGGCTGGATCGGCGCTGAGGACAAGGCGATCGACATCCATGGCGGGGATATCGAAACGTCGGTGATGCTGGCGCTCTGCCCGGACAAGGTGGACATGACGAAAGCCCGCCGCTTCCCTTCGCGCCAGAGCGAATTTGTCCGCCGCTTCAAACATCTGCGTGCCTACGGCCCGCATGCCTTCGGCTGGAAGATGTCGGATTTGAACCCCGAAGGCGTTGCGGGCAATGCCGCCGCGGCGACGGCCGAACGTGGCGAGCTCCTACTCGATCATGCGGTGAAGGGCGTTATCGAACTGCTCGAGGACGTGAACGCTTTCGACGCCAGCGATCTTGCGTGAGCGACCGGCGGCGAAAACGTCCCCATCGCATTTGCGCATCGCCGCTCGATCTCCTATATCAAACGCCAACACCGATGCCCGCGGCGCATCGCCAATCACCGAGGCTCCCATGACCGAAACGACCACGCAGAAGCCGATCCCCGTCACCGTGCTCACGGGCTATCTCGGCGCCGGCAAAACGACGCTGCTCAACCGCATCTTGAGCGAGAACCACGGCCGCAAATATGCGGTCATCGTCAATGAATTCGGCGAGATCGGCATCGACAACGACCTGATCGTCGAGTCCGACGAGGAAATCTACGAGATGAACAACGGCTGTGTCTGCTGCACGGTCCGCGGCGACCTGATCCGTGTCGTCGAGGGGCTGATGCGCCGGCCCGGTCGTTTCGACGCCATCATCGTCGAGACCACCGGCCTTGCCGACCCCGTGCCGGTCGCCCAGACCTTCTTCATGGATGACGACGTGCGTGCGAAGACCGAGCTCGACGCCGTCGTGGCACTGGTCGACGCCAAGCACCTGCCGCTGAGATTGAAAGACAGCCGCGAAGCGGAAGATCAGATCGCCTTCGCCGACGTCGTGCTCCTCAACAAGACCGACCTCGTCACGCCGGAAGAGCTCGAGCGGATCGAGGCGACCGTGCGCGTGATCAACCCGTCGGCCCGCATCTACCGCACGCAGCGCTCCGAGATCGACCTCACCAAAGTGCTCGACCAGGGTGCCTTCAACCTCGAAAAGGCACTCGAAAACGATCCGCACTTCCTTGAGCAGGGTGAGCATGACGACCATGTCTGCGGGCCCGACTGCGATCACGACCACCACCATCACCATGATCATGATCACGAGCATCACCACCATCACGATCATCATCACCACGACCATGGCCCCTCACCGATCCACGATGTGACGGTGCAGTCGATCTCGCTGAGGGGGGGCGAGATGAACCCGGACCGCTTCTTCCCGTGGATCCAGAAGATCACGCAGACAGACGGGCCGAACATCCTGCGCCTCAAGGGCATCATCGCCTTTGCCGGCGACGCCGAGCGTTATGTGGTCCAGGGCGTCCACATGATCATTGAGGGCGACCATCAGCGCGCCTGGAAGGAGGGCGAGAAGCGGGAGAGCCGGCTCGTCTTCATCGGGCGCGATCTCGACCGCGAGAAGATCGAGCGCACCTTCAAGGCATGTGAAGTCCAGGCATGATAGCGGAAAGTGCCTGCCGGTTTCCGAATAAGATCATGCTGAAACAAGAGAGCCTGACCAACTGATGCCGACCGTCGCTCCGCTCGATCTCGAAGGCCACGTCGTCGGCGTGGCCTTTCTCAAGAACGTCCCCTTCTTCGCCGGGGCCGCCGGCACGATTCATCGCCTCGACCAGGGCCACAAGACGACTGAAGCCCATGACGGCCTGCTTTCGCTCGCCTATGACGAGGCGAGCGACACGCTTTTGACCGGCGGCGAGGACGGCAAGGTGATGCGCATTTCGGCCGATGGCACCGCAACTCCCGTTGCCGAAACGGCACGCAAATGGATCTCCGAAGTTGCCGCCGGACCGCAAGGCGCGGTCGCCTACGCCTATGGCAAGACCACCTTCGTCCGCCTTGCCGACGGCACGACCAGGGAATTCCCGGAGGAGCGCACGGTCGAGGGCATTGCCTTTGCTCCCAAGGGGCTGCGCATTGCGGTCGCGCGCTACAATGGCGTGTCGCTGCACTGGGTCGCGATGACAGGCCAGCCGATCGACCTCGAGTGGAAGGGAGCGCATACGGGCGTTACCTTCTCCCCGGACGGCCGCTTCGTCGTCACCACCATGCAGGAAAACGCGCTGCATGGCTGGAAACTCGATGCGAAACCCGGCGCCGAAACGCGGCATATGCGCATGACCGGCTACCCCGCCAAGGTGAAGTCGCTTTCCTGGTCCGCCAAGGGCAAATGGCTCGCCTCCTCCGGCGCCCCGGCGGCGATCGTCTGGCCCTTCCAGGGAAAGGACGGCCCGATGGGCAAGGCGCCGCTCGAACTCGGCACGCGGGGCAACACGATGGTGACGACGGTCGCCTGCCATCCGGCGGAGGATATCGTCGCGATCGGCTATGAGGACGGCATGATTCTCGCCGCCCGCTTCGCCGACAGCAAGGAAGTGCTGCTGCGCCGCCCCGGCAAGGGCGCGATCACCGCCATGGCGTGGAGCAAGAACGGCCGTCAGCTCGCCTTCGGCTCCGCCGCCGGCGATTGCGGCGTGGTGGATATCGCGGGGTAGTTGAATTTTACGGATGCAATGGCGCTCACCCTAGCCCCCTCCCTTCCTTCGGAGGACGCGCCCACTTCGGCCCAAGCACACTCGGATGCCACCGCAGGGGCCGCTCCGCCCACCCAATTTCGCGGACGGCCGGCGCCCCTCGTCCGGCGCCTCCACAAGACAAGGCGCCGAGAGTGTCCAATGGGAACCGCTCCAGCGTCTGCCGGAGGTGGAGTGATGCGCAGGCGCTTGCGCGCACGTCGAAGCTGTGGGACGACTTGGCGACTGAAGGGAGGACACCATGAGTGAAGTCACCATCCTCGCATTCGTATTTGTGGCTTTCATCGGCATCGCGACGCCCGGACCGACCGTGCTTCTCGCGCTCACCAATGGCTCGCGCTATGGCGTGAAACGAGCAACGGCAGGGATGGTGGGGGCCATGCTCTCCGATTTCGTGCTGATCGGAGCCGTGGCGCTCGGCCTCGGCGCGCTGCTCGCCGCGTCCGAGTTCTGGTTCACGGTCGTCAAATGGTTGGGTGCCGCCTATCTCGCCTTCCTCGGCATCATGCTGCTGCGCTCCCGCGGCACGCTGGACATCTCCTCGGATTCCGCGCCTTTGCCGCATGGCGCCGGCACACCGCGCTCGATCTTCATAAAGAGCTTCCTCGTCGCGGTCACCAATCCCAAGGGCTATCTGTTCTTTTCCGCCTTCCTGCCGCAGTTCATCGAACCCACGGTGCCGCAGGTGCCGCAATATGCGATGCTCGCTCTCGTCTTCGCTTCGATCGATTTCGCCGTGATGTTCGGCTATGCGTTGCTCGGCTCGCAGGCGGTGCGGTTCCTGAAGCGCTCCGGCGCCATCTGGCTCGACCGCGTGTGCGGTGGTGCGCTCCTGACGCTCGCCGGATCGCTGGCTTTCTATAGACGCGCCGCCAACTGACGTGCTGTTCGCAAGGATATTCTCATGCGATCGCCGAAGGCCGAGTGACGTTTGCGCCTTCCCGGCGCTGAGGAACCCGGGACGCAAGGAGCCTACCGATTCCGGTCTTTCTTGAAGAGAAAGCAGCGCTCCGCCGGCGGCGGAGCGCTGCTGGTTGTCCGCCTCCGCAGGGTGAGAGGCAGAGAAGACCTCAGGCGGCGCGCTTAAGCGGCGGCAGGGCGAGCTTCCGCCCGCTGGCGACGAGCATGCCGGCGGCACCCTCGAGCCAGTCTTCCTTCAGTTCGAGCGCGAGGAAGCGATTGCGCTCGAACGGGCCAGGCATAACGAGATGCTGCGCCCGCGTGGCGAAGAAGCCGAAGCGCTCGTAATAGGCGGCGTCGCCAACGAGCAGGATTGCACCATGGCCGCGGTTCTTCGCCTCCTCGATCGCCGCCCGCATCAGCATGCCGCCGATGCCCTTGCCCTCATGCCCGGGATCGACGGCAAGCGGGCCGAGAAGCAGCGCCGGCACGGCATGGCCCTCGCGGTCGACGCCAGCCTCGACATTCCAGAGACGCACGGTGCCGATCACATGGCCGTCGAGGTCGCGCGCGACCAGGGCCAGCCCCTCCGCCGGCACGCGGCCGCGGCGGAGCTTTTCCGACGATTTTTTGCGGCGGCCGGGCCCCATGGCACGGTCGAGCAGGTTTTCGCGCGCGACGACGTCGCCCGGATTTTCGGAGTCGATCACAAAGGTGGACGGCGCGAAGAACGCGCGCAAGGTATCAACAACAGCGGCCATCGGGGCCTCCCGTCATCAAAACCGCTTCAGGCGGACCAGAGAAGAATTGTGAAATCGCCGCTCCCGCGAGAAAGCGGGAGCAGGCTGGATCAGATCACGTAGGCCTTCAGCGGCTCGAAGCCATTGAAGGCGACGGCCGAGTAGGTGGTCGTGTAGGCGCCAGTGCCTTCGATCAGAACCTCGTCGCCGATCGTCAGCGAGATCGGCAGCGGATACATGTTCTTCTCATAGAGCACGTCGGCCGAATCGCAGGTCGGGCCGGCAAGCACGCAGGGCTCCATCGCGTCGCCGTCACGCGCCGTGCGGATCGGGTAACGGATCGCCTCATCCATCGTCTCGGCGAGACCGCCGAACTTGCCGATGTCGAGGAAGACCCAGCGGTGATTGTCGTTGTCCGACTTCTTCGAGACGAGAACGACTTCCGCCTTGATCACGCCGGCATTGCCGACCATGCCGCGGCCCGGCTCGATGATGGTTTCCGGGATGTTGTTGCCGAAGTGCTTCTTCAGCGCCCCGAAGATCGCCTGGCCATAGGCCTCGGCCGACGGGACGTCCCTCAAATACTTCGTCGGGAAGCCGCCGCCCATATTGATCATCTTGAGCTCGATGCCCTGCTTGGCAAGCTGCACGAAGACGCGCTTGGCATCGGCGAGCGCTGAATCCCAGGCGTCGACCTTCGTCATCTGCGAGCCGACATGGAACGACACGCCGTAGGAGACGAGGCCGAGCTGATGCGCGTAGACAAGCACGTCGACCGCCATCTGCGGCACGCAGCCGAACTTGCGCGACAGCGGCCATTCGGCGCCTTCGCCGTCCGTGAGCACGCGGCAGAAGACACGGGCACCCGGAGCGGCACGCGCGACCTTCTCGACCTCTTCGTGGCTGTCGACCGCGAAAAGGTTGATACCGAGCGCATGGGCACGCGCAATGTCGCGCTCCTTCTTGATGGTGTTGCCATACGAAATGCGGCTCGGGGTCGCACCGGCATCGAGCGCCATTTCGATTTCAGCGACGGACGCGCAATCGAAATTGGAGCCGAGACCGGCGAGAAGGCGCAGGATTTCCGGCGCCGGGTTGGCCTTGACGGCGTAGTAGATGGCGCTGTCCGGCAGCGCGTGACGGAAGGCCTTGAAATTGTCGCGCACGACGTCGAGGTCGACAACGAGGCAAGGACCTTCGGGTCGTCGGGTGTTGAGGAAGTCGATGATGCGTGCGGTGGTCATGGCCATATTCCCCGATCCATTAAACTCCACAACTGTGGAGGACAAAGGGCATACGCGCGCTTGCTCTGGAACCAGCCGGTGGAGACCCCGGAACCATGCATGCGCTCGATGCGCGAAACGATGAATCGAAGCCCGCAAAGGCTAGGATTCGGCTTTGTCTGCCATGGATTGGAGGGAATAACCCAACCGCACTTCCGGCAATGAAGGTGTGCCTCTTCAGTAACCCCGGCTGATGGAAAGCCGGCAGACACCAGAAAGGCCCGCACCGTCGTTGCTTCAAGATGTCCTCGCATTTCCCGGTTGGCCGGAATAGCGACTGGAGGGGTTAGTTCCAGGTACCTTACCGATGACCTCACCTAATCGAGGGTCGGCGGACACCCACAGGCACGTGCGACTTTGGGCAAGGGCGTAGGTAAGAAAAATCACTGTCGTAATCAAGAGTTTTTTCCGCCTCGGCCATAAATTTTTCTGGACCGGGCAGCGGCGCCAGTGTTCACTTTCAATGAACGATCGCAGCGACGCCGGTCCGTGCGGGCAGAGGCGCGAAATATCGGGATTGCCGAGAGTTTGCGGGCGCCTGCAGGCGAGAAGAGAAAGACGAATCATGGATACCCTAACCCGCATCCGCGCCTTCATCGATGTCGTGGACGCGGAGGGCTTTTCGGCGGCCGCCCGGCGCGTCGGCAAGTCCAAGGCGCTGCTCTCGAAATATGTGCGGGAGCTCGAAGACGAGCTCGGCGCTCTCCTCCTCAATCGTACGACGCGGCAATTTTCGCTCACCGAGGCCGGCCATACCTATTACCGCACGGCGTCCGAGATCCTGAAGGAGATCGACAACCTCGCCGATCTCGTGCGCGCCAACAATTCCGACCTGCGCGGCCGGCTCCGAATCACCGTGCCGCGGACCTTCGTCGATGCGGATATCGGCCAGTCGCTGATCGATTTCGGCAGAGAGCACCCCGAACTGTCGCTCGAGATCGTCTCCGATGACCGCTTCATCGATCTCGTCGAGGAGGGCTTCGACGTCGCCGTCCGCATCACGCGGCTGGAGGACTCGACGCTGATCGCCCGCAAGCTCGACGACTTCCAGGTGCTGGTCTGCGCCTCGCCGCACTTCCTGGCGAAGGCCGGTCCTTTCGCGCATCCGACCGACCTTGCGCATGTCCCGTGCATCCTCGACACCAACGGCCGCTCCTATTCCAACTGGCGTTTCATCGAGCCGGACGGCTCGCCCTTCACGGTGCCGGTGAGCGGGCCGATCGAGGTCAACAGCCCGCTCGCCGCAGCGCGTGCCGCGGTGACCGGCATCGGAGTGGCGGTCCTGCCCGACTTCATCGCCAGGCCGAAGATCTCGTCCGGCGAACTCGTGACGCTCTTCGATGATTTCCTGCCCAAGGACCGCGGCATCTATGCGATCTATCCGCATCGCCGCTATCTGCCGACCAAGGTTCGTACCTTCGTCGATTTCCTGCACGGCTGGTTTCGCAAGACCCGTTAGAGTCTTTGCGCACCGGGACCAAAAGCCACGGTGCCAAGTCCCAATTCCGTCCCATTTGCAGTACATTCGGAAGACGATTCGCACGGCTCCGGCCGAAAGGATTTCCATTCCATGAAAATACAAAGCCTTGTCATGGCCGGCCTTGCGACGCTCGTTGCGCCCACGCTCGCCTTCGCCCATCCGCACATCTTCGCCGAAGCGCGCCTGGAGATCGTCTCCGACGACAAGGGCGAGATCGGCGAATTGAGGAATGTCTGGCGTTTCGATGAGCTCTTCTCGGCAAGCGTCGTGCTCGACTTCGACAAGAACTCGAACGCCACCCTCGACGCCGACGAGTTGAAGGAAGTGGGCCAGACGGTGCTCGAGTCGCTGGCGGAATACAACTACTACACGACGATTTCCGATAACGGGAAATCGGTGAAGGTCAACAGGCCGGACAGCATCACCGTCGATTACAAGGACAACCAGCTCCTCATGATGTTCGCGGTCAAGCCGGCCGAGGCGATGCCGCTCAAGGGCAAGCTCTCCTTCGGCGTCTACGACCCGACCATGTATACGGCGATGGACTTTCCGACCGATGAGGACCTGACGGTTGTCGGCGACAAGATCGAGGCCTGCGAGCATCAGGTGGTGCGCCCCGATCCGGACGAAGTGCTGGCTGAGAACAAGGACACGCTCACCGACGCCTTCTGGAACGATCCGACCGGGACCGACATGTCGAAGCTCTTCGCAACGAGGATCGAGGTCACATGCTGAACGCCCGTCGGATCGGCCGCCCGCTCGCGGCTGCGCTGTTGTTGACGGCCCTTTCCGCGACCATGGCCATGGCACAGTCGCCGCTCGGCATCGGTACGGCCGAACCCTCTGTCCAGACGAACAGTTTTCTCGGCGGTTTCTTCGCCTGGGTCAACATGGAGCAGCAGGGCTTCTACCGCATGCTGACCAGCGCGCTCAAAGGCATGCGCGAGAACCCCTGGCAGCTCTGGTCGCTGATCGGCCTTTCCTTTGCCTATGGCGTCTTTCACGCCGCCGGTCCCGGCCATGGCAAGGCGGTCATCTCTTCCTACATGATCGCCAACGAGACGGAGCTTAAGCGCGGGGTGCTGCTCTCGTTTCTCTCCTCGCTCCTGCAGGGCGTGGTCGCCATCCTGCTGATCGGCGCCGTCTATCTCGTACTGCGCGGTTCCTCGATCAGCATGACGAACGCCACCCATTCGCTGGAGGTCGCAAGCTACGCGCTGATCGCCGCCTTCGGCGGCTGGCTGGTGTTCCGCAAGCTGCGCGCGTTGGCACGCTCGGCATCCCAGCTCGCCGGCGGGCACACCCACGATGATCATGGCCATCACGATCACGGCCACAGCCACGATCATCATCACGACCATGCGCATGGGCCGGGCGAGGTCTGCGCAAGCTGCGGCCATGCCCATGCCCCCGATCCGGCATTATTGAAAGGCGACCGATTTGCGCTCAGCGAAGCCTGGTCGGCGATCGTCGCGGTGGGCTTGCGCCCCTGCTCCGGCGCGCTCATCGTGCTTTCCTTCGCGCTTCTGAACGGGCTCTATCTCGGCGGCGTGCTCTCGGTTTTCGCCATGTCGATCGGCACAGCGATCACCGTTTCGATCCTCGCAACCTTGGCCGTCACCGCCAAGGGTTTCGCGGTGCGCTATGCCTCGAGCGATTCGGCCGCGACGCGGATCTCCAACGGCATCGAAATCGCCGGGGCGCTCATGGTGCTTGTCCTTGGGCTCGTTCTGTTGGGCGCTGCGCTGCAGGGGTGAGACGCAGTCAGCTACAGCCCTTTCCGGCGCTGATGGCGGGCGCGCAGCCAGAAGATCAGGAAGAAGGCAAGCACGAAGAGTGCGCCGAAGCCGGCGGCAAGCCAGGGGGAGATGTCGCCTAGCACCAGCATGATCGACGGCAGCGCAAAAAAGCCGATCCCGACCACCAGCAGGATGACAGCAGCAGCGACTGCCGCGGATTTTTCCTTTTTCTCGGGTGCGGTCACGTTCGCTCCTTTGCCGCAAGCTCGCCTCGAATCTCGTCGAGGCGCCGCTTCTGCCGTCCCTCGCCGTCGAAATTGTCGGGCGAGAGCCAGCGCTCGAACGCCGCCTTGATGAGCGGCCATTCGCTATCGATTATCGAAAACCAGGCCGTATCACGATTGGCGTGTTTTGAAACCATATGCTGGCGAAAAATGCCCTCGAAGGTAAAGCCGAGGCGCACAGCTGTGGTCCGGCTCGGCTGGTTTTCGCTGTGACACTTCCACTCGTAGCGCCGGTAGCCGAGGTCTTCGAAGACGTGCCTTGCCATCAGAAAATGCGCTTCCGTCGAAAGCGGCGAGCGCGCCATGGCCGCCCCGTGCGCCACACCGCCGACCTCGATGACGCCGTTCGCCGGATCCGCGCGCATGTAGTTCGCCATGCCGACGACCCTGCCGGTCGCCTTGTCGCGAAAGACCTCGGTGATCCACCCGGATTTTTGCTGGACCTCGGAAAGCCAGGCGTCGAAATCCTCGACGTCGGAAAAATCGTCCTGGGAGAAATATTTCAAGAGCGGGTTGATGGCCATGCCGCCGAAGGCGTCGTTCCAGAGCGCCTGCAGATGCATGACCCGGTCATAGGGCTCGATCCGCACATAGCGCCCTTCGATGGTCACCGGTTTCGGCGCCGGGCATCCTTTCCAATCGCTGAGATCACGCATGGACCACTCCTGCCTTTCTGCTGCAGCAACCCTTGCGCGTCTGACATGAAGCGCGGCGCTGTAATTGCCTTCGCAATAGGACAGAGGCCGAACCGTTACAAATTCAAACTGGTGATGAACCCATGAAGCAGCGAAGAGGGAGGCGCGGTATCCCCGCCTCCCTCTGATTTCCGATCGCGCCGTCCCTACTGCATATGTCCTTAAATCGTACCCGATTTAAGGACATAAACATGCAGCCATTCAAAGTGCTACAGCGTCCTTTGTGCGTCTGAAAAGACGCACGGCGCTGTAGATCAGGCGGGAACCTTTGCCGCCGAAACCGTAGCCTCAATATGGTCGACCAGCGCATCGGCAAGCCCCAATCTTCCGGCGAGCAGATCGAGATAGCCGCGCTCCGCCCGGCTCTCCGGCTCGATCGCAAGACGCGATGCCGTGTAGAGTTCCACCCGCTCCTCCTCGGTCTTGGCGGCGGCGACGATGGCGTCGAGATCGATCGGGTTGGAAAGCTCGGCTTCCAGGAAAGCCGCCGCATCCGCCGAAAGGCCGGAGACGGACAGCTTGTCCATGATGTGGCGGCGCTCGGCCTCGTCGATGTGGCCATCCGCCCGCGCGGCAGCGATCATCGCCCGAACGAGCACCAGTGCGAAGTCCTCGCTCAAGGCATGGGGTGCTGTGAAACCGGAATTGGCCGGCGGCGGCGGCAATTCGGCGAGCGGCTTTGAAGCGGGCTCCGCCGCCGGCGCCTGTCCGGCCTGATAGTTCTTGTAGGCCTGATATCCGAGACCGGCGATCGCGGCGAGGCCGCCGAGGACGGCCGCATTGCCGGCAAGCTTGCGCCCCGACTTGGTACCGAGGAGGACAGCCGTAATCGCGCCCGTGGCGAGCGGATTGTCCTTGGCGAGCTTCGTCACCTGATCCGCCCGGCCGCGGACGGTGCCGCCGGCGCCGGGTACCTGCGAACCCAGGAACTGGTCCAGCAATTTCTTCGCATCGAACATCGGTCTTGCTCCTTTCGGTTCCACGCGCGATTGACATGCACGCGACTGTCGCTCCCCATGCCGCTCTTTTGTTGGCGGATTGAGACATAGGAACGTTGCGGCGGAAATACAAACTCGCGCCTGGAACGAAAAGGGCCGGGCAAGCCGGCCCTCACCTGCTCGCATTTTGCTGGCGCATCAGCCTTTCAGCGCGAAGGCCTCGGCCGCAAGCCTGGTGATGCCGGCCCAATCGCCCTTGGCGACCAGATCCTTCGGAGCCACCCAGGAACCGCCGACGCAGACGACGTTCGGCAGCGAAAGATAGTCACGCGCGTTGGCAAGCGAGATGCCGCCGGTGGGGCAGAACAGGGTACCGGCAAGCGGCGAAGAGAGCGCCTTCAGATAGCCTGCGCCGCCGGCCTGCTCGGCCGGGAAGAATTTCATGACGTTGTAGCCCTCCTCACGCAGACCCATTACTTCGCTGGCCGTCGCCGCACCGGGAAGCAGCGGTATCTGGTGGTCATTGGCGACGTCGATCAATTCCTGCGTGGTGCCGGGGCTCACGATGAACTCGGATCCGGCTTTTACCGCCTCTTCGAACTGGGCGGCGTTGAGGATGGTTCCCGCACCGGCAACCGCACCCTCGACTTCGGCCGCAACGGCGCGGATCGCCTCAAGCGCCGCCGGTGTCCTAAGCGTGATCTCGATCGCCTTCAATCCGCCGGCGACGAGCGCCCGCGCGAGCGGAACTGCGGTTGCCGCATCGTCGATCACCAGCACCGGCACCACCGGTTGCAGCTTGAGGATGGAAAGAAGCTTGTCGGTCTTCACGCTCATGCCCGCTGTCCTTTTAAAACGATTGAATGCCGCACTTCGCATAGCCTCCCCGTCCGTCATTGTCGAGACCGAAAGCTGCCGTGCCGCGCCGGCGCCAATTGGAAGGAGACGATAAATGTCATCTGCGGCAACGAGATGGCTTGAGCCTCAGCCGCAATACGGTACTTTGATGGCCGTCGACCTCTTGAGATGGCAGGACATCCATGGCGAAGGAGATTGAGCGCAAATTCCTGGTCGCTTCCAGCGGCTGGCGCGAGCATGCCGACGGCGGCACCAGGCTCCGGCAGGCCTATATCGTAACCATGGAGGACCGCTCGGTGCGCGTCCGCATCCATGGCAACAAACGGGCCCGCCTCACCATCAAGATCGGCAAATCGGCGCTCGTGCGTCACGAATACGAATATGACCTGCCGATGGACGACGCCCGAGAGCTGCTGACGCAGGCGGTTGGGGTCGTCATCGAGAAGCGGCGGTACCGCGTGCCGTACAAGGGCTTCACCTGGGAGGTCGACGTCTACGAGGGCGCGCTCGAAGGGCTGGTCGTCGCTGAAGTCGAGATGAAGCGGGAAACGGACTTGCCCGCCTTGCCGCTCTGGCTCGGGCGCGAGATCACCGGCGACCGCCGTTATTCCAACCAGGCGCTTGCCACAGAGGGTCTCCTGGAAGCGCAATCATGACCTATGCGCTCGATCCGGGTCGGCCTTTCACCGAGGACTTCCGCGCCGTCGGAGCGGAACAGATCGAGCGTGCGGTGGCTGTGCTGCGGGAAAAGCCGGCGGGCGTGCACGAGGCGATCCACGACGCTCGCAAGAGCTTCAAACGCCTGCGCTCGCTCTATCGGCTCGTCGCCGCCGATGCACCGGATTTCCAGCCGCAGGAAAACGCCCGCATCCGCGACATGGCGCGGAATCTGTCGACCGTCCGCGACGCAGCCGCTCTTGTCGAGAACGCCAATTATCTGCGCCTGCACGCAGCAAGCGAAGAGCAGCAGGTCGCGCTAGACAAGGTCTGCTCGATCCTGACGGCGCGCCGTGACCAGATTGCGACAAGCGAAACCGACCTCAACGGCAAGATCGACGTGACCATCGTCAATTGCGAACAGGCACTTGCGGCCCTCGCTCACGTTTCCTTCGACGACGGACGGCGCAAGTCCGCGGCCCGGCTGGAGAAGGGTTGGCGAAAAACATTGAGGCGGGCCGCACGCGCCAGATGCGCCTGCGAAACAAGCACCGATAGCACGGCCTTTCATGAACTGCGCAAGCGTGTCCAGGACTATCGAATGCAATTGGCCTTGCTGCGCTCGGCGTGGCCTTCGGCGATGCAGGCAAAGAGGGAGGACGCGAAGGAACTCATCGATGTGCTCGGCCATTTGAACGACCTTTCGACGATGACGTCGCTCGTCAACGAGCAACCGGAGATCGCCGGCGACAGCCAGAACCAGGCGCATCTCCTCTCCGCCGTCATCGCCCGTCAGGAGGAACTGCGGAGGGAAGTCCTGCAACGGGCAGAGGCGGTGCTCCTTGACGATCCGGAGAGCGAGAGCCGCACAGTCGCGCTGCTCTGGCTCGAGGCCGGAAGGTAGAGCCCCGGAGGGGCGGTCGCCAGCGCGATTCGTCGCAATTGCGCACGAGGCCCGAAAGCTGTATTTGCGTGCCGCATGACCGACATGCTGACGACACCGCGCTCCAAACCAGGCCAAGAGACGCGAGGCCAATTTCTGGTGGCTGCGCTCTATCATTTCGTTTCCTTCCCGCGTTTCGCCGATTTCCGTGAGCCGCTGCAGGCTGCCTGCGACGCGAACGGCGTGAAGGGAACGCTGCTTCTCGCCCATGAGGGCATCAACGGTACGATCGCGGGCAAGGATGAAGGCATTGCGGCGGTCCTTGCCTTCCTGCGCGCACAGCCGGAATTCGCCGGCCTCGAACACAAGGAGAGCCGGGCCTCCACCATGCCCTTCCTGCGCATGAAGGTGCGGCTGAAGAAGGAGATCGTCACCATGGGCGTCGAGAACATCGACCCCAACAAGGTGGTCGGCACCTATGTGGAGCCGAAGGACTGGAACGCGCTGATCTCGGATCCGGACACGCTGGTGATCGACACACGCAATGACTACGAGACGGCAATTGGCCTCTTTCGCGGCGCGGTCGACCCGAAGACCAAGACCTTCCGCGAATTCCCCGACTGGGTGCGCAACAATACGGGCCTCAACAACAGGCCGAAGATTGCCATGTACTGCACCGGCGGTATCCGCTGCGAGAAGGCGACCGCCTTCATGAAGGAGCAGGGCTTCGAGGAGGTCTATCACTTGAAAGGCGGCATCCTCAAATATCTGGAGCAGGTCCCGCCGGAAGAGAGCCTCTGGGACGGCGCCTGCTTCGTCTTCGACGAGCGCGTGTCGGTAACCCACGGGCTCAAGGAAGGCGACCATACTCTCTGCCACGCATGCCGGCAGCCGCTGACGCAGGAAGACCTCCTGTCGCCCCTGCACGAGGAAGGCGTCTCCTGCGTGCACTGCCACGACACGCGCACGGAAGAGGACCGCGAGCGCTACCGCGAACGGCAGCGGCAGATCACGCTGGCAAAGAAGCGCGGCGAACGGCATCTCGGAAGCTAAGGCGGCTGGATACCTCCCGCGCCGATCAGCCCGGCAACGCCTCGTACTCGTCCACGCAATGGGCCGGTCGGTCCCAGTGCGGGCGACTGCGGGTAAAGACCGCATTGGTCGGCTCGAACGTCGAGGTGTCGTCAAGCGTGCCGGCATAGACGGTCCAGCGGTCGTCGCCGGGCGGGCCGG
The DNA here is from genome assembly GCF_000513895.2 of Ensifer sp. WSM1721. Taxonomy (GTDB): domain Bacteria; phylum Pseudomonadota; class Alphaproteobacteria; order Rhizobiales; family Rhizobiaceae; genus Sinorhizobium. The sequence continues at coordinate 2,842,020 of NZ_CP165782.1, forward strand.
AGCCGAAGATCTGGCTGCCGCAGGTGGGGCAGAAATACCTGATAGAGGCCTTACCGTTTTCGGCGAGCTTCTCGTAAGCGCAGAGCTCACCGGTGACGTCGACGTCGGCGCGCGAGAACATCATGTAACAGCAATGACCGGTACCCGTGGCCCGCTGGCAATCCCGGCAATGGCAGAAGCCGGAATAAAGCGGTGGCCGTTTCACCTCATAACGCACTGCGCCGCACAGGCATCCACCCTTCATGCCGCTCATGTCAGCTCCTCCTCGAACTGCCCGGAGGATAGCGAAGCGGCTCTCGCCGTCAAAGAAAAACCGCGCACCGAGGCTGCGGCGCGCGGTCCATGTCCTCGCTCACAGGTAGGCTTACCAGCTCGGGATGAGCGCACCCTTGAAAGTTTCGTTAATAAACGTCTTGACCGTTTCGTCGTGATAGGATTCGACGAGCGTCTTCACCCAAGGCGCGTCCTTGTCCGCGGCGCGCACCGCAATGACGTTGGCGTAGGGAGACTTCTCGCCTTCGATAGCGATGGCGTCTTCCTTTGGATGAAGGTCAGCCTCGAGCGCGTAGTTGGTGTTGATCACGGCCGCGTCGACGTCGGCCAACGAGCGCGGAAGCTGGGCCGCATCGAGCTCGGCGAACTGGATGTTCTTCGGATTTTCCGTGACGTCGGCCGGGGTGGCCTTCAATCCGGCATCCGGATTGACCTTGATGAGGCCCTTCGACGCGAGAACCAGGAGCGCGCGACCGCCATTGGTGGGGTCGTTCGGAATGGCGATCGTCGCGCCATCCTTGAGCTCATCGAGGCTCTTCACCTTGTTCGAATAGACGCCCATCGGCGTGGTGATGGTCAGGCCAACGCTGACGATCTCGTAGCCCCGGTCGGCGATCTGGTTGTCGAGATAGGGCTGATGCTGGAAGGAATTGGCATTGAGCTCGCCATCGGCGAGTGCCTGGTTCGGAACAACATAATCGGAGAATTCGAGGATCTCGATGTCGAGGCCCTTGGGAGCGGCGACTTCCTTCACCTTCTCCATGATCTGCGCATGTTCACCCGGGGTTACGCCGACCTTGATCGTCTCTGCAAGCGCCGTACCGGCACCAAGGGCGGCGAATGCCGCCGCTAGAATGAGCTTCTTCATGGATATCTCCTTGTCGCTGTTGGTGTCTTGGAAGGATCAGGTCTTGCGGCTGCGCTTATCGAAGCGGCGTGCCAGCCGGTCGCCGGCGCTCTGCACGAGTTGTACCAGCACGACGAGCACCACGACCACGATGAGCATCACGTCCGGCCTGAAGCGCTGATAACCGTATCGGATGCCGAGGTCGCCAAGGCCGCCGCCGCCGACGGCGCCGACCATCGCCGAATAGCCGATCAAGCTGACGAGAGTCATGGTGAGTGCCAAGGTCAGCGCCGGCCGGGCCTCGGCAAGCAGCACCTTGAAGACGATCTGCATCGGGGTGGCGCCCATGGCGCGTGCCGCCTCGATCAGCCCCTTGTCGATATCGCGGATCGCCGCCTCGACGAGACGCGCGAAGAAGGGAATAGTCGCAATCGTCAGGGGCACGATCGCCGCCTTGGTGCCGATCGAGGTGCCGGTGACGAGGCGCGTGAAGGGAATGATCGCGACGACGAGAATGATGAAAGGCGTCGAACGCGTGGCGTTGACCAACAGGCCAACGATCCGGTTGACGTTGGGCGCCGGAAACAGCTCGCCCCTGCCGCTGGTCGCGAGGAAGATGCCGATCGGAAGGCCGATCAGCGAACCGATGAGACCGGCGATCGCCACCATGCGCAGCGTGTCGAGCGTGGCCTTGCCGATAAGCATGAGAAGATCAGGCGACATAGCCGAGCACCTCCGTGACCAGTCCGTTCTCGGCGAAGAAGCGCTCGGCCTTCCCGGCGGTTTCGGCGTCGGCGCCATAGGCGACGACGAGCGAGCCATAGGGCTTGCCGCCGATTTCGTCGATGGTGCCGGCGATGATGTTGACCTCGGCGCCGATCGTTTGGATGAGCTGCGAGATTAGGGGCCGCTCAGCCGCCGCGCCGAAGAAGGTAAGACGCACGACGACACGGTCGCCGGCAGCCGCCGCGGACTTCAGGCCCCTGGCGACCGCTTCCGGCAGCCTCGAGCCCGGAAGGCCGGAGAGAAGCGCTCGCGTCGTCTCGTGTTTGGGATGGGTGAAGACATCGAAGGTCCGGCCGCGCTCGACGATCTCGCCCTTGTCGATCACCGCCACATCGGAGGTGACGGCTTTCACGACCTCCATCTCATGGGTGATGAGCAGAACGGTGAGGCCCAGCTCCGCATTGATCCGCTTCAGAAGCTCGAGGATCGACTGCGTCGTTTCCGGATCGAGCGCCGAGGTCGCCTCGTCGGAGAGCAGGAGCTTGGGCTCCGTGGCAAGCGCCCGGGCAACGCCGATACGCTGTTTCTGGCCGCCGGAAAGCTCGGCCGGATAGCGACCATGCTTGTCGGCGAGGCCGACGAGATCGAGGAGCGGCCGCACGCGCTGCTCGATCGCCCGCCGATCCATGCCGGCGATCTCCAGCGGCAGCGCGACATTGCCGAACACGGTGCGCGAGGAAAGCAGATTGAAGTGCTGGAAGATCATGCCCACCGAGCGGCGCAAATCGCGCAAGCCCGCCTCGTCGAGAGCGCCGACATCGACGCCGTCCACGAGCACCTTGCCGCTCGAGGGCTTTTCGAGACCGTTGACCAACCGGATCAGCGTCGACTTACCGGCGCCCGAACGGCCGATGATGCCGGTGATCGAGCCGCGCGCGACGGTCAGGCTGACATTGTCGAGCGCGGTGAAGGCCGCATTTCCATCGGACGCCTGGAAGCGTTTGGAAACGGCATCGAAGACGACGGACGCATCTTCGGGGGAAATGTCGGAAAGAGGAATGGTCATTGTCCGGTCGCCCCCGAAAGAGGGATCTCAGCGATAGGAGGATACATGATGCTCTCGGATGTTCGAAACTCTGGTCCCGGACGAATAGGCCGGGAGGGAAAGCGTGTCTGGTCAGGCCGACATTCGACAACGCATTCGGAACGGAGAGCAACTCTCTATCATCGGACGACCCGTCGGTTCAACGCTCTGCGGCATCGCAGCCATGCCGCGCAACATGTGCTTCTTATCGCCGTCGAGAGTCCCGTTTCACAGGTACGTTTTTTCGAAGCCGCGGTGTTCAGCAAAAAAGTCTACTCTTTTTATGCAGAATGGTCGCGTCCGGAGAAGCGTCTGCTTCAGGCCGGCTTGTGATTGCCCTTGGGGAATTGCTCCGCCAGTTCCTTGTACCAGTGGCCGCTCTTCTTGATGGTGCGGACCTGCGTTTCATAGTCGACGTGCACGATGCCGAAGCGCATCCTGTAGCCTTCCGCCCATTCGAAATTGTCCATCAGGCTCCAGGCGAAATAGCCGCGCATCGGATAGCCCTTGGCGATGAGGTCCGCGGTCACCGAGAGATGGTCGGAGATGTAGTCGAGCCGCGGCTGGTCGTCGATGGCGCCTTTCTCGACGCCCATGTTGTAGCAGGCGCCGTTCTCGGTGATGTAGCAATCGGGCAGCTTGTAGCGGGCGTTGAGCGTCTCGACCAATGTGCCGAGGGCAGGCGCATAGACTTCCCAGCCGATATCCGTCTTCACGTCGCTGACGGGCTTGGCGTTGATCGTTGCCGGATACTCGGCACCCGCGGCCGGATCGTGCGAGACCCGCATCGGCGTGTAATAGTTGAGGCCCCACCAGTCGAGCGGCTGGGCGATCGTCGCCATATCGCCGTCCTCGATGAGTGGCATGCGGGACCCGAGCGCCGAAAGGAAGCCTTCCGGATACTCGCCCTTGAAGATCGGGCCGAAGAAGACGCCGTTGTGAAAATCGAAGGCGCGCTCGGCGGCGGCCTTGTCCTTGGCACCATTGCTGCCGGGATAGACCGAATGGGCATTGATGACGATGCCTGTCGGCAGGTCCGCCCGCTCCGAGCGGATCGCCTCGACGCCGAGGCCATGGGCGAGATTGGTGAAGTGGAGCGCGGCGAGCGCCGCATCCATGTTGCGCTCACCCGGCGCATGAACTCCGTAGAGATGGCCGAGCCAGACCGAGCACCAGGGCTCGTTGAAGGTTGCGACCGCATCGAGCCGGTCGCCCAGGCGGGCGATGACCGTCTTCGCATAGCGCTGAAAGGCATAGGCGGTCGTGCGCGCCGTCCAGCCGCCATCGCCCATAAGCGCCAGCGGCAGATCCCAGTGGTAAAGCGTCGCGAAGGCCTTGATGCCGCGGGCCTTCAAGCCATCAACGAGGCGGTCGTAGAAATCGAGCCCCTTCTCGTTGATGGGGCCCGTGCCTTCCGGGATGATGCGCGGCCAGGCGATCGAGAAGCGGTAGGCCTCGACGCCGAGATTCTTAATGAGATCGAGATCCTGTTCCAGCCGGTTGTAGTGGTCGCAGGCGATGTCGCCGTTGTGGCGCTCGTAAACACGGCCCGGCATGTTGGAGAAGGCGTCCCAGATCGACGGCTTGCGCCCATCCGCCTTGCTGGCGCCCTCGATCTGGAAGGATGCGGTGGCAACGCCGAAAACAAAATCGCCGGGAAAGCGCTCTGCCAGTTTCTTGGCTTCGATCATCATTCAGCCCTCGTCGTCTGCGCAGCCGGTGCCGGAGGGGCTCGGCTGCATTGGATCGCAATGGGAGAGCGGGGCACCGGGCAAAGGCGCCCTTCCGCGTCCTGCTCTCTTCTCGTGAGCGTGGCCTAAAGCCGCGACGGCAAATGTCAACCCCAATGAAAAAGGGCGAGGCTCACCTCGCCCTTTCAAGCCTTTCGGGCCTGGCTTAGACCTTGATCCAGGCGCCGTTGCGCTTGGAGGAGCGCACGCATGCATCGACAAAGATCATGCCCTTCATGCCATCGTCGATCGTCGGATATGTGACAGCAGGGTCAACTTTCTCGCCGTTGCGCTTGGCGTAGATCGCCCGCGCAGCCTCCGAGTAGATGTTCGCGAAGCCTTCAAGGTAACCTTCGGGGTGGCCGGAGGGAATGCGCGAAACGCGAGCCGCCGCTGGCGAGGCCCCGGCGCCGGCGCGCGTCAGCAGGCGCTTCGGCTCACCGAAGGGCGTGTACCAGAGATAGTTCGGATCCTTCTGCGTCCATTCGAGGCCGCCTTTGGTGCCATAGACGCGCAGCATCAGGCCATTCTCGTTGCCGGGCGCCACCTGGCTGCACCAGAGCATGCCCTTGGCGCGTGCGCCGTCCTTCTCCTTGAAGCGCAGCATCACATGGGCATTGTCGTCGAGCTGGCGGCCGCTGACGAAGCTGTCGAGGTCGGCGGAGAGCTCGTCCAGTTCGAGGCCGGAGACGAAGCAGCCGAGATTGTAAGCGTGCGTCCCGATGTCGCCGGTCGAGCCGCCCGCGCCGGAGCGGGCTGGGTCCGTCCGCCACGACGCCTGCTTCTGGCCGGACTGTTCGATATTCTCGGTCAGCCAGTCCTGCGGATATTCCATCTGAACGAGGCGGACCGCGCCGATGTCGCCGCTGGCGATCATCTCACGCGCCTGCCGCACCATCGGATAGCCCGTATAGTTGTGCGTCAGCACGAAGAGCGCGTCGCTTTCCTCGGCGGCCTTCTTGAGCTTGTTCGCATCGGCAAGCGTCGAGGTCAGCGGCTTGTCGCAGATGACATGGATGCCGCGCTTCAGGAATTCCTTGGCGGCGGCGTAGTGCACATGGTTGGGCGTCACGATCGCCACCGCCTCGATGCCGTTCTTGAGCTTAGCTTCGCGGATCGCCATCTCCTTGAAATCCGAATAGACGCGCGCCGGATCGAGCCCGAGCTCGCGGCCCGACGCCTGCGCCTTCTCTGCCGTCGACGACAAAGCGCCGGCGACGAGCTCATAGTGGTCGTCGAGCCGTGCCGCGATCCGGTGCACCGCCCCGATGAAGGCACCCGAGCCGCCGCCCACCATGCCGAGACGGATGCGCTTCTGACGCGTTTCCGTGCTGCTTCCCTCTATTGCCATCGTGTTTTCCTCTCCTGAGCTTGTCTGTTGGTGGGGATAAGACCCCCTCTGCCCTGCCGGGCATCTCCCCCACAAGGGGGGAGAGGAATCGCGGCGCCGCCCCGCCCGCTCGACAGATAACCCCTTGCGACTAAGCAAGGCGAAGCACCCGTCAGGCGACCCTTCGCGCCGAGTTGGCACTCGACGTCGCGGTGCAGTAAGCCCCTCCCCCTTGTGGGGAGGGGTTGGGGAGGGGTCTTGCCTTCTTAGATCCCCAGCATCCGCCGGTTCGCCGCCTCGTCGGTGCCGCTGTCGGCGAAATCGTCGAAGGCCTTCTCGGTGACGTGGATAATATGGGCCTTGACGAACTCGGCCCCCTCGCGCGCGCCGTCTTCCGGATGCTTCAGGCAGCATTCCCACTCGACCACCGCCCAGCCGGAAAAATCATTCGCCGCCATCTTCGAGAACACCGCCCCGAAATCGACCTGTCCGTCGCCGAGCGAGCGGAACCGCCCGGCGCGGTTCACCCAACTCTGATAGCCGCTATAGACGCCCTGCCGTCCGGTCGGGTTGAACTCCGCGTCCTTGACGTGGAACATCCGGATCCGGTCCTTGTAGATGTCGATATTCTCGAGATAGTCGAGGCACTGCAGAACGTAGTGCGACGGATCGTAAAGCATGCAGGCGCGCGCATGATTGCCGGTGCGCTCGAGGAACATCTCGTAGGTGATGCCGTCGTGCAGGTCCTCGCCCGGATGGATCTCGTAGCAGACATCAACGCCGCAATCCTCCGCGTGGTCGAGGATCGGCTTCCATCGATGAGCGAGTTCGTCGAAAGCGGTTTCTACCAGCCCCGCCGGACGCTGCGGCCAAGGATAGACGAAGGGCCATGCGAGCGCGCCGGAGAAGCTCGCCATCGCATTGAGCCCGAGGTTCTTCGACGCCGTCAGCGCCAACTTCACCTGTTCCACTGCCCATTGCTGCCTCGCCTTCGGATTGCCGCGCACTTCCGGTGCGGCGAAGCCGTCGAAAGCCTCGTCATAGGCCGGATGTACGGCAACGAGCTGCCCCTGCAGGTGGGTCGAGAGCTCGGTTATCTCCACGCCGTTCTCACGTGCCTTGCCGGCGATCTCCTCGCAATAGGTCTTCGATTCGGCGGCCTTCTTGAGGTCGAAGAGCCGGCCGTCCCAGCTTGGGACCTGCACACCCTTGTAGCCGCAATCCGCCGCCCATTTGGTGATGGAGTCCCAGGAGTTAAACGGCGCCGCATCGCCGGCGAATTGCGCAAGAAAGAGCCCCGGTCCTTTGATCGTCTTCATGCAAATTTCCTCCCTGGTGAATCGCTGCCCTAAGAAACCGGCATGCCGGTCGACTGATGATCCTTAACCGCCTCGCTCCGCAAACTTTGTGATAACTCATATACCTGCAACGTTGCAGGAGCGAGAAGCTAGCAGATTCTCCGCAAGGGGCAATCCGCTTCTGCCCCACTGCGAAGAGGATTTATTGTATCCGCAGGCGCCGAAACAGGCGCCGCGCATAAGTTCCGGAAACGGCGGAAGGGCGTCGCATCATTCGAGGCCGACCGTCCGTTTCCGGCCGATGCCGCCATCAGACGTAGCGGTTTACGATGTTCTCCAGCAGTTCCTGCTTGCCGGATTTCGGCTGCGGATTGAGATCGGCCTTGCGTACCCAGGCCTCGATCTCGTCAAGCGAGAAGCCGCCCTCGAGCATCTTCTTCGCCTCCGGCACGTTCCAGCCCCCATAGCGCTTTTCGAGCGGTGCGGAGAGCGCCTTGTCCTCGATCATCTTCGCCGCCGCCTTGAGGCCGCGTGCGCAGCAATCCATGCCGCCGATATGGCCGATCAGCAGATCTTCCGGATCGATCGACTGGCGACGCAGCTTTGCGTCGAAGTTGGTGCCACCGGTCTTGAAGCCACCGCCTGCAAGCACGTGATAATAGGCAAGCGCCATTTCGGGAACATTGTTCGGGAACTGGTCGGTATCCCAGCCGGACTGGTAGTCGTTGCGGTTCATGTCGATCGAGCCGAAGATGCCGAGCGCATTGGCAAGCGCCAGCTCGTGCTCGAAGGAGTGGCCGGCAAGGATCGCGTGGCCCTGCTCGATATTCACCTTCACCTCGTTCTCGAGACCGTACTTCTTGAGGAACCCATAGACGGTCGCGACGTCGAAGTCGTATTGGTGCTTGGTCGGCTCCTGCGGCTTCGGCTCGATCAGGATCGTGCCCTTGAAGCCGATCTTGTGCTTGTATTCCACGACCAAGTTGACGAAGCGGCCGAGCTGGTCGAGCTCGCGCTTGAGGTCCGTGTTGAGCAGGGTTTCATAACCTTCGCGCCCGCCCCAGAGCACGTAGTTCTCGCCGCCGAGCCGCTGCGTCGCGTCGATACAGGTCTTCACTGTCGCGGCGGCAAAGGCGAAGACGTCCGGATCGGGATTGGTCGCCGCACCGCCCATGTAGCGGCGGTTCGAGAAGAGGTTTGCCGTGCCCCAGAGCAGCTTGACGCCCGTCTCGGCCTGCTTCTTGGCGAAGTAATCGACGATCTCATTGAGATTGCTGGTATTCTCGGCGAAGTTCCGGCCCTCTGGGCGAACGTCGGCGTCATGGAAGCAGTAGAACGGCGTGCCGAGAAGCTGGAAGAACTCGAAGGCGACGTCGGCCTTAAGCTTGGCCGCTTCCATCGAATCCTTGAACCAGGGACGCTCGAAGGTCTGTCCGCCGAAGGGATCGCCGCCCGGCCAGACGAAGGTGTGCCAATAGGCAACTGCGAAGCGCAGATGATCCTCCATCCGCTTGCCGAGGACAACCTCGTCCGGATTGTAGTGGCGGAAGGCAAGCGGATTCGTGCTTTCCGGCCCCTCATATTTGATCTTGGCGATATCGCCGAAAAATCCCGTGCTCACGACAGTCTCCTCTCATGGATTGTGGTGCCGGTACCGTTCGCCACGGGCCGGCCGTTTAGGTGGAAAAGTAATCGTTTTCATTCTCTCGCTCGCGGCGACCGGCGCGGACCGGCTGGACGGGCTGGTTACATCGTCGCTTCCTTGATGGCTGGATAAAGCCGGCGATAACGCCGATAGGCATCCTCATAGGCCGGCACGAGCGATGCCTCCGGAACGATTGTCTCGGCCGTCTCGGGCGCGGTGCAGACGGCGACGGGATCAGCCCCGGTGGTGGCGATCAAACCGAGCCGGGCCGCGCCGAAGGCGGCGCCGAAATCGCCGTCCGCCGGCAGGTCGACCGGCAGGTTCAGCGCGGTCGCGATCGATTTCAGCCAATAGCGCGAGCGTGAACCGCCGCCGATGGCCGTCACGCGCGTGAGCCTCGTTCCGGCAGCGCGCAAGGCTTCAAGACTGTCGCGGATCGCAAAGGAAACACCCTCGAGCACCGCCTGCGTCAGGACAGCGCGCGAGCTTTCATGGCCGAGACCGGCAAAGACGCCGCGGATCGCCGCGTCGTTGTGCGGCGTGCGCTCGCCGGAGAGATAGGGAAGAAACGTCACCGAATCCGGCGCCTTGAGGCTGTCGCCGAGCTCATTGGTGAGATCGGCGGCGCTCCGGCCAGTGATACCCGAATGCCAGTTCAGCGCATCCGTCGCCGAGAGGATCACGCCCATCTGGTGCCAGGTATTGGGCAGCGCATGGCAGAAGGCGTGAACCGCGCTCTCCGGATTGGGAAGATAACTTGCATTGGCGGCAAAGAGCACGCCGGATGTGCCGAGCGATACGAAGGCTTGGCCCTCGGCCACTGTGCCCATGCCGCAGGCGGAGGCCGCGTTGTCGCCGGCGCCGCCGGCAACGACGACGCCGGAACCCATGCCCCAGCGTGCGGCGAGTTCCGGGCGCAATGTGCCGGCACCGTCGGTCCCTTCGACGAGGGTCGGCATCTGCCGCTCGTCAAGATGGGTCGCCGCCAGCAGATTTTCCGACCACTTGCGTTTGCCCGTGTCGAGCCAGGACGTGCCGGCCGAATCCGACATTTCCGACATGTGCTCGCCGGTGAGCCACAGGCGCAGATAGTCCTTCGGCAAGAGCACCCAGTGCACCTTCGCGAAAACTTCCGGCTCGTTCTCGCGCACCCAGGCGAGCTTCGGCGCGGTGAAGCCGGGAAAGACGATATTGCCGGTCAGCGCCCGGAACTGCGGATCGCTGTCGAGCGCCGCCGCCTCACGAAAGCTGCGGGTATCGTTCCAGAGGATGCAGGGCCGAAGCACCGCGTCCTTCTCGTCGAGCAACGTCGCGCCGTGCATCTGACCGGAGAGGCCGATCCCACGAACGGCGGCAAGCGCTTGCGCGTGCGTCTCCTTGAGGCCATTGATCGCCTCCTCGGCGGCGCGAATCCAGTCCGCCGGGTCCTGCTCCGACCAGCCGGGATGGGGCCGGGAGACATCGAGCGCGGCGGAAGCCGAGCCGATAATCTTCTGATCTTCATCGATCAGCATGGCCTTGACGCCGGACGTGCCGAGATCCAGTCCGAGATACATGGGTCCTCCTATGCCTGCTCGAGGGGCAGGTTGTCCTTCAGAAAAATGTCGATGCGGATACGCTCCTGCGCCGCGATAACCGGCAGCCCGTCCGCCTTGGCTTTCAGAACCCGGATTGCGCTTCTGACCTCGTGGCCCGCATTCTGATTGAGTAGCGCGTCGATCGTGCCGGAAACGAGCGCCGCTCGGCTGTGCGGCGTCAGCTCATGCGCGATCGCGCAGATCGTCTTTTCCCTGCCGGCCTTTTCGAGTGCGGCGACAAGGCCGCGATTGCCGGCGCCGAGGCTGTAGATGCCGGCAAGGTCGGGCTGCTGTTCAAGAAGTGCGCCTACGAGTTTCTCAACGAGTGTCGGATTATCCTGGCCCTCGATCACCGGCAGGATGCGGCGCCCGGCAAAGTCCTCGGTCATCACCGCCCGGAATCCTTCCAGCCGATCGCGATGGTCGCGCACCAGCATGGAACCCGCGACCACCGTCACCGCGCCCTCGCGGCCGCCGATAAAGCGGCCCATCAGGCTGCCGGCGGTGCGCCCGGCAGCAATATTGTCGACGCCGGCGAAATGGTCGCGGCCCGAACCCGGCAAATCAGAAACCAACGTGACGACGGCAATGCGGTCTTCGCGGAGCCGCTTCACCGCCTCCGTCACCTCGGGTGCCTCGACGGCGACCACGGCCACGCCCGCAGGCCGGCGTTCGCGCGCTTCCATGAGCGCGGCGGCGAGCGCCGGCGCGTCGAAGGCCGGAACGGAAAGGATGGTGATATCCGTCCGCTCGGCCACAGAGCGCGCCATCGCCGCCCTCACCTCGGCTTCGAGGCCGCGCATGAACGAGTTTTCGCCGGCGGGCAGGATGAAGACCAGCGGGTAGCTCCGGCCCTTGGCAAGATTGGCGGCGGCGACATCGCGCACATAGCCGAGCGTGGCGATCGCCCGTTCGACCTTGTGGCGCGTGACGGTTCTGACCCCTGGGCGATTGTTCAGGACCCGGTCGACGGTCGCGAGACTGACGCCCGCCTCGGCGGCGATATCATGAACTGTCGGTCGCATTTCTTCCTCCCGGCAAACCCCTTAGAGGAATTTTTGATGTACGTAAATCAAAAACCTCGAAGCGGGCCGCAAAGGGTGAAATGTCTCAGTCGAAACGCTTGCTGAAGGCCTGCGTGAAGACGACGCGGCCGTGCTCGTCCTGCGCCTCGCCGAAGGCCACGTCCGTGAAGCTGCCGGTCACGCGGACGATGGCGAAGCCGCCGAGGAAAGCAGCCTTGGGCTTGAAGATGTCGACGTCGCCGACCCTATACGTCATGACCCGGTCGTGCTCGTGTCCATGAAAGAGGCCGACGACATTGTATCCTTTCAGGTGATCGAGGAGGGCCTGGCGTTCGCCGGCGCTCCACCAATGCGGCTCGCCCGTCCCTTGATCGTCGAAGGTCTTTGCCGCCGGGTCCCAGACCTCGATCGAAAACGGGTCCCAGCCATAATGCTGGAAAAGTACGACGGGCCGGCCGTCGGCGGCGAAGGAGGAAAGATCGCGCTTGAGCCACGGCAGGCCGCTCACGGCGCCCTTGTTTTCGTCACCGCCGAAACGTTGCAGCTGCACGAGATGAAGGCCGCCCCAGTCCCAGGAATAGCTGTCCGATAGCGGATCGTAATTCGCGACCGGCACCGGCGGCTTGTAGAATACGGTCTGGCGATGGGTCAGTTCGACGTAGTCGCGCAATTCCCGCCGATACCAGTCGGCATTCGGCGGCGGACCGTCCTGGTCGAGGTCATGGTTTCCAAGCCCGACATAGACGGGAATGTGGATATGATGCGGGCCTGGCGCCTGCTCGTACCGGCTCTGGAACTGCTGCAACTGCCGCCCTTCGCGCGGCTCGCGAACCTGACCGCCGCCATCGTCGGTGATGTCGCCGCCGAGCACCAGGCCGAGCGGACGCCCGATCTTGGTACCGGCCCCCGCAAGACCGCTCGGCTTGCCTTCGATCGTCTCCGGCCAATCAAGCGCGGAAATCGCGTTCAGCGCCGCGACGTGGCGCAAGAGGTTCGCATCGGTCTTGCCTTCCTCTTCGCAATTCGGCGCGAGCCCCTCCGTCGAAACGAGACAGGCATGGATGTCACAGGAGAAAAGGAAGGTGGCATCGACTGGAGGAGCGGCCGCCTTCGCACGTTTGCTGAACACCATCAGCGAAAGGCCAACCCCGCCGGCGCCGGCAAGAAACATGCGCCGCGATGGGCGAAAGAGAGAATAATCATTCATGCGGCGCCCGCGCGGTCCCTCCACGCGCCTCCGTCAGCTCGGACGACGCAGGATTTTGCAGCAAGGCTGGGAGCGCGTAAAGCATGCCGCTCGATAGTGCAGCGTAGAGCCGGCCCCTCACCCTAGCCCTCTCGCAGCAGGCGGATGTGGGGCTGAGAAGCCCTGGGAACCAACTCTTTAGTGCCCGCCACCCCCAGGACCGGCGCCCTCTGGCTTCTTGATCATTATGATGCCGGCGATCATCGATAGGAACAGCGCCGTCAGCAGCAGGAAAACGTCGATGAAGGACATGATCACCGCCTGCTGCTGGACCATCGCCGCCAGTTGCTTGACGGCGGCCGTGGTTCCGTCGAGGCCGTGGGCGGTGAAATTCGAGGCCATATTGTTGAGCCGTTCCACCGCCTCCGGATTGCCCCATTGGACATGCTCGGCAAGCCGGGCGTAGTGGAAATCCTGGCGCTGCGTCAGGATCGTGTTGATGATCGCGAGACCGACGGCGCCGCCGAGATTGCGCGTCAGGTTGTAGAGACCGGAGGCATTGCGGATGCGCGCCGGGGGCAGCGTGCCGAGCGCGATATTGTTGATCGGCACCATGCAGAGCATCAGCGAGCAGCCGCGCAGGATCTGCGGCACGAGCAGTTCCCAGAAATCCCAATCGGCCGTCAGTTGGCTCATCGTCCAGGTGCCCGCCGCGAAGCCGGCAAAGCCAACGGTCATCATCACCCGCGGATCGACCCGGCCCGCGAGGAAGCCTGCGACCGGCGCCGTCAAGAACATGGCGAGGCCCGAGACGAACATGGTCTCGCCGATCATCAGCGAATCGTAGCCGCGGATGCGCCCGAGATAGAGCGGATAAAGATAGGTGAGGCCGTAGAGGCCGATGCCCATGACGAAGGAGAACAGCGAACCGAAAGTGAAGTTGCGATTGGCGAAGGCTCTGAGATCCACCACCGGAAACTCGACCTTGAACGCCCGGTAGAAGAAGACGACGGCGCCAAGTGCCGTGGCGACCGCGCCCATGACGATGTGCTCGTCGCTGAACCAGTCGTTGGCGTTGCCCTCCTCCAGCACATACTCGAGCGAACCGAGGAAGATCGCCATGGAGACGAGCCCCAACCAGTCGAACTTCTTGATCAGCCCGAGTTCCGGCTTGTCGAAGTCGATGAAGGTCCAGGCGAGCGTCGCGACGATAATGCCGGGAATGACATTGACGAGGAAGAGCCAGTGCCAGGAGAAAGCGTGACTGAGATAACCGCCGACGGTCGGGCCGATGGTCGGCGCAAGCGTCGCGATGAGACCGATGATCGGCGAGACGATGTTGCGCTTCGACGGCGGGAAGATCGTGAAGGCGGCGGCGAAGACCGACGGGATCATGCCGCCGCCGATGAAGCCCTGAATCGCCCGATAGACGATCATCTGCTCGATATTGGTGGCGGTGGCGGCAAGCGCACTCGCGGCGGTGAAGCCGGCGGCGGCGACGGAGAAAAGCACCCGCGTCGAGACGACGCGGGCAAGCGTCCCCGACAGCGGGATCATAATGACCTCGGCGATCAGATAGGAGGTCTGAACCCAGCCGATCTCGTCCGACCCGGCAGAGAGGCCTGCCTGAATTTCGGCGAGCGAGGCTGAGACGATCTGAATGTCGAGGATCGCCATGAACATGCCGACGACCATCGCGAAGAAGGCGATGAGCCGCCGCGGGTCCATCTGCTCCTCGGCCTGGGGTACGCTCGGCGCAGCCGCGCCCGCTGTTGCCGTTGCGGCCATTTCCGCCACTCCTCGCTGCGCGCTTACTTCGCCTCTGCGACCTTCGGCTGTTCCGGGGCCGTACGGGTGTCGACGTCGACGACGACGCTCAAACCGGCACGCAGGTGCCCTTCGGTGAGCACGTCGGCCGGAAGGGTGATGCGCACCGGCACACGCTGGATCACCTTGGTGAAGTTGCCGGTCGCGTTTTCCGCCGGCAGCAGCGAGAAGACCGAGCCGGAAGCCGGCGAGATCGATGCGACGGTGCCTTCGATCGGATGATCCTCATAGGCGTCGACATGGATCTGGACCTTGGATCCTGGCACGAGATGGGCGATCTGCGTCTCCTTGAAATTGGCATCGATATAGAGCTGATCGGTCGGCACGAGGGCGGCGAGCCGCTGGCCGGCCGATACGAGATCGCCGACCTGAACCGCGACATTGCCGATGACGCCGTCATAGGGTGCCTTGAGCACCGTGAAGCCGAGATCGCGGTTCGCCTTGTCACGCGCGAGCTCCAGCGAACGGATCGTGCTTTCCGCTTCGGTCCGCTGCGCCTCGAGCACAGTGATGTTGGCCTTGGCGGCGGCGATGTTGGCCTCGGCACCGGCGAGATTTGCCCGCGCCTGGTCGAGCGCGACATCCGCGCTATCGCGCGAGGCGTCCGTTCCGAAGGCCTTGGACTGAAGGTCGCTGGCGCGCTTCTGCGTCAGTTCCGCGCCGCGCACGGTCGCCTCATAGGCCCTCCTCTGCGCTTCTACCTGGATGAGGCTCGCCTTGGCGCCGGCAATCTGCGCGTCGAAACGGCTGAGCGCCAGCCTCTGCGTGGCGATCTGCGCCTCGGCCTGCTCGGCCGCGATGCGATAATCGCCGTCATCGAGCGTGACGAGCGGATCGCCCGCCTTCACATGCTGGTTAGCGACGACATCGACCTTGGCGACATAGCCGGAAACCTTCGGCGAGATGGTGGCGATGTCGCCCTCGATGTAGGCG